>CAIZQW010000425.1 GCA_903935195.1 uncultured bacterium
ATACGGAATGGCGCCCTTGTCGACATACCAGCGCAGGAAATTCGCCGACTTGGCGATGGCCTTGTCGAGCGCAGGATCCTTCACGCCGGCTTCACGCGCCAGAACCATTGAAATCGTCATCGCCAAGCCAATCTGGTTCATGGCACCGTAGCCGGAACAATTGCCATTGGGCTTGCGGCCGCCATGCCCCCAGGTCCCGTAGCTGCTCTGGGCCGCCACCGCGTCCATCGTCGTGCGCTTCAGTTCCGCCAGCATCTCCTTGTCGCCGGTGGCCAGGACATACTCGGCCAGGAACAGGTTCGCGTAGGCATGGCCCCAGCAACCCATTTTGGTCAGGTTCATGCGCGGTGCCAATTTCCTGGCGTATTCCGCCATCAATGGCCAGTACTCCTCCTTGCCGCTGGCCAGCAGCGCCAGCATGTTGAGGTTGCCAGCCATCCCGTCGCCGCTCTTGAGTCCACCCTTCGCAATCTGCTCGCAGCCCTGCTCAAAGATGGCCATCGACTTCGGACACTCATACGGGGCCGTGTCGCTGTAGCTGCCCAACACCTTCATCTTCAACTCCACATTCGCAGTCTCGCCTGCCCGCCAGCGCATCAGGCGAAGCGCGCCTCCGCCCTTCTTCGTTTCCGCGGCGGTGATGGCTTTTGCGAACTGGATGCGGGCATCGGCTGTGAATGGTTTACCCTCCACGCCGAGGATGACGTCGTTGGTGGAGAGGATCCCGTCCGCGGGCGAGCCCTTGTCCACTGCGGTCACCAGGATCTGGCGTGCGGCAGTGCTCCGTCCCCTTTCAGTAAACATCCAGCCCCGAAGGCCGGTCGGCCCGAGCAGCCAGTCGTGAGTCTTGTCCTTCTCACCGCCCGCGGTTAGATCCGGCGGCTTCGGCGCATCCGCCGCGTGAACCCATGTTGCCTGCATTCCAAGCAGGAGCATGCCTGCGATGATTAACGTGTTGATTCTGCTCATCTTTCTATTTCTCTTTCGTCTGTAACTGGATTTCGTGAAGGGAGAGTCCGTAGCGACCTCCCGGCGGATTGAATTTCAGCTCCATGCCGTTTACGCCCTGACTGAAATTTGCAGAGTAGCAGAGCCACAGGGTCTTGCCGTCGGCGCTAAGGAATTTACTGGGGAAATTGAGAAAATACGCCTGCTCGCCGAAGTCCTTCAGGTAGGCGACCATCCGCCACGGCCCTGTGATGACATCGGCCTCCAGGATGTAGGAGTTCATCTTCGCCACCGTCGGCCAGCCGTCGGTCACGCACATCAAATACTTCTTCAGGCCGGGCACATACGTGGCGGTGACACAGCCCATGTGGTTGTTCCATTCCAGCAGCGGTTTAATCTTTGTGAAGTCCCTGGTCCAGACCGGCTTGCCCGCCGTGTCATGGCCAGCGAAGAACTCGTAGGCCTTGATATCGTTGATGGTCTCCGGCGAAGGCGTCACGCGTGCAAGATAAGCTTGGTCCGCGCTGATCCAGCTCAGGTTGCCGTGGGCAAAGGATTTTCTTTCGGCCTGCTTGAAGGCCCGCTCGTAGACCTCCTTGAGCTCCGGGGTTGCCGCCTCTTCCCCGCGTATCTCCAGACGGGTGAGCTGCGCGCACGTCGGGTTCACGTCAAAGACTGACCCAGACTGTCCCCGCTTGACGCAGGGACGCGGCATGGGATCATTGACCTCGGCGCCCATACCAAGGAGATAGGCCTTGCCATCAGGGGAGTGTTCCATGTTCTTACCGAAGTCCACGAAGTGCGGCGCGCCCATTTTCACCGGGCCCAAAAATTCAGCGGGTTCGGGAAAGAGCGGCTTCTCCGGGGAGAGCGGCGAGGACTCCCAGGTCTTGCCCAGGTCACGCGAGATCTGGAAGCCAGGCATGGGGCCGAGGTTCGGCCAATTCCACTCGAACCCTTCGTGATTATAGCCGGCTGAAGGACCGAGGCAGTAAGTGCCGTAATACCAGATACCGTTATAGACCAGCGAACCGCAGGGATACCTTCCCCGGTAAGGGGCTGCCAGCGCCCGCTTGGGCATTGAGGTGTTCTTGATGGTCAGGTTTAACGGGTCTTCACCTGTGAGCACGGCATGACCGGTCTTAAAGCCGTTCTTCAAACTTCCGCCGGAGGTGCATTTGATCCCCTCGGTAATACCGTCAGTCCAGGGGGTATACAGGTTGCCGTCAGATGCCCAGGAGGGATAGATCGTATCGCCGCAGTGATAATCGCTGTGCCGGCCGGTAAACCGGACGCCGGAGAGTGTCTTCGAGCGGGGGAACGGACAGTCAGCCGGAACCGCGGACGGCCAGACAAAACCATGGGTAGACACCGCGTTAGTAGCGTTAGTCGCCTCTCCCGGGGCTAGAGCCGAGCCTTCGGCTTGGTAGCGCTTCAGCAAGGGAGCGAACACCGAAACACTGTCGGCGAGCCCGCCTGGCCGGTTGCGCAGCAGCCACAGGCGTTGGTATTCGACAAGTATCTGTTTAAGCTCTGCTGCCAGTTCTGCACGCCGCGCAGCGGGGATATTAACAATCTTCTTGTCCGGCGCTTCGAGCCGGGCTATTCCGAGGCGGCAGGCATGCCGGAGGAAGTTGGCTGCGCAGTTCAGCTCATCCTTGATGAGCCCCGCATCTGGAAGATCCATGTCCGCTTTTCCGAGCGGCGCCATCACCCGGTCGATATAAACCAATGTCTTATCAAGGCCTTCCTTTGTGAGCGTGCGAAGATCTGCATAGTAGTGGCGTCTATTGAAGTTGTCGTCCGGCTTGATCAGCATATAGAAGAGCACTGAAGCATTGCATCCCTTGACGGCAGGCACATTGTAGGCATCGCCGAGGTCACAAACCAGCTTGCCCATGATCCCTGCCCTGTCGCGGTAAACATATTGGTCGAGTACAGCCGGAACGTCGAGGCTGCGGTTCGCTTCGACAGCCCACGAGACGGACGCGCCATAGACATACCCGGGATAGCTCACCACCTGTGGCTGAGGATGTCCATAATCGCCCCAGTCGGTATTAAGATAACCGATGGCACCATGCTTGACGCCGTTTACAGCCGCACTGTAGAGGTTCGCCATCGTGTTGCTGGTCATGCCAGCAAACGTACGCCATGTTGACACCCCGGGGCAGACATAGTATGGGACGCCAGCCGCGGCGTACTTGGGACAGTTCACATCAAAGGGATGATCAGCACCATACCCCCACTCCAGCACGGTGACGTTTTTAGGGAAATCGCCGATCAATTCCGGGTGTTTCATCACGATATCACCCCACATCATCATCGTCCGTCCACGGGCGGTCACAAGCTTGTGAATCTCTTTGACAAACCCGAGATAGGCCTTGCCCTTCCCTATTTTCGCGCAGATTTCCTTCGTCCGGTCGCAGCCGAGGTCTATCGTCTCGTCGCAATTGACATTGAACTGCCGGCTGGAGAAATTCGGGAGCAGTTCGTCGTAGAGTTCCGCGAGGAATCTGACCGATGCCGGATCGGTCGC
>CAIZQW010000426.1 GCA_903935195.1 uncultured bacterium
TCCCCATACGCTTCAGGCGACCAGCCTCTGCGCCCGCCAAACAGGAGACCTCCTCAATCTTGAAGGGGACATCCTTGGCAAATATGTCGCACGCCTGCTCGGACGCGATAACAGCACCTCTTCCATCACGGAAGAGATGCTGCGCGACAATGGCTTTCTGTAGCCAGCCAACTAGAACATTATCTTAAACTGTGTAGCAGTTTTTTCTCACAGAGCCCACAGAGCTCACAGAGAAAAACAATTCCAAAGTTCTCTGTGCCCTCTGTGTCCGGCAGCTGCCGGATGAGGAACTACACATTTATTTAGTCGTCGGCTTTGGGTACAGGCTTGCCGATGGCAGGAGCGGGTTCGCTCTTGATCTTCTCGATGATCTGGTCCACGATTTCAGGATGAGACCTCAAGAACTCTGTCGACGCGAGCGCGCCCTGACCGATCTGCTCAGCACCAAAGCTCAACCAGGAGCCTCGCTTGGTCACGACATTGCGAGCGAGCGCGGCATCAAGAACCGAGCCTTCCCATGAAATGCCACGTGCATAGAGAATATCAAATTCAGCTTCTGTGAAGGGCGGCGCCATCTTGTTTTTGACGACCTTGACGCGCGTACGATTTCCGATGACGGTTCCGGCGGGATCCTTGATCGCGCCAATGCGTTGCACATTCAAGCGCACAGAGGCGTAGAACTTCAGCGCCTTACCGCCAGGGGTCGTCTCTGGGTTGCCGAACATCACGCCGATCTTATCACGCACCTGATTGGTGAAGAGGCAGAGCGTACGGGTTTGCGAGATGACGCTGGTCAGCTTACGCATAGCTTGCGACATCAAGCGCGCCTGAAGGCCCATGTGCGAATCGCCCATGTTGCCATCAATTTCGGCTTGAGGGGTGAGGGCGGCAACAGAGTCAACAACCACCACATCCAAGGCCCCGCTCTTGATGAGTTGTTCCGTGATGGTCAAAGCCTCTTCGCCAGAGCCAGGCTGAGAGATCAAGAGATCATCCAGATTCACACCGATACGACGCGCATAACTCGGATCCATGGCATGCTCGGCATCCACGAACGCTGCGAGTCCGCCAGCCTTTTGGGCTGCTGCAATGACATGCAGGGCGAGCGTCGTCTTACCTGAAGACTCTTGCCCATAGATTTCAACCACGCGGCCACGGGGAAGTCCGCCCACGCCCAAAGCCAAATTCAACGAGTAGGCGCCTGTTGAAATGATCGGGATATCCTTGAAGGCTTCCGCATCGCCCATGCGCATGATTGCTGCTTCGCCAAATTCTTTTCGGATCTGCGTCAACACCGCTTCGAGCTGGGTGTTGGATGATTTTTTTTCTGCCATAACGTACGACTCCTTTTGTGTATAAATATGAAGGGTTATCTTACCAAAAAATGGGGGTTAATAAAAGCGGAAGTTAGGGATAACTTCGGCGGAATAATGGAATATGGGAATAGTGGAAAAGTGAGGAATATCGGCTTTGGAGGGCCACGCTCCGTCATGGCCGGACGCGACAGAGCGCGTCCCTCCAAAAACGAATTGAAACACCCCATTACTCCGCTATTCCATTATTCCAGCTCTTTGGGCGTCTGAGTCAAAACCTCACAGCCGGTGCGCGTAACGAGGATGACATCCTCGATACGGATGCCGAAACGTCCTGGCAGGTAGATTCCAGGCTCCACGGTGATGATCATCCCGGGCTTCAAGATTGTCTCGCAGGAGGTCGAGAAGTTCGGAATCTCATGGATCTCCAGTCCGAGCGAATGGCCAAGACTATGGTCGAAATATTTACCGTAGCCGGCCTTTGTAATATGCTGACGGGCGACGGCATCAATCTCTTTGCACTTCTTGCCGGGGCGGATCGCACGGATCGCCTTGCGGTTCGCCTCAAGGACGATCTTGTAGATTTTCTTGAATTCGGCTGACGCCTTTCCGAGACAGAAGGACCGCGTCATATCGGAGCAGTAGTGATCCTTCAGGACGCCCATATCAATCAACACGGGGGTGTTGGCACGCAAGGGGGTTTCATCGGTATGGTGATGGCACTCCGCGCCGTGCGCACCGACACAGACAATGGCCTCAAACGATTCACCCTGTCCGCAGAAATCTGCACCGCGGCGGATCAGGTTACGCACATCCCACTCTGTCATGCCGGGCACGAGCTGAGAGCGCACAGCGGCAAACACGGCGTCACCGGCACGGATCGCAGCACGGATCACACGTTGCTCAGCAGGCGACTTGATGCTCCGCATCGTGCCGATTGCCTCTGTGACATTCACAAACTCTGCCGAGGCGAAAATATCCTTCCACTTCAACAGACGCTCAGACGGAAGGGACCCTTCAAAGCCGATGCGCTTCCAGGCTTTTCCAAGGGCGCCAAAGGCCTTCGGCTCAGCAGGTCCCTTCCAGAGGAGCTTCACCTTTAAGAAGGGCAACTCACGCTTGGCTGCTGTAAAGTACCGAAAATCGGTATAAAACACGGGGTCATCTTTCGTGATGAGCAGAATGCCATTGGACGCGCAGAATCCTGTAAAATAATAGCGATTCACCTCCGTGGCAATGACGAGGGCATCCAGCTTCTCCTTTTTACGATAGGCGACAGCGGCGCGTAGGCGTTTGATAAATTCAGTGGCAGGAAGGGAGTGTGCGGGCATCGACTGTTGTTGTATCATAAAACCTCGTTACTTTAACTGAACCTCTAAGCGAAGAAACCGTTGGGGCGCATTGGTTATCGGAGTCGTATGAACATTATGGACCCACGACCACACACCTGTCTGTCCGACACTCCAGGGTGTCAGCTCAACGATATTATTAGTTATCCAGAGCTCCGCGACATCGGCGAGATTTGTTTTGCCCGTCACAGAGAAGACCAAGTCTGTAGCTGTCAGCGAACGACGGTAGGTGTAATAGAGATAACCGCCATCTGGCAGGCCTGGAACGCCTACTAAATTCGTCTGTCCACCGAGGATATAAACCCCTGTGTTCTGTATGGTAGGATCTAGGTCCATGCCGTACTTGATCAAATTAGGGATGCCGTCACCGGAGTCCGCCCCATCACCCGGATAGGTATTTGTGGGATTATAATAACTCTGTACCCACGTCTGATAAGGCGTGAGACCACTACTCCAAACTCGCAAGGTATAGTCTTGCGTGGTGGTGACGTTATTCGCATCCTGAACGGTCACACCAAAGGTGTATAACCCATACTGGGTGGGCGTTCCGCTGATCACACCGTTCGTGGGGTTCAGCGTCAAGCCAGGAGGGAATATATCTGAACCTACAATGCTCCAGGTATAGGGAAGGATCGTCCCCCCCGTTGCCACCAACGGAACATCGGGATAGACCACCGAGTTCGTGCCGTCTGGCAAGGGGTTAGGCGTCGTGAGTAGTAACGGCGGAGCCGTCCGGTCACCGACGACGATCAGATCGTCGATACAGATACCACAGCCACCCCGTGTAAGACCGTCAAACTTCAATCTGTACGTTGCGGTTGGCTCAGGCAACTGGAAGACTAGGTTTGTCCAGTGCGTGAACAAAACCGCATTACTACTTGAAAAGTAAGTGCTGTCGTACGCCACCAAGGTTTTCCAATTCCCTGTTTGATGGGTGTCATAAGAAATGGTCAACCAGTCTTGGGTGTCTTTGTCGTACCGTCTCATGGCCAAGTTGAAAGAGACAGCGGTGTTGGTGCACCCCCCTAAATCAAAGGGGGACGTGATGAGTGCTGCAGAGTGGTATTGCGGCAACTTCCCCCACAGACAGAGGTTATTCGTCTCGCTCACAGGGGCGTAGGGGTAATGATAGTCTGGTTCATAATCATTATACGTTCCTCTCACCACTTGCCACGTGGCCGTACCAATCGCAGTCGTCTGCTCCCACCCTGAGGGCACTGTTGTTTCATTAAAGTTCTCAACATACGGTATGAAGCCTGGAGGCAGTATCTTTAGATAGAATATATTTGTTGAGGCCTTGTTGTCGGCACCTTTCACTGCCACGCGGAATACTGTCTGGGTGGCTCCCACAGGAGTGCCACTGATGATGCCTGTAAGCGAATTGAGCGTCAAGCCCCTCGGCAAGGCATTTGAAACCACAGTCCAGGTATAAGGAGTAACGCCACCCACAGCTTCGAGTCGTGTCTGATAGCTATAGTTATCAAAACCAGAGGGTAGCGTATCGCGCGTGAGAATCACAGGCGCACTGGCATCATCCGTAATAGAGACACTATCCACGCACACACCATATCCCGATCTAGCCGAACCTTCAAAGGCGATTTGGTAGGTGCGTGAAGGGGAGGGCAGCTGGATAATCCGACGGGTCCAACTGGTCACGTTGTTGGTATAGACTTCTAACCTGGTCCAAGGTGCTCCCGTGACGTTCCGATAGTAGACACGCAACTCGTCTTGACCACTCCACTTTTGCATGAAGTGCCAAAAGACGAGCCTTGAGTTGTTTGCCATCTGTGTCAGGTCAAAGACAGGAGAGACCAACTTAGATACCATGTATGTACCGACGCTCGGTGTCCCGAAGAAGAAGGCATATTGATAATCACTTTGAGCTGCAAAAGGAGGTGATATACCATCCTTACCGCCGGGATGCCCAATCGTCCAGTTCACCCTATTGGCGACATACTCGATGGTCCAACCAGAGGGCAGGCTACCATTGACCGTAAGAAAGTTCTCTTGAAGTATGGGAGCACGCGGATACTCCACTGCAAAGGCCAGAGTGTTGGTGGCCTTTGCTCCGCTGACAAGGTCAGTCACCTCAACATTAAAATTGGTCAAGGCGATGGGGCTGTCCCATTGGCCAATGATCAGCCCATTTGTGGTCAAGGTGAAGCCAAAGGGGAGTGAGCCTCCGACCAGCGCATACGCATACGAGGTTTGCCCAGAGCCATTGGTATAACCTCCCACGGATTCCAGAGTTGCAAAGGGTGAGGCAAGTGTATAATTAGTCCCGCACACCGCTGGATCCAAGGGAGTCGGGGTTATAATTTGCAACGGCGGCACGGGGTCATCAATCTGTATGTCATCCAAACTGACACCATGTCCACCTAATGCATACCCTTCGATTGCGAAGTAGATACTCTTACCTGCTGCCGACTCGGGCAAGATCACGTTTTCCTGGACCCATTGGAGGGTTGAGGCATCATACGTTGCAACAGGTCCACTCCATGCGTTGGACCATGCCGTCTTATAATAAATCTTGAAAGCATCTTTGAGAACCGGACTCCGCTCTTCCAAGTAGTAGGAAAACGAAATGCGCGCCTCACGTGCCGTGGGTGCAAATTGGATCATCGGCGAGATCAGACGCGTAATATGATTAGAAAGAGAGGCGCTGCCACTATCAATGTAAACACCTAAATAGGCATTTTTGTCGCCTTCAAACGGTCGTACAGGATGTCCCGAAGGCGAGCCGGAGCGGGTACGCCAAGGGATCGCATTCGAGATGCTCTCCTGATTCCAGCCTGTCAGAGATCCCTCCATCACGCCATTAAAGCCCTCGGCGTAAGGTGCTGTATAGGCTGGGAGGATTAACAATTCAAAAGTGTTTGTTGTCGTCGTTGGCGAATCATTAGAGACGACAATCTCAAAATGATTGGTTCCCGCCAGGGTCGGTATACCACTCAGCATGCCAGAGGAATCCAACGTCAGTCCGGGCGGGAGAGTAGCCACATCAACGACCGACCACATATTAGACGAATACCTGTTCTTGACTGTAAACTGAAACCAGTAAGGCGATCCCACGCGCCCATCGGGCAGCGGATTTTGGGAGGTAATCTCTGGAGGCGGCCTGATGAGGTTCATGGTCATTGAATCACCCAAGACACTAAAACCTCCGACAAACAATGAACTCAGTGAACCGTCCCACCATCTTGCACTTGGAGCCGTCTCATCCGCGAACTCATTCACGTAAGTCCCCGACGGGTTACCCAAATAATATAAATCCTGTTGCTCACCTGAATTGATATTTCCATTCAAATGCCAGAGATTATCCGCCTGCATGAGTTGCACTTCATAGTTCTTATGCGTTGTATTAAAAGTATAGTTTTGATTAGTGCTGTTACCCTGCTCGTCACAATGCCAAATTTCAATGCCTTTGCCTGGTATTCCAGCGTCTCGGCCGACTTTTTGGCGGTTCTCAAAGAGATAATACTCCGTCGTCGCTGTGGGCTTCGTGTATTTATAGATCGTTGTGTTGGTAATAGTCAACGTCAACTGATAATCAGGCAACGTTGCAAGATTAACCGGATCGAGCCAACCCGCATGCATCCGCAGATAACCGCACGGCTTGACTGGATTGGTTCCGTGTCCTCCGGAATTCATCAAGCAAAACCCACCCGCACCGCCGACCGAATCATAATTATAGTCGTAAATATCTGGAAAATCACACAACATATGGCCGTTTTCATGACAGAAGGTTCCTAACGTGAGATAATTACCAATATCCGTCATCTGATAATTAAACACATTGACGCCAGGGCCGAGGTTCTGCGCTCCGACTTGGTACAATGACCAAGAATGTGGCCAGAGACCTTCCGACCATCCGACATCGGGGTGGCCTGCATAATACACATTACAGGCGATAACATTGCCCCCCCCATCAACCGTCAAGGTTTGCAACTGAGGCCAAATTACGGTCAAATAGTCAGGACGGGCCTTTAAAACATCAATAGCATCTTTAACCAATTCGTTCGCGGCGTCCAAATTGGCTGGATCATTGTAATAGGTTTTAGGATGGGGCACCCTGAGATAGACTGTCACAATATTGCTATACGTCAGCCGTTGGTTTGAAACATCCTTGAAATATTGTTTGACCGAACCGTTATTATAATAATTTGTATAACTATCCCCGTTGCAAAACGCATCGATTTCGGTCTGTGTAATCGTCGCCCCATCGTCTGAAAAATCAACCAGCAGGCAAAGTCCGACCTTATTTCCAAGCGTTTTGTAGCTTGGCGGTGCATAGGAAGGGGCCGTACCTGTCGGGGGAGGTGGGGCAAGGCGTACAGTCGTGATCGCTTTAGTAGCCTCCCAACGACTGCTGATTTTCACCGCCTCATCCCAACGCGTGTACCGCTCCAGGCGTTGAGCCTTACGAATGGCCTCGTCTGGGCGCAGATGCTGCGACAAATTCAGTAAGGCTGGATTGTCGCGGCCGACGACGAGTCCAGAAGACTCCAGCTTTCCGTCCGCCGTTCGGACTGCATAAACATAGGATTTCGTTGGGCGATCAAAAATGATCGTATACCCGCCGACCTCCATATCCGCCGAGAACTCATCACCCCAGCCATGAATCTGAACCACGCGTCCATCAGGTTGTTTGACATTCCATGTACGATCAAAAGGGGCGGCAAAGACACTCACACCCGTCACCATTGACAGGGCGAGTGTTAACCAAACCCGACTTTTATTCGTACTGCATTTCATGGCGGATCAAACCTGCCCACACGGAAACATGTGCGGGTCTATGGGGGACGTATCCCCCTAGACCCGCTTTTCGTTAGTCTAAAAGAATCTCGACA
>CAIZQW010000427.1 GCA_903935195.1 uncultured bacterium
CCCGGCGTCGGTCTCGGTGACCACCAGCAACAGCTTCGTCATGACCTCGGTCGGCACTGCTGGTCTTCTTGGTGGCGGCATGGCCCTCTACTAGTCCCGCATCAAGCGCGATTTTCTCGCATGACTTAACGAAAAAACTCGAAATGCCTGTGTTCATTGGTTGAGAATGAGTTTGTCAGAAGCCACCCCAACCTACCAACCAAGCATCTCGAGTGAAACGAAACTACCCTAAGATCCTCCGCAACCGCAAGCTCCGAATCGCCCGCCGTCTGGCGCCGCGTAACTGGGAAAACCAGCCCCGGCCTATGTTTGGGGGCAGCAACATCCAATATGAGATGGCCGAGCGCACTGAAGCTATGCCCTGCGGCGGCATCGGTGCCATGCATCTGCTGGCCCAACGCATCGGCTTGGTCGCCGACTTGGATCGGAGTCTCTCGCTCTTGAAGGTACATCTGCCCTACCATGAGAGTGATCACGTCCTGAATCTGACCTATAACATCATGGCTGGCGGCCAGTGCCTTGACGACCTCGAATACCGCCGGCAGGATGCGAGCTATCTCAACGGCCTGGGCGCCCAGCGGATTCCCGATCCCACCACCGCCGGCGACTTCACGCGCCGGTTCACTCCGGAGAGCATCACCGATCTGCAGGAGTGCATTAACCGGGCGCGTCAGGTGGTGTGGGGCGTGCAACCAGCGGGGTTCTTGGCCGAAGCCTTCATTGATGTGGATGGCACGATTGCGGGGACCGACGGCGAATGCAAGGCGGGGATCGGTCTGTCGTACAAGGGGATTTGGGGTTATGGCCCGCTGATTGTCAGTCTGGCCAACACGCAGGAAGTGCTCTATCTGGTCAACCGTCCGGGCAATGCCCCCAGCCACAGCGAGAGTGTCGGCTGGATTGATCGGGCCGTGGCACTGGTGCGGCCCACGGCGGGCACGGTGACGATCCGGGGCGACACGGACTTCACCCACACGGCCCACTTGGACCGGTGGGACGCTGACGGGGTGAAGTTCATTCTGGGCCTGGACGCGCACGCGAAGGTGGTGGGCTTGGCGCAGGCCCTGCCGGAGAGCGCCTGGCAAACGTTGGCGCGGTTGCCGAAGTACACGGTGTTGACGGAGCCGCGGGCGAAGGGCTTCCGGCACAAGGAGCAGATCGTGATCGAACGGGGTTACGAGAACCAGAAGCTGGTGGGCGAGTCGGTGGCCGAAGTGGAATACCGGCCGGCCAAGTGCCAGCGCACTTATCGGCTGGTGATCCTGCGCAAGAATATCCGTGTGCAGCGCGGGGAACAGGTGCTGTTGGAAGAGGTCCGCTATTTCTTCTACCTGACCAATCGGCGGGACTTGAAGCTCCCGAAGGTCGTGGGGTTGGCCAACGGGCGCTGCAATCAGGAAAACGTTATTGAACAACTTAAGAATGGAGTTAACGCGATGCGGCTGCCGGTGCAAGACTTGGTGAGCAACTGGGCCTATATGGTGATGGCGGCGCTGGCGTGGAATATGAAGGCTTGGTTTGGCTTGCTGATGCCGCGGCGCGAGCGCGGCCTGGAGTTGGTGCGGATGGAGTTCCGGCGCTTTCTGCAGGCCATCATGTGTATCCCCTGCCAAGTGGTGCGGACCGCACGGCGGATAATTTACCGACTCTTGGGCTATAACGACTGGCTGGTGGACTTCTTCGCGACGTTTGAACGGATCCGTGCGTTCGCCGGACCCTGAGGGGCCCGGCGAAATACTCTCATCGGATCGGTCCCCGCGACCGAGGGAGGGAGTGTCATTACATGCGGCCGAAAATCCGCCCATAAGAGACAACGTGGCCGGGAATAACCCCCAGCAGGTGTAGCGGCGTCCACAAAGAGCGTTGCGAAGGACGCCAGCGTGGGGTGCGCGGTCGTTATTCACGAAAACATTGTGCCTTGAGACACATAACTATCCCCATACGCTTGATTTGGGTCTAGTGGATTCAGGAATGGCCACTTGAGTTCATACAGGTCGTCCATGCCATCCTTGTCAGCGTCTTGGGGCTGGCTGCTTGCAATGCGCTGTACGCGGAAGAAGGCTGCGCTGTTGGAAGCATATTGCGCAGCGGCGTTCGTCCACCTTTGAGTCCCATTCGTACCGAGCA
>CAIZQW010000428.1 GCA_903935195.1 uncultured bacterium
CCCGGTAATCCGGGATATGACCCTTAAAGTGCCCCTGAGAGCAAGCTGGTGAAGGCCGTGATCGGCATGGTGTCGCGGAAGTTATCCACGGTCTGGCGAGCATCCTTGATCAGGCCATGGACATCCTTGTACAGATCCTCATCCTTGGACAATTTGCCGAGGGTTCCTTCGCCCTTTTCCATGCGATCTGCCACGGTCTTGAGGCTAGTAATGGTTGATTCCAGTTCGTTATAGAGCTTGTTATCATCTGCGGTCAGCTTGCCTAAGGTTCCCTCACCCTTTCTCAAACGCTCCGTGACCTCTTTGATATTGGCGACAGCCACCTTTGTATCCTGATAGAGCGTATCATCTGTGGAGAGTAGCTTGCCCAGCGTACCTTCACCCTTCTCCAGTCGAGAAGAGACACTCTTCATATTATCCATGGTTGTCTTCATGTCGGCATAGACACCGCCATCATCATTGACTAGGCGTCCCAGAGAATTGGTTCCTGCGTTCAACTTGTTTGCGAGATTACGAATGTCTGTGGCTGCAGTCTGCAAATCCTTGTACAGGGTATCATCTGCGGACATCAACTTGCCCAACGTACCCTTGCCACCTTCCAGACGTTCCGCAAGCGACTTCACATCATCTGTGGCGGTCTCGAGGTTGGCGACGATCTTCTTCAGCTTGCCATCCTCTGTCGCCTCGCGGATATCGCCGACCACGGTTGCCAAATCTTTCATCCAGTCCGGCACAGGCTGTCCTTCGAGCACCGTACCTTTCGGCAGGTCTGCGCCAGTCCCCTCCTTGATGGCGACATGGTTGCCGCCCAGCATAGAGGAGGAGCGGACCGCAATCGAGTACCCCGCCTTGAAGGTAAGTTCGGGCTCAAGCGAGAGCTTAACCAAGACACCTCCGTTCGCGAATCTGAGATCCGTCACCTCGCCCACGGACATACCACGAATGCGCACGGAGTCCCGAATCTTCAACCCACCCACATCGGGGAATTTGACCTCGACCGTGGTCCGTTGGCGACCCGCGAAGAGATCACGCCCGGAGATCACCACTGTGAAATAACCCAACAAACATAAGACAGCGACCACAAAGACACCGACTAACAACTCTGAAAACAACTCACTATTTTTTTTCTTCATAACCTTACTCCTTTTCGACAAAAACTCGTGTAACGTCCCTTAAAAGGCTATACTCTGCCCAGCGTTTGGAGTCCCGCCTTTAGGCGGAAGCACACATTAACGGTCGCTGAAGTTCCGCCTAAAGGCGGTACTCCGAACAACTTCATTCTTCAAGCAAAGACTAACATTTGTAGTGACATTTAAAGAACACTCCTCTACTTTGATAAACTATTTTTGATGCCCTCTGGCGGGATAAACTGCGCATCCAGGAAGGCTCGCACCTCTGGATGCGTGGTTTTGATAAACGCCTCTGGCGTACTCGGCTCGACAAACTTTCCTCTGACCAACATCGCAATCCGATCCGAGATCAAGACAGCACCTTGCAGGTCATGGGTCACCACAACGCTGGTAATCCCAAGCTCCGCATTCAGTCGGTGGATCAGCGCATCAATCGTACGCGCGGTCACAGGGTCAAGCCCTGACGTCGGTTCATCGTAAAGAATAATCTGGGGACGATGGATTATCGCGCGGGCCAACCCAGCGCGTTTCTGCATGCCCCCCGAGATCTCGTTAGGAAACTTATGGCCGTCATTTTCGAGCCCGACCATCTTGAGGGTCTCCATCACTCGCTTTTCAATCTCCGCTTCTGAGGTACGTGTCTTCTCCCGGAGCGGCAGGGCCACATTATCAAAGACGCTCATCCAGCCCAGCAAAGCGCCCCCTTGGAAGAGATACCCGAAGAGGCTCCTCGCCTTTGCCAGCTCGGCCCCCTCTGCGGCACTCACTTCAATGTCATCGACAAATACTTTGCCTTGGTTCGGCGTCAAGAGGCGGACGATATGCTTCAGGGTCACGCTCTTGCCACTGCCTGAAGAGCCGATGATCGTAAAGATCTCGCCCTTCTCAATCTTGAGCGTGACATCATCCAGAATCTTCTGTCCGCCCAATATTTTGGTTACCTGTTCAAACCTAATCATAGTGTATCCTATAGCGTGTAGAACATCCGTGTCACCATATACCCGACAACCAGCACAGCCAAGAAAGAGGCCACCACAGCCTGCCGCGTCGCACGTCCGACACCCACAGCGCCCTGCGTCGTCCGTAACCCTTCCAGACAGGAGATGCCTGTAATCAGGACACCAAAGATGAGGGCCTTCAACAGACCCACAAAGAGATCGTAGTTATCAGCATTGTCCACGGCAATTTTCATATAGGTCATGAAGGGGACGCTCAGTTGCGTCTTCGCCACAATACCGCCGCCGAGCACACTGAGCACGCACGAATAGAAGGCCAAAAGAGGAGCCATCACCATCATCGCTGCCAGACGCGGGGCGACCAAGTAGCGTACAGGGTTGATGGACATGATCTCGAGCGCGGCAATCTCATCGTTCACGGTCATGGTGCCGATCTGGGCCGCCATGGAGGAACCGACGCAGGCCGAGAGGATAAGCCCTGTCATGAAGGCTCCCATCTCTCGCAGGGAGGAGATCATCACGCCCGCACCAATGTAATACTCTTGGTTGAAACGGCGCATCTCGAGTCCGACCTGCAACGCCAGCACCATGCCAATGAAGAGCCCCACCAAGGTCACAACCGGCAAGCTCTTGATGCCCACAATATAGGATTGCCGCAGAAACTCCTTGCGGGCGCGGCTGTTGACCAGCTGAAGCGGAAAGAGCATTAAAGCTTCCAAGGTCAGCAGCGTTCCGCGGCCAACAATCGAGAAAAGTTGAAAAATCAATTGAACCAGCGAGACCTGCTCGCAGTCAGCATATAGACATTCACGTGTAAATCTCATCTGAGTAGTCCCTCCAGTTCTTCTACCACGCCATCCCCAGGGGTGGCAGTTGATACAGGCTTATTCACCGGGAGCAGAAGCCCTGACGGGGGCTGATTCGTCGCTGAGCCCTTAAAAACACGAAAATTGAGGATGCCCCACAGCCCATCATGCTCTGTTTCATTTGCTGTCTCATTATGCGCATAGAAGGTCCAAAAGGGTGCCCAGTTCCGATCGATACCCCCTGCAGACCGTATCGGATTCAGCTCCAGTGTCCGCCAATGAAAATAGTCGGGCGTACGCTGACGTGTAACAAAGGGCCATACACGCAGGTAGTCTTCCTTCTCCACTTCCTCTCCTTTGTCATTCTTGGCATACCGCGTCTCATGCGCATAGAAGGGGAAGAAACGCGTCCGCTCATAACGTTGCTTCTTCATCCGCATATCCTCATACGAGAAGAGAAACCAACCCGCAGAGTAGAAGGTTCGCTCCTCACCCAGCGCCTGTGAATAGAAGGGCCAGAAGACGCGCTTACGCTCACTGTCAGAATTATCCACCTGAACAAAGGGCCACGGCATGTGCCACCTCTCGCGTTTATCGGTCTTCGCCCAGGAGAAGAAGGGTGGAAGCGTCAGCCACTGCTCCTCTTTTTCACGAGCCACATGGCCAACCGCAGGAAAGAACATCCATGATTGACCTGGATTGCGCGTCGCATCCTTATAGACCTTTTCTGTCCAGAAGGGCCAGAGGATGAACCTAGACGAGGACATCCGGTTTTCCTTCTCACCAAAAAACTGGAAGATACTGGTATGCGTCTGAAGCTGCTCATCATCTTCCCTGCCAATGAAGGGAAAGAGGTAATAGCGACGTTCGCGACCAACGACATTGTACTTCAAATAGCAAGGGAAGAGGATAAAGTCAATATCCGACATGAACATCATAAACTTGGGAACGTGTCCATAAATAGGAAACAATGACCAATAGTCTTCGCCCTCACGCGACCGTCCGTTAAGCCAGAAGGGGAAGACCCCACACTCATAGCCAGCGTTTTCGTCGTCTACATTGAGGTCATTGCCAAAAGCCAACAGACACCGCCACCAGAACTGCGTCTGGTCCCAATGGCCTGTTGCCAAGGGCCACACCGCATCTGTCACGTCCTCGCGCTCCTCCGAGTCGCTGCTGTGCGCGTAGAAGGGACGCAACGCATAGAAGTGACCGCCGTCGCTCATGATCCGGCGCTCATAGAAGGGGCCGATGCGTAGACGGCTCTCAATACTGGCGCAGGGTTCATTCGTAGACGCTACAACAATCGGAGAGAGTCCGAGGGCGACCACGAGGAGAACACCTAATTTTAAAAGCGTCTTTATCATACGATCTCAGTTCCAGAGGCCTTGAAATAGGCATGGATAGTCTGCTCGCAACCAAAGGTCATCGCGATCAACGCCGCGCGGATCCACATGCCATTGCGCATCTGCCGCCAATACATGGCGCGCGGATCACCGTCCACCTCAGTCGAGATCTCCTCGCGGCGGGGCAACGGGTGCATCACAATAGCGGTCGACTTCAACAGGTCCAGCTCTGTCTTGCCAAATCTGAAGCGGCTCGTATCGATCTTGGCACTTTCGCCCTTGGACTGATCCCACTCGTCTTGAATGCGCGTCATATAGACAGCATCCGCCTCTGGAATCGCACTTTGAAAATCATCCGTCAATTCAAAGTTCGCCTGACGATCAGTCAAAAAATTCTGAACATCCTCGCCAACCTGAAGCTGGGGAGGCGCAACGAAAACCTGGCGGATTTTCGGATAATTCACGAGCAACTGGGAGAGGGAACGTACCGTACGGCCGCGCAAAAGATCCCCGCAGAAGAGGACAGTCTTCTCCTGGAGTCCGCCAGTCTTCTCAAAGCTCCTCAACAGCGTGTAAATATCCAGCAGGGCCTGGGTCGGATGCTGATCCTGTCCGGAGCCCGCGTTGATGATAGGGATGGGCCGTTCCGAATTCGAAAGTAGCCACGCCATCCGCTCAGCGAGTCCCTTCTCAGGCGTCCGCATGATAATGAGGTCGAAGTAGGAGCTGAAGGTCCGGACGGCATCCTCGCGGGACTCACCCTTGAACTCCGAAGAGGTGGCTGTATCGCGAACCTCGCCAGTCTGCAACCCGAGAATCTGGCAAGCAGAGAGGAAGGAGAGGAACGTTCGCGAGCTCGGTTGCGAGAAATAGAGCATCGCCCGCTTATGCGAAACGACTGTCTTCAAAAACTCCGTGCCCTTCCTCGATTTTGCGATGAATCGAATCTCATTCGCGAGCGTGGCCAGTTGACCAAGAAGGTCGCGATTAAATTGCTGGGCAAAGAGTGTGTGGTAAGGCGTACCCCCTGACTGCATCAGATAGACCATCTTCTCTTGGAAACTTAACGTCTGGTACGCTTCCCAGTTCAACTCACAGATCGGCTTAGCCATAAAGACCCCCTTTGCTTAAATTGCAGAAATGTCCGACAAGGCGGAGACATAAAGCGCCTTGATGGTATGCATGCGGTTTTCCGCCTCGTCAAACACCTTGGAGAACGGCGCTTCAAAGACCTCGTCCGTCACCTCCAACGCTCCTGATTTCGCGGTCATCGCAGTTTCATAATCATGAAAGGCTGGCAGGCAGTGCAAAAAGATCAGTTCGCCACCAGCATTCCCGGTCGCACGCACCAGCTCGCTGTTCACCTGGTAAGGACGTAGCAGCTTCATGCGCTCCTCCTTTTGGGCCTCTTCGCCCATGGAGACCCAGACATCGGTATAGAGCACGTTCGCTCCGACAACACCCTTCTTGGGATCATGGACGATCTCAATCGTCGCTCCATTGCGAGCCCCGATTTCACGGGCCTCCGTCACCAACACAGGATCAGGCGACAACTCTTTGGGTGTGCAGTTCACAAAATGGATGCCGGCCTTGACACATCCCAGCATCAATGAATTGGAGACATTGTTACGGCCATCGCCCACATAGGCGACCTTGAGTCCTTTCAACCGTCCGAAGCTCTCCTGGATTGTCATGAGATCCGCCAAAATCTGTGTGGGATGAAAGAGATCGGTGAGTCCGTTCCACACCGGCACGCCAGAATACTTCGCCAGCGTGGCCACGGTCTTCTGCTCAAATCCTCTGAAGAGAATGCCATCAAAGAGGCGACCCAACACACGCGCCGTGTCCTTGACCGACTCTTTTGCGCCCAGGTGAATATCGTTTTTCGTGAGGTACTCTGCGGAACCGCCTTCGTCACGGACAGCGATAATCGCGGAGTTACGCGTGCGGGTCGAGCTCTTTTCAAAAATGAGCGCAATATGCCGGCGATGCAGGAGATCCCCGCGAACACCCGCGCGGCGACGCGCCTTCAGCTCGATGGCCAACTGGATCAGGCTCATCATCTCCTCATCGGAGACATCGGCCAGCCTCAGCATTGACCGCCCATACAACTCTGGCATCCATGTGAGCATAGATTCATCATCCTTTCACGTATCTACACGAAAACAATACTACAGTTCTAAAGTTCGAGAGTGCTAAAGTTCTAAAGTTACGAGACCCTTTATGACCCTAGGACTCACCTTCGCTAAAGCTACGGCGGGCAGTCATCAGGACGCAAGTCATAACTAACGCACTAACGCACTAACTAACTAACGCACTTCTCACTCTATTCCCACTCGATGGTGGCGGGTGGTTTAGAGCTAATATCATACACGACGCGATTGATACCGCGTACTTCATTGATAATCCGATTCGAAATGCGGGCGAGGGTGTCATACGGCACCCGCGACCAGTCAGCCGTCATCGCATCCACGCTCTCGACGACGCGCAACGCACAGACATTCTCATAGGTCCGCTGATCGCCCATCACGCCGACTGATTTCACCGGCAAGAGGACAGCGAAGGACTGCCAAATCTGCTTGTAGTTTGGCAATTTACGCATCTCTTCCTGCACGCGAAGATCTGCCTGCTGCAAGAGGCGGACATTTTCGGCGTTGACCTCGCCCAGAATACGGACGCCCAAGCCAGGTCCTGGGAAGGGCTGACGATCCAGGAGGTCGTTATCCATACCCATCACGCGGCCAACCGCGCGCACCTCATCCTTGAACAACTCACGGAGCGGTTCAACCAGCTGAAACTTGAGATCCGGTGGCAGGCCGCCTACATTGTGATGGCTCTTGATCGTGTGGCTCGGACCCTTCGTCGGGCTGACACTCTCGATGATGTCGGGATAGATCGTACCCTGACCCAAAAACTTACAATCCTTGAAACGACGCGCCTCTTCTGCGAAGACATTGATGAATTCGCGGCCGATGATCTTGCGCTTCTGCTCAGGATCAGTCACGCCCTTCAGCGCCGTGTAGAAGCGCTCAGCAGCGCGTGCGACATGGACATCCATGCCGGCCTTCTCGCGGAACATCTCTTCGACTTGCTTATCCTCGCCAGCACGGGCTAGACCATTATCAACAAAGATGCAGTGAAGACGATCGCCGATCGCGCGATGCAACAGGACAGCGACCACGGAGGAGTCCACGCCGCCACTCAGCCCGAGGACGACATGTTCCTGACCGACTTGATCCTTTAGCTTCTGGACCGTCTCCTCAACCCACGAGGTGAGTTTCCAATCCCCGGCGCACCCGCAGATTTTGAAGAGAAAGTTCTTGATGATCTTGTCGCCATGCTGCGTATGAACGACTTCGGGATGGAACTGTAGCGCATAAAACTTTTTCGTCTCATGCTGCATGGCTGCATGGGGGCACGAGAGCGAGCGTGCGGAGACCGTAAAACCAGGAGGCAACGTCGCCACCTGATCGCCATGGCTCATCCAGACGTCAAAATCGCCAGGGATTCCTGCAAAGAGCGCGCTTCCCGCAGCGCCTTCGATGCTGGTATGACCATATTCGCGGTGCTCACCGGGTTTCACGACCCCGCCCAGCATCTTGGCGGTCAACTGCATCCCATAGCAGATCCCCAAGACAGGGATTCCGAGCTCAAAGATGCCCGGGTCGCAGAGCGGCGCCCCCTCTTCGAAGACGCTGTTAGGTCCGCCCGAAAGAATAATTCCGCTGGGGTTACGCTCGCGGAGAGTCGCAGCAGAGGTATCAAAGCGGATAATTTCCGAATAAACCTGCTGTTCGCGCGTCCGACGGGCGATCAACTGCGTATACTGAGAACCGAAGTCAAGAATGGCAATCCAATTGTGCTGCATAGTCTATGAGTCCTAAGATATTTTAAAGGTTAATATTATATTCCTTTCATTTCGACATTCCAAGCTTGAAATCAAGCCACGAAGTTTTCTATAGTATCCACGTTCTTTCAACCCTTTCCAGAAAAAAGAGGAGTATCCCATGAGCAAGCAAGTGAAGCGAGTTGGCATTTTGACCGCTGGTGGCCTGGCCCCATGTTTAAGTTCGGCAATCGGCTACCTGATCGCGGAATATTCGCGTGTCGCACCTGACATCGAGATTATCG
>CAIZQW010000429.1 GCA_903935195.1 uncultured bacterium
CAGCACTCTGCTTCGTTTTTTCTTTCTTTGCGCTCTTTGCGTTCTCTGCGGTTAAATCAAACTGCCGTTTTTAGGGTGAATCTTGCCGAAATGTTGACGTGAGCATATAGGAGCCGGAGCCTATTTCGAAAACCGCGCATCCGCCCTCCATCTTCTTAAAAAGAACGCCGGCTGCTTTCTCTGTCGGCTTTCCACTCTCCTCAACGTCCTTTGCCGCGTTTGCAGGAACAAACACGGTCGCGGTGGTATTCGGCGGGATAGTGACCTCTAGCGTAACTTTGTCGCCTGCACGTGTCCAGTTGCTGACGATGAGTCCATAGAGCGACTCATGCTGGCTCTTGACCCAGGTCAACGTGCCTACCAGCTTCGGCTTGATGAGGACCTTCTGCATACCATACG
The DNA here is from genome assembly GCA_903935195.1 of uncultured bacterium. Lineage (GTDB taxonomy): Bacteria > Verrucomicrobiota > Kiritimatiellia > RFP12 > UBA1067 > CAIZQW01. Next base: position 400 of record CAIZQW010000429.1, read on the forward strand.
CAGAGGGATCAGGGCGGATGCCACCGAGCGCTTTCATGAAATAACCTGCAATACCCGTGTAGCAGGTGTGGATGCGACTCGCCTCGCCCTCGATCTTCCAGTATTCCGGCCAGGCTGTCTCACCTGATTTCAGAAAATAACCATAGCTCGGATAGTCCGTGCGCGTGAGACAGGTGTATAAGAGATCCGCCCGTTCAGCATCCTCAATCAGATACTTCAATAAAATCGGCAACCCTGAGCTGCCGGTGTCGAGATAGGGCTTGCGTTGCGTGATCTCCGCAACAAAGTTTGTCAGGACGGCTTCCCGTTCCGCTGCTGGCGTGATGCTGGTATAGAGCGGGAAGGCCATGGACAACTGCCTACCATCAATGTAGTTCTTCGTCGCCTCGTTATAGAAGTATGCGTGGGCGCTCGTTCTGAGATTCGCAAGCCTGGCCGAGTAGGTCGTGACGTCCTCGGACTTGCCGAGAACTGTTGCAGCCTGCACAAAGACATCGAGACAGTAGGCATAGACGCAGTTGTTAAAGAGCTTTGCGGCAGGGATGTTCCCGTATTCGCTGCCGTGCGGAGTCGCCCAGTCGCCGAGAAAACGCGAGGCACTCTCGTACGCAACCAAAACACCATTCGAGGAGACTGATTTATTCAGGAAGTCGAGCCACTTCTTCATGGGCTCATAGGCCTCTCCCAGTTGCCTTTTGTCGCCGTAGGCTTTGTAGAATTCCCAGCTCATCGTGACAGGCGCACTACTCCAGAGGGTGCCGCCTGCACCCTTGTAGACATGGGGAGCAATGGTGTTGACAAAGCCGTCTGCGCGTTGCACATCAAACCAGTCGCGAGCCACCTTGCGATAGTAGGGCGCGGATTCAAAATTGGGAATCGCGCACCCCCAGGTACAGGCCAGTGCGATCTCGCCGTAACCGAAACGTTCGCGATGGGGACAATCCATCGTCACACCATTGACACTGCACGCAATATAGGTTCGCAGGTCCGTCTCATAGATCTCGTTGAAGAGCGGGTTCGAACATTCGAAGTGCCCAATCCGCTTCCGGTCATTGGTGATGATGTAGCCCCTGATGTCCTTTGCCTCTGGCTTATAGGACAAGCCTTCGATGGTGACCCAGCGTCCCGCCATGTAGTTGAAACGATGACTGAAGGTCCCCTTTCCGGCTGAGTCAAAGATATACTGGCTTTCCTGCTTGAATTCGAGCGTCTCCTCCTTGCGGTTGGCAGTCATGATCTTCACCATCTGCCCTGCCTTACCGTTCCGCAAGTCGATCTCGAACCAGCCGGTAAAATTCCTGCCAAAATCAATCCGGTAAGCGCCGTTTGTCTCCGTGATCGTCACAGGATTCAGTGTCGCCACCTTGCGGTCCGGCTCCTGCATCTCTGCTGAGAGGATCAGGGATTTTACTTTGCACGTCGCATTCGACCAGCCGCTGTCATCAGTCGAAGGTTTGTTCCAGTCCGCGATATGTCGGCGCGCATCAATCAGCTCCCCTCCATACTCGCCCTGTCCCCCACCCTTCCAAAGTCCGAGATTTTCACTGGAGCTCACCTGACACTTCCAAGTCGAATCCGTGTGCAGTTTGAGACCATTTGAGAAATTCACCTGGCACTTGAAGATCGAGTCCTGCTTCCATACGCCCTTCTTGAAGGAGCCGTCCGACCGCGCCCAGCCGGGACCTGTCCAGACCGCAATCACATTGTCACCCTTCTTGAGTTTGCTCTTAATGTCATACGTCACATAGAGCGCGCGCTTCTCCAGGTCGGTGACCCCGGGAGAGAGGACACGATCCCCGATCCGTTCGCCATTGACATAGAGTTCGTGATATCCGATTGAGGCAAGATAGGCGAAAGCCTGTTCAGGGATATTGTCCAACGAGAAGGTCTTCCGATACCAGATATGCTTAATGTTGTCCGCTTCCTGGAATCTGATCCACTCCCCTTCCCAGTCCGATGGATCCAGCAACCCCATGGAAAAGAGTGCCGCCTTACTCCATGCACTGGGTTGTGACTTTTCAAATTTCCAGTTTCCAGTTTCCAGTTTCGCGATCCAGACGCGGACTTTCCAGAAGCAGCGTTGGTTGCTGGTTAGGGATTTGCCGGCATACTCGACGTTGACGCTCTGGTCGCTCGCGACCTTGCCGCTGTCCCACAAATCGCCTTTGTCTTGCTTCAACAGCTCTTCCGAACTCGCCACCAAGATCTGATACGCACGCTGACGAACGCCGCGTGCAATCTCTGCCACGCTTCGAGTTTCGAGTTTCAAGTTTCCAGATTCCAGTTTCCAACTCAGACGCGGCACGCGGCTGTCAATCCCGAGGGGATTCACGAGATACTCACAGCGCAAGTCTGTGGGCATGAAGGCCTCTGCATGTTGAGAGCCAGCCCGCCCCGTGAGGATAGAGAGTAAAGCCAGCAGTGCTATCGTAACCGTTTTTCTCATAATCTTACCTTGTCCTATATCCTTGGAAAACAATTTCTGTCCCTATTTCCACAGAGGAGAGTTGGCCCAGTTGGAGGGAAAACCCATCTGCTTGATGGTGTTCTTGTGATTCGGATGCTAAAACTTGCCAGTCAGTTTATTTCCGGGATGCTACTAAGGGTCTCGTTATTTTCCCTCAATTAACCAAATGTTGCGAAAGACGACTGGATTGTTGTGATTCTGCAAATAGACAGGTCCCTCCGGCGAGGCGAGCGGTTTTGTAATCGGCGCTGAGGTGGTATAGTCTTTGCTGAGTTCCAGATTTTCATGTACCAAAACGCCATTGAGCTTCACCGTGATACGCGGCCAGGCGGTCCGTTTGCCTGCGGCATCAAAGGTCGCAGCCTTGAAGTCCACATCATACGTCTGCCACGCAAGCGGCGGCAGGCACATATTCAGGAGCGGCTTGGAGATCGAGTAGATGCCACCGCAATGATTATCTCTGATCTCAAGCCCGAAGGAGTCGAGGATCTGCGTCTCCCAGCGTCCGCTGTGATAAACCCCACTGTTGCCACGGGCCTGGCCACGGGCAAGAGGCATATATGGCGTGCGGAACTCCAGATGGAGCGAGTAACTTTTGAACTGTTGCTTGGTCGTACAACTGGTTGCTTGCAGCAGGCCATTCGCTGCCTTGCCATTCTCCCACTTGTCTGCCGACGTGCCGTCAAAGAGGACGATTGCTCCCTGTGGTGGCTTCGCCCCGAGCGTGGGACTGGTCCGCACGATGCGTGGTAGCGGAATTTCGTCCGTGCTTGTCAGCAAAAAGTGTCCATTCACGAGCTTCGCAGAGGTTGTTTTATTTGTGTCGGCAAAGAGAATGTCCGATCCCGCACGGGCACCTTTTAAAAGGGTGCGTGCGTTCCCTGAAACCCAGCCAGCACCCGGCAACCCGCCAGCAAGCAGGTAGGCTTCGAACTGGCCGTTGCCCAAAGCGATGACCTGCACGCCCACGGGCGAAGCGCTGTTTTGGCTCAAATATTCTCCCTGAAGCGCGAAATCAGGATCCTCCTTGAGTGCCAATTCCGGATCCGTCCACGTCTTGATGTTTTTGTCACCCGCCGCAAACACTGTGGCAAAGGAAAGAAATAGTACAACTGCTATATTTCTCACAGAGGCACATAGGGAGGGACGGCGGATCGCCGTCCAGGCGGTCGATCCGACCGCCCTCCCCATGATTCCACAATTCCAACATTCCATTATTCTATTATTCCAGTTTGATATTACATTCACTTTCATTATCCATTCCTCCATAATTCTTCACCGCAAGACCAACCCTCCCGCACGGGCTCCTTCACAAAGACATTCAGCTCGTCGTGATTCGTAATCTTGCCTTCTTTTGCATCCCACTCGATGGTGGTATTGAACCGTTGGGCCAGGACGCCCAGTAACGAGATCTCCGTCAACTTCGAAGCATAATCAAAGTTTGACCCTGGCTCGGGGCCTGCACCTTTGCTGGCAGCCAGCCACTCCTTGAAGGGTCCGCCTTCAACGCGCGGGATCGTCTCGGCCGGTGGCTTCGCCTTCCAGCTATTACGAACATCCGTCGGCATGATCGCCGGCTCTCCTGCATGGGATCCACAGCCGATCAACCCCTTCGAGCCGACCATCCAGCAGGCGCGTCCCAGGCTGCGCGCATGTTCCACGCCAAACTTGTCAATCCGCCCCGCTGTCTTGAAATCCTGCGGACCATCAAACCAGTGAAGCTTCACCGGACCGCGCGAACCTTTTGCAGGAAACATGAACTGCAAATGGCTGCTGGTCGGGATGATTCCATCCAGCGACTTCTCGCGCTGGACGCATTCGATCTTGGTTGGCACATCAAGATCCAAGGCCCAAACGGGCGTGTCGAGCGTATGGCAGCCCCAGTCACCGAGCGTACCCAAACCAAAATCATACACCGCGCGCCATTTCTTGGGCAGATACTCCGACCAGAAGGGTCGCATCTGCTGGGGTCCCAGCCACAGATCCCAATTAAGCGTGTCCGGGATGGGCGACACTGGCGGCGGCATGCTGGCGGGATTACAAAAATGCGACCCTCCCATTTCCGTACCGTCATTCCCCGCAAAGACTTCTGTGACCTCTCCGATCAGGCCTGAACGATACGCCTCCACAGACTTGCGGATGCCGGCACCGGCATGGCCCTGATTGCCCATCTGCGTGATCACCTTGTATTTGTGCTTGGCCTTCTGG
>CAIZQW010000430.1 GCA_903935195.1 uncultured bacterium
CAGGTGGAGGAGTACAAACGTCCGAAGTTCGAAGTGACCTTCGACCCCATCACCGAGGAGTTTAAGTTGAATGAGGATGTCACGCTGAAGGGTCGTGCCACGACCTATTCCGGACTCCCGCTGGCCAATGCGAAGGTCAAATGGCGTGTCGAACGTTCGGCCCGTTATCCCTGGTGGTGCTGGTGGCGCGCCACGCAGCCTAAGGTGCTGGAGACTGGTACGGCTGAGACTGCTGAAGACGGCACCTTCAAGACGACCTTTGTGGCAAAGCCCGAACTGGATGCCAAACCCGAAGAGGCTCCTAAATTTGCTTATACGGTCACCTCCGAGGTGGTTGACTCGACAGGCGAGACGCGGTCAGGCTCCCAGTCGCTGACCCTCGGCTTTACCGCCCTCAGCGTCTCCCTGCAGATTCCCGAGTGGTTCACAGCGGATTCAAAGCAGGAGATCACAATCCTTCTCAACACCTTGAATGGCGCGCCGGTGGCCGCAACCAAGGGCCAGATCCGTATTGTTGCCCTGAGCCAGCCGAATCGTCCAAGCCCCGTGGAGAATCCAAACGTGCGTTATCATCATCGGCGTTATGGCGCTCTGTCTAGCAAGGGGCTGAAATCAGATCAGCCGATTGAGTGGGAGGCAAGCGGACGGCCCATGGAAACAACCTTCATCACCGGTGAGAACGGACGTGCGCTCAAACCCTTGACGCTCAAGCCCGGCATCTATCGGATTGAAGTCACGACCCAGGATAAGTTTGGCAATCCCGCAACCGACAAGGCAGTTCTCCAGGTCTTTGATCCTGAGGCCGCGCAATATCCAGTCAGGGTGCCCGCCAAGTTCTTTGTTGAGAAGCAGCAACTGGAGGTCGGCGAGACCTTCCGCGCCGTTTGGGGAAGTGGCTATCCGACCGCCTACGGCGAAATTGAGATCTGGCGCGACAACAAGCTGCTCAAGCGTTTCCAGTCGCAACCGGGCAAGACCCAGATGGTGATCGAGTATCCCGTGACCGAGTCGCTGAGAGGCGGCTTCACGGTCCGTTATTCCATGGTGCGTGAAAACACCTTTTATCAGGAGTTCCGACAGGTGAATGTCCCGTGGAGCAATAAGGCCTTCTCGCTCAACTGGACCCATATCAACTCCAAGTTGGAGCCGAACGCCAAGGAGCAGTGGACCCTCAGCGTGAAAAATCCGGATGGTACGCCGGCAAAGGCGGAGCTGGTCGCCTCCATGTTTGACGCCTCCTTGGATGCCTTCCTGATGCACGGTTGGCAGACTGGTTTTGGATTGCGTAGCGAGTCCACCTATTTCTACAATGTCTACTTCTCGAATGTCACCGAGACGATGCAAGCCCGCAGGGGTTTCCCGCATCACGGCGGTTACCATGCCAGTTATCGCCAGTGGGCCTATCAGCTCCTTCAAAACCACCATTATTATCGAATGAAAAGCTTGAGGGGCGGTAGAATGGGCAAGGGTGGAGGAATGCCAATGCCAATGATGGAGGCGGCGAGCTTTGCTGCTGATGCGGCAGCACCCGCTGCTGCGGAAATGTCAGAGGCGCGGACTGTCATGTACGCGAAGGCTGACCTGGACGAGTCAAAGGATAAGAGTCGCGCAGAAAAGAAAGCTAACGCGGGCGCAGGGGCACCTGCGGCTGAGGCGCCGATGGTCAGAAAGAACTTGAATGAGACCGCCTTCTTCCTGCCGATGCTGAGTACAGATACCAACGGCACGGCGACCGTCTCCTTCTCCGCACCTGAAGCCTTGACCGGCTGGCGCGTGATGGTCTTTGCGCATGATCAGAAGCTCAATAGCGGCTATCTGGAAGCTAAGGTTGTGACGCAGAAGAAGTTGATGGTCGAGCCCTCGATGCCGCGCTTCTTGCGCGAGGGGGACGAGATTGAACTGGCGGTTAAGGTGACCAATACATCCGATGTCCGGCAGAAGGGCAGGGTCTCCCTGAAGTTCAGCGAGAAGCTGAAAAATCCCGGCGAGGAGAAGTTCTCTCTTGAACCCGGTAAGTCCGTCTCCGTGAAGTGGGTCGTAAAGGTGCCAGATTCCGCTGCCGGCATCACAACGTATACAGCTTTAGCAAAAACTGAGGAATATGGGGATGGCGAAGAGGGCTTTTTGCCCATCCTCTCCAAGCGTGTGCAGGTGATCGAGTCGCTCGCCTTCAGTGTCAAGCCGCAGCAGGAGAAGAAGCTGACCTTTAAGCGGCTTCAGAATGTTTCGAGCACCGCGGAGCATCTCGCCCTCACGTTGGAAGTCACCCCCAATGCCACATGGTCTGCGATTTTGGCGCTGCCCTATCTCATGGAATATCCGTACGAATGCGCTGAACAGGTCTTCCACCGCTACTATGCGAATGCCTTGGCGCGGCAGATCGTCAAGGATAATCCCGTCATTGAGAATGTCTTCAAGCAGTGGAAATCGGAGACGCTGGATAGTCCGCTTCAGAAGAATCAGGATCTCAAATCCCTGATGATCGAAGAGACGCCCTGGCTTGCGACCGCCTTGAAAGAGAAGGAGCAACGGAACAACATCGCGATTCTCTTTGATGGACCACGCCTTGAGACCGAGACCGCCTCTGCGTTGCGTAAACTCCGTGAGAAGCGCAACCTTGACGGTTGCTGGAGCTGGTTCCCGGGCGGACCGCGCAACGAGTACATCACCTCTCTGATTGTCAGAGGCTTTGGCCGTCTGCGCGCGATCGGCGTACAAGTGGATATGGAGATGGCTTTAAAGCCGTTGCCGGCTCTTGACGAAGAGATGCAGAAGAGCATCAATTACCGAAAGAAGGAGAAATTAACCTGCTTTAGTTGCAGTGATGCCAGTTATCTCTATATGCGCAGCTTCTTTATCAAAGATGCGCCACCTGAGGAAGAGATCATCAATACGCTCGTCGCCTGGGCCAAG
>CAIZQW010000431.1 GCA_903935195.1 uncultured bacterium
GACCACGGCTCGTTACCTCGGCATTCCTCCGGATCTGCCCGAGGATGCAGAGAAGGAAGAGAAGACCCCTTCACGTACCCCATGAGTAAAGCTATGAAATTTTCAGATGTTCCAGAGCTGGAGACGCTCTTTGTGGAGAAGCCGCCCGCCGTGGCTTTTACCGGGGTCCAGTGTGACTCGCGTCGGGTACGTCCTGGCGACCTCTTTGTTGCGGTGACAGGCTATCGTGAGGATGGTTCGAAATACGGCGCTATGGCTCTCTCCAAGGGTGCTGTGGCTGTACTCTCCGAGCATCCCCTGCGGGAGTGTGGCAAGGCGCTGGTCCTTGTGAAAGATGCGCGTCAGGCCCTCGCACTGCTGGCCTGCGCAATAAATGGCCGGCCCAGCCACGCTATGGAACTTTTTGGCATCACAGGGACGAATGGCAAGACGACAACCGCCTGGCTCCTGCAAGAGATGCTCAAGGAGTACGGCCAGCAGGTTGGACTGCTCACGACCGTCCAAATCTCCTATGCGGATCGCGTCATCCCTGCCGTGCGAACAACCCCAGACGCCTGTGAGCTCCAGGCTCAATTGGCAGCCATGGTGAGCGCAGGGTGCCACTCGGCTGTCATGGAGGTCTCCTCACATGCGCTTGATCAGCAACGCGTGGCAGGCGTGCGCTTTTTTGGTGCAGCCTTCACGAATCTTTCCCAAGACCATCTGGACTATCACAAGACCATGTCGGAATACTGGGAGGCTAAGAAGAAACTCTTTGCGCAGCTCGCCAAGGAAAATCCTGGCGCACCTGCGGTTGTCTTTGTCGATGCGGCCTACGGGCCCGAGATGGCCGCTTATGTTTCTACGTTGCCCCTCAAGCTCATTACCTGTGGGTTCTCGGACGATGCCTGCCTCCGAGCGACGCAGGTTACACTCACCCCAGATGGCTCGACATTTACCCTTGAATGTACCTCCTCCTGTGGAAAGGTAGCCTCCTTCTCCATTCCCATCAAGAGCCATCTGGCCGGACGCTATAACATTGCCAATATGCTCTGTGCCACGGGGTTGGCTTTACAGGCTGGGGTCTCCCCTGAGTCTGTCGCGACCGTGCTGCAGCGGGTCACGCCGCAGTGGGGACGGCTCGAACGCGTCGCGTTTAAGGCCCCGTTCCGTCTCTTTGTTGATTATGCGCATACCGATGATGCCCTGACACAGGTTCTTTCCGCGATCCGTGAGATGGGCAAGGGACGTATCCTGGTTGTCTTTGGCTGTGGCGGGGATCGTGATCGCAAAAAGCGTCCCCTCATGGGCGCTGCTTGCGCACGCGGGGCTGACGTCTTGATCGTCACCTCCGACAATCCACGATCCGAAGATCCGGATGAGATCATCAAGGAGATCCTTGCCGGGATACCCGAAGGGACGGATGTCATCGTCGAGCCTGATCGTCGGGCTGCCATACGTCGGGCACTCTCTTTGGCCCGTGCAGAGGACATCGTGCTGGTCGCAGGTAAGGGGCACGAGGCCTTTCAGGAAGTGGCGGGTCGCATCCTCCCCTTTGATGACAGGTTGGTTGTGAAGGAAGAATTCGACTCCATAACTTCTTAATTTACAAATAATTAGGCCATATCGACAAAAATTAAGAAAATGTCATCTTGAAATCAGGCCCCCTGTTTTATATACTGGACTCTTCTTTAAACCAACAGGGACAGGTTTCTCCCTTCTCCTTGTCAGTCGGGTGACTGGTTCAGGACGAGAGAATCCGTAGAAAACAATTATGGGTGCAACAGCTCGAATTTCAAATGGCATTTGTTTGGATATCAATCCGGAGGGATGCAAACGGTTGGTGGTGGAACAGATTGAGGCCATGAAGCGGTCCCCAGCGCTTCAGAAGGGACCTCGTAGCGTGCTCATCCTGGGATCATCTGGTGGCTATGGTCTCTCCTCCCGCATTGTTGCAGCCTTTGGCTGCCAGGCTCCCACGCTCGGCGTCTCCCTTGAGCGTTCTCCCTGTGAAAAGCGGCTAGGTTCCCCGGGTTTTTACAATAACGCGGCCTTTGATGAGGCAGCCCAGCAGGCCGGACTCAAGGCCGTCACCCTGCAGGGGGATGCCTTTAGCGACGCGACCAAGCAGCTCGTGGTTGAAGCTGCCCGTGAACATGCCTTTGAACCCTTTGATCTTGTTGTCTATAGCCTTGCCTCACCTGTGCGTACAGATCCTGTGACCGGCACGGTCTACCGGACCACGATCAAGCCGATTGGCAAGCCGACCACTGGATTGACGATCAACCTCACCAATGGTCAATTGAAGGAGCTTTCGCTTCCGCAGGCGACTGAAGAGGAAGTGATCGGAACCATCAAGGTGATGGGGGGCGAAGATTGGTTGCTCTGGCTCAAGAAACTTCAGCAAGAGGGGCTTCTGGCTCCAAATGTCAAGACAGTCGCCTATTCCTATATCGGCCCGGTTATGACAAATGACATCTATCGCTCTGGCTCGCTGGGACGCGCCAAGGCCCATCTCGAAGCCACGGCTCACGATTTGAATGCGCTCCTCAAGCCCATGGGCGGGTCGGCGTTTGTCGCCGTCTGCAAGGCTCTTGTGACGCGCGCAAGCTCGGTCATCCCTGCAATGCCGCTCTATATCGCCGCCCTCTTCCGCGTCATGAAGGATATGGGGTTGCATGAAGACTGCTTTGCCCAGATGAATCGGCTCTTCCGTGAACGCCTTTACGGTGAGGGCCCCGTGGCTGTTGACAACGATGGACGTATCCGTATGGACGACTGGGAACTGCGACAAGATGTCCAGGAAAAGGTCACAGAGATCTACAAGAAGGTCACGAATGAGAATGTCTGGAGTCTTGTTGATTTTGACGGTTACCAAAACGATTTCTTGGCACTGCATGGTTTGTAGGAGTAAAGGGGGGTGTTTTTAACTCGAGTGAGTAAAAAACATCGATGGGAACAGAGGAATAGGATTGACAAATTTTTGATATTTGTCATTATAAAACGACTTTCAGCACTATAAGGTATGATACGAGCATGATGCCGTCATCACCACAGTAAGGAGACAAAGGAGAGTATGAGCAATAAAACACGCGTTTTCGTAACAGGTTTGGGCGTCATCAGTCCGGTGGGGAATACCGTTGATGAAATGTGGTCGAACATCAAGAATGGTGTGAGCGGCATTGGTCCGATCACGAAGTTCGATGCCTCGCGTGTAGATGCAAAGATTGCTGCTGAGGTCAAGGGCTTTGATATCACGAAGTATGTGGAGTTCAAGGATTCCAAGCGTATGGCGCTCTTCACGCAGTATGCTGTCGCTGCTTCGAAGCAGGCGTGGGCAGATGCAGGCTTGAACGAGACCAACATGGATCCTGAACGTGTTGCGGTCCTCATGGGTAACGGCATTGGCGGTAAGGAAGTTGACCATGAAGCCTATGTCACCCTCCTGGAGCGTGGCCCGAGCCGTCTCTCGCCGATGACGATTCCCAAGCTGATCCCGAATGAAGCGGCTGGCAATGTCTCGATTTGTCTGAATATCAAAGGTGCTTCCCATACGATTGTCACCGCGTGCGCGTCAGGCACGGATGCCATGGGTGTTGCTCTGGACATGATCCGTTCGGGTCGTGCAGATGCCGTCTTGGTGGGTGGTACAGAAGCTGTGATTGCTGAATTCTGTGTCGGTAGCTTTGCAGCCATGAAGGCGCTGAGCACCAAGCGTAACAACGAGCCTACCAAGGCATGCCGTCCCTTTGATGCGGATCGCGATGGCTTTATCATGGGCGAAGGTGCAGCGATGCTCGTTCTCGAGTCCGAGGCACATGCCAAGGCACGTGGGGCGAAACTGTATGTCGAGTTCGCAGGTTATGGAGCCTCCTCTGATGCCTACCATTTGACAGCTCCGGATCCAGAAGCCTCAGGCGCTATCCGTGCGATGAAGCTGGCGCTCAAGGATGCAGGCCTCAATCCCGAAGATATTGACTATGTCAATGCGCATGGGACATCAACCCCCCTCAATGATGCCATGGAAACCAAGGCCGTCAAGGGAGCCTTTGGTGATCATGCCCGCAAGCTCAAGATGTCTTCGACCAAGAGCATGACAGGTCACTTGCTCGGTGCAGCAGGCGCCTTGGAAGCCGTGATCTGCTCGCTGGCGATCAGGGATGGATTCTATCCGCCAACCATGAATCACGAGAATCCTGATCCGGCTTGTGATCTGGACATCGTCCCCAACAAGGGTGTGCAGGGCAAGATCCGCGCTGCGATCTCCACCTCGCTCGGCTTCGGTGGACACAATGGCGTGATCGTGCTGAAGTCGGTCTAATCATCGAAAAGGATAAAAATGAGTAGTGCAAAAACAGTTACCAAAAGAGTGCCTCTCGTGCCTGAAGACCAGCCGTATCCAGGTCCGATGGAGGAGTTGCTTCCTCATCGCAAGCCTTTCATTTTCGTCAACAAATTGTTGAAGGTCGGCAAGTCATCCTTTGTCGGTGAGGCGACGTATCCAGCTTCCATGGACTTTTTTAAGGGACATTTCCCGAATCATCCTGTTGTTCCAGGGGTCATCTTGATTGAGACCATGGCGCAGTGCGGTGGCGCTGGACTCATTGCGAACGGGACAGTTCCGATCGACGGACTCTTCTTCCTTGTGAATGTGAACAATGCGAAGTTCCGTCGCCAGGTGTGTCCAGACGAAACCATCCGGATCGAAGTGGAAAACACCCAGGAAGGTTCACGCATGGTCAAGCAGCACGGCAAGGCCATCGTCAATGGCGAAGTCTGCGTCGAAGCTGATTTCGCGTGCATCTTAGGAACCCGTAAGTAAGAGAGGCGCTTATGCCCTCTCCCCTCTTACAGGTTTCGAATCTATCACTCTCCTTCCGCCGGGACGGAGAGATGACCGTACCTGTGAGAGATGTCTCTTTTTCTGTCCATTCCGGTGAGCGCGTGGCGCTCGTCGGCGAGAGCGGTTGTGGCAAAAGCCTGACCGCTCTTTCGCTTGTCCGCCTCTCTCCGACAGATCGTGCAACACTTTCCGGCAGTATCCGCTTTCAAGATCGCGAACTCGTGGGTCTTGCAGAGCGGGACCTTGTCGCGCTGCGCGGCAGGGGCATCGCCTATGTCTTTCAAGATCCCTCCGCAAGTCTGAATCCTGTGATGCGCGTGGGACGCCAGATCCTTGAGGCCTTGCCACGCGACCGACTAAACCCTGAGCAGGAGGTGCTGAGCCTGCTCGCGCGTGTCGGCCTTCCAGATCCTGCCCGTGCCTTTCGCGCGTATCCCTCGGAGATGAGCGGTGGCCAGCAGCAGCGTGTCATGCTCGCCATGGCCCTGGCTGCGCGTCCCCAACTTTTAGTCGCGGATGAACCCACGACCGCGCTCGATGTGACCACGCAACTGCAAGTCCTGGACCTGATCGATGAACTGGCGCGCGAGTTCCAGATGGCGGTTCTGCTGATCACGCACAATTTGGGCCTCGTCGCAGGTCGTATGCAACGTGTCAATGTGATGTATGCGGGTTGCGTGGTGGAGTCCGGAAGCGTCAAAGATGTTTTGTCAGCGCCTCGCCATCCCTATACCCGCGGACTCCTCGCTGCTGTCCCCCGGCTCGATGCGCCGCAAGGCACACATCTCTGCGACATCCCAGGCACGGTTCCCTCGCCCGATGCGCTGCCGGAGGGCTGCGCCTTTGCTCCGCGCTGTTCTGCTGTTCAAGAGGTCTGTAGGCGCGACCAGCCACCCTGCCAGACGGATGGCGACCATCAGTGGCGGTGCATCTCATGAAAAAGAAGGCCTATAAATTACGCACGCCATTGACGTTGAGAGGCGGCATCCGTGCGCAAACCGCGCACGCAGGGCCCTTCCGTGTCTGGTGGAGCCGTCGCTGGACAGATGTGCTCGAAGGTTTTCGCATGGGCGCGCGCTTAGGACGTGGACGCCACTATGCGATCAGCGGACAGGTCTCGGATCTCCAGATTACACCCGGACTCGTCTCCGCTGAAGTGCAAGGCGCTTCGACAGAGCCTTATCGCTGCGAGATACGCTTCGCCGCCTTGACCGAGAGCCAGAAGCCAAAAATCTGCATGGCCATGAAGAGCCGTCCCATGTTGACCGCCCGTCTCCTCGCAGGTGAACTTCCTCATGAAGTGGAGAGCTTCTTTGAACAGGCCTCCGCGCCACTCTTTCCGCGTCGCTCAAACGATATTCAAAGCAAATGCAGTTGCCCTGACTGGGCCAACCCCTGCAAGCACCTCGCAGCAGTCTATTGCCTGCTGGGCGAGACGATCAGCAGGAATCCCTTGCTGCTCCTCGCTTTGCGCGGACTCTCCCGTTCCGATCTTCTGGATGCCGATGCCTCTGAACCCACGCTAGCCCGTGATTCATCCGAAGCGGTTGGTGCAAAGACACCAGAGAAAAAAGCCTTGAAAAAGAGCGCGAAGGGCAAAGCGAAGAAAATTAAAGACGAAGCCTGTGTGCTCCCCGAGGCCTTCTATGGGACCAAGCATACGCCCTTCACGGATTTCGGTCTTCTGCCGCCCCCGGGCATTATCGCGCCACTTCTGCAACGCTTAGGGCCGCTTCCCTTCTGGCGCGGACAGGAACGTTTTGCAGATACGCTTGAACAGCTCTACAGCCGCGCCATCCCCCGCGGCATGATGGTCTGGAGCGGCGAACCGCTCGACCTCCGCCGTCCCGAAGAAAAGGTCGTCATCAAAGGCGCCTCCCTCCACCTCAAGCAACATCTCCGCATCGAGCGGGGATAACGTTGATTAGGGACGTGCAACATGTCTATCCCCTTGTGGCTCTAACACAGGGGCACGGACTTTCCAGTCCGTGGTCAACGAGCCATGCCATGTCTGTCCCCTTGTCCGCTACGAGTATGACATGGTATGACATGGGGACAGGCAGTATATCACCCCTGGGAGCACAGGCATCTTGCCTGTGCAGGAGTCAAACAGGCAGGATGCCTGGTCCCCCAGTGTGTCTTGTTAGTGGGCACACATTACATGAGCGAGCACTCCAAGCAGTGCAAGCCAGAAAGGACCAGCC
>CAIZQW010000432.1 GCA_903935195.1 uncultured bacterium
TCATGCAATCGGATTGGTTCTTAAATTGAGCATCAATACGAGTTATGGCACCGTCTATGACAGCGATATCGTCGTTGACGAGTACCATCTTCAGTATGCTGACTAGGAGTGCGGATGCCTCCCTCCTTGTGATGATGTCGAGATCGGTCAAAAGCCAAGTGCTCGCGAATTGATCCGCTGAAATCGCCGTTTTTGACTGACTCGGAAACGACTTGGGAATGGCGGATGCGGATTGCTGGCCTTGCGAAGTGAACGGACGCTACGTTCTCCGAGTCTCAGGAATTTGGATTGCTGGCTGATTGCTGTCGAGTGAAATGGAAAGACTAAATGGGAGGGCTTTATGAAGCTTCTGACAAGTGTTGCGCTTATAATTGCATCGATTAACTGTGCTGCTGAGCCCGAATTCGGTTTTTGGGTCGAGATGCATGATGTTACCGCTAAGGACTGCGTCTGTGTGGAGCATAGGTGGGCGAACGAGCATTATGTGATGACTCGGTTAGGCGCTATCGAGGGCGGGAACGGAGCATACGCGGTTCTTCCTGTTTATGGATTGAGCGACGCGTTAAATAGTGCCGATGTGAAGGTGGTTTCAGGTTCCTACGCGAATTGTGGTAATCCCCAGGTGTGGTCAGAAGCTAAGATGTGGGAGACCTATGGCAAGCATTTCAAGGCGGCATATGATGCGGGTGATCTCGATGAAGATGTATGGGATGACGACGATATCTGTTGGGTTGATGATGTGGAAGATTCCAGAAAGCCGGAGCGTAGGTGGATGTCGAGTTACTCTGAATATGGCGCGATTGTTTACTATATGGCGGATCTTAAGCAGCAGAAGGTCCTCTATGAACTGGTAAGCGGCATCTGGCCCGATTGGGAACCGGTCACAGGGCGTCAGTGGATTGTCGTCCCAACGCCGAAGCCGGCGAAAAGCGGCATTACATCATTTCATGTCGGAATCAAGGTTGACGGGAAGTATTATACGCATACGGTTTCAGGCGTAGATAGTATCAGCGTCAAAGGATTCTGCGCCGTCGAAAGGGTAACCATAGTCGGGGCTATGCCTGTTCCTTTTGCCGGAGGGAGCGTGAGCGGTTGCGGAGTTTTTGCTGTCGATAAGAAGGTGACGCTGAAGGCGACCGCGAATGTCGCGAAGCCGGTCACAACGTACGCGCCCGCGCAGGAAGCGACCGTGTTCGCGGGTTGGTTTACCGATTCTGCCTGTACGCAATCGTTCGAGGCCGGCGTCGACTATCGCACGCCTTCGCTCCCGTACGTGATGCCGGCCGAGGAAGTGACGCTCTACGCGAAGTTCATCCCCGTGAGCGAGGATTCGGGCATCGCACTTACGGCTGATGACGGTGCCGGCGCACGGGACGTCACCACGAATGCCACGGAAACGGTGTTCAATTTCAATACGAGCGACGCGTTGAATCTCGGGCTTGAGGCGGAGTCGCAGAGCCTGCCGAAACTTACGGTTTCGGGACTTCCCGCGGGACTCAAGTTCACGGCGAAACCCGTCTATGTGACGGGCTCCAAGACGGAAATCTTGCACGAGGCGAACACGGTCTACGGCACGGCGACGAAGCCCGGGACGTACGTCGTGACGGTCAAGCTCACGAATACGACGGTCAAGAAGGCGATCGAGCGGAAGTTCACGATCGTCGTCGACAACTTCACGGGCGCGAATTCGCTTCTGAGGGATCCGTTCGACAATGCTCGCGGGGACAGGTATGAGATTTCCGCCGGGGTGACCGAGTTCGACTTGCCGTTGCTGCGCTCGAACAATGGCGCCGCGGTCAAGGTGTCCGGGCTCCCGACGGGCCTCAAGTACAACACTTTGTCGGGCAAAATTATTGGCGTCGCCACCAAGGCTGGGACGTTTACGGCTACTGTCACGGTCGGGATTGCCGTCTCGACGTTCACGATTCAGGTCGATCCTCTGCCGAGTTGGCTTATTGGAGCGTATGAAGTCGGATGTTATGAAATCTATCCCGATGACACGCTTAACGATGTCAGCGCTGTCAAATGGGTCATCGGTGCGTCTGGATCTGTGGCAGGCAAGGTAATATTCGCGTGGCCGGACAAGGTGATAACGGAAAGTTTTAAGTGGAATCTGACTCGTAAAGATGAAGATGGCGCCTTCTGGATCGAAGGGTATGAGTATGATGAAGCCCCCGGGGTGTTCAGTATCCGGATCTATCCCACAGTTGTGGATGGCGTGGAATTTGGACGTGTGGAGGCGGCGTTTGAGGCCTGGGGGTCGAGCGGTCCCTCAAATAGCTATACTGTTTATATGCAGGGCGCAAAGGATGTTTGGACGAAGTTTCGGGAAGGTTCGACGGCAAGACCGTTGTTCTCGCAAGGCTGCAGCTATTACTTTGCAGAGGAGGACGCTAATGTCTTTCTTGAACTGGTATTCGGTAACGATGGCAATGTGAAAGTATTCAATTATGCGGAGGCGTCTGATACAAAGGCCTATTCGACCGCCTCGGCGCGATTGGTGCCCTACGAAGTCCAAGGGGATTCTCTGAAAGCGTATTGTTCATTCGTGATTCAGGGCAGGGATCATGCAATCGGATTGGTTCTTAAATTGAGCATCAATACGAGTTATGGCACCGTCTATGACAGCGATATCGTCGTTGACGAGTACCATCTTCAGTATGCTGACTAGGAGTGCGGATGCCTCCCTCCTTGAGATTATGACGAGATCGCCGCGATTGTCACGGTTGAAGTCAATAGAACGGGCGAGATATCTTATGAACTCGTTCATTTCGAAAGAAAATGGCGATAGCAAAGATTCCATCTGCGTCGTTTAAGGCATGGAGGAGAATTTGTAGTATGAAGAAAGTGTTGGTATGCTTCGGGTTGGCAGGCGTACTCTTCTCCATGTGGCTGATCTGGAATGCTCTGGAGCCGGGGGATGGCCTGGCGGTCGAAGTCGTGTCGGAAGATGTCATGGACTCGGATGTCGTCCGCGCGGCGGCGGACGCGGATTCTCGTAAGCCTGTGAAAGAGACTGAGGCGATCAAGCTTGGGAAAGAGAATGCGGCGAACGACTCGGATGACGAGACCCCTGCGGCTGATCCGGCCGATGAAGAGGCGCTTCGTGTCGAAGCGTTCGATGCGCTGACCGATCAGTGGATGGAGCCGTCGAAGAACGGCGTTTCATTTGACCAGGTCACGGACTTCCTGAAGACTTTCGGTTCGGTCCCCGAGGATTCGAAGACGCTCTGCCTGCAACGCGCGTTGAACCTGATCCCGGATGAGAACGTGACGCTTCTCGCGGGTGTGTTGTTCGACAAATCGCAGGAGAAAGAACGGATGGAGCTTGTCTTCAATGACATTCTGAATCGCGTTGAGGAGTGCAAGATGCCCATTATACGTCAAGTTTTCAAAGACACAAATCATCCCTGCTGGTCCAATGCCGCCTGGATCCTGGATGCCATGGGCCAAGTTGAATCACAAACGAGGTGAGTCGATTTCCCCGTTCGACGGCTTGCCTATTCTGAGTAAGGCAACTTTTATTAAGCCTCCCGGTTCAAGCAATGATCGTAAGCATACGCCGTTTATATATCGAGTTCAGGCCCTCGAGAAAATACCATTCCCGGCGGTCTGTTCGGATTGAAAAGAAAAGACAGATAGGCCGCAGATCCACATTCTATATTTGAGATTGTGTTGGCCTATTGGCAAAGGAAGAGATGTTATGTTTAGATTCAGAACATTGACCGTGTATATAAAAACTATCCTCGCAGGACTAAATGAGGGTCATTATCATCGTATGTTCGGTGATGCCAAAAGCAGAACTGGAGCAAAAAGTGGCCAGTAAAGTGGCCGCCCAACTTTAACCAGAAAAAAAATAAGGTAGCTGCGCTATCGCAACTACCTTATTATCAACCAAATAAATTGGTGGGAGATAGAGGACTCGAACCTCCGACCCCTTGCATGTCAAGCAAGTGCTCTAACCAACTGAGCTAATCCCCCAAAGCGGAAAAAGTTCGCATACTGTAGTATAATTCGTGCTTGTTGTCAATTATGGACTTATTGATCCGTCTTTTTTATTGCCTTTTCTCAATGAACCTCGTTACACTATCAATCGACTAAGAGAAAGTGATCCATGAAGACAATTTTGAAAGTGGGTACCCGAGGGAGTAAGCTGGCGATGATCCAGACGCAGGATACGCTGGAACGCATGGGAAAACTCTTCCCGTTGTTCAGTTTTGAGACGCTTCCCATCACGACCATCGGGGATCGCGACCTCACGACGGATCTGCGGGTCAGTCCTGATGATTTCTTTACGCGCGATCTTGATGAGGCGTTACGCAAGGGGCAGATCGATCTGGCCATCCACAGCGCGAAGGATCTCCCAACACCTGTCGCACCAGACATTGACTGGTTCTGGCTCCCCTGGCGCGAAGATCCGCGGGATGCCTGGATCCTCCCCCAAGGCAAAACATTTGCAGACCTTCCGGCAGCTCCCGTAGTCGGCATCAGCAGCGCCCGGCGCGAAGCCCATTGCCGGACGCGCCTTCCGCAGGCCATCATGAAGACGATTCGCGGAACCATACAAGCGCGTCTCGACCAACTCGACGCCGGTGATTTCGATGCCATGCTCATGGCAGGAGCCGCCTTGAAGCGGCTCAATCTTGAAGACCGCGTGACGGAATGGGTGCCGCTCAGCGACCTTCCTGTGCCTGCGGGTCAAGGCTATCTGGCGGTGACCTTCCGCATGGGCGACCCGATCCTGACTAAGCTCCGGAGTTATTTTGTCAAGGCTGTCCGTTTCGTCGGCGCCGGCGTGGGTTCTGCTGACTATTGCACCCTGGGCGGACTCAAGGATCTGCGCCAAGCCGAAGTCTGCCTCTATGATATTCTGATGGACGATGCGCTCCTGAATGAACTGCCCTCGGACGCCGAACGCGTCTTTGTCGGCAAACGTTGCGGCGAACACAGTGTGAAGCAGAATGAAATCACCACGCTCATCGCAAACTATGCACGGCAAGGCAAGCGTGTGGTCCGTCTTAAAGGTGGAGATCCGGGGCTCTTCGGACGTTTGGCCGAGGAGATCGAAGAGCTTGACCGCCTGGCCATCCCCTACCGTGTCCGCGCTGGCGTGAGCGCCCTCACCGTTGCGACCACCGGTACAGGGATGCTCCTGACCCGTCGCGGCGTCTCGCGTGGCTTCACGGCCCTGACACCCCGCGCCGCCGAGGGCACGGTCTCAGGCGTCGGACGCGAGGTGCGCGAAAAGATGCCGCTGGTCCTCTTCATGTCGCTCAGCGTGGCCTCGGACATGGCCAAGCAATTGCTCGACGAAGGCTGGAAAAAGACGACGCCTGTGTCGATTGTTTACGACGCAGGCTCGGATAATGAGGAGATTTACCGCTCTGATCTGCTTACGCTGCAATCACAAAGCACAAATCTAAAATCTAAAATCGCCGAGGATGCTCCTGGACTGGTGATCATTGGCGCCGCCGCGGGCACAGCCTATCGCCGCGACACGGGTGCTCTTAAAGGTCAGCGTGTTTTAGTGACCTGCAGCGAAGCCTTGCTGGAGAAGGCGTCCTTGCGTATCACGGACTTTGGAGGCTTCCCGCTTCTGCGTCCCCTGATCAAGCTGGTGCCCTGCGCCATGCAACATGACGTAGCAACATTTGACTGGCTCGTCCTGACCTCGCCCTCCGCTGTCCAGCTCTTCATGGAGCAGGCCAAAAAGGGAGACCTGCGAAAACTTCCCAAGATTATGACCTGCGGTCCGGGTTCGGCCTCCGCATTAAAAGCATTTGGCATGGCGCCGGACCTGATGCCGCCGATGGACTACAGCGCCGAGGGGTTGGCCGCGCTCCTGAGGGCGCATGACTTCAAGGGTCAGCGCGTCTTGCGCCTGCGTTCTGAAAAGGCTGGCACGCTGCTGGCGGATGTACTTCGCGAAAAGGGTGCGACAGTCGAAGAGGCTGTGCTCTACACGAACGAATGGATCCGATACGAAAAGCTGCCCGTTTTTGATGCGGTCTTCTTTGCAAGCGCTTCTGCGGTCGAATCTTTCTGCGGACAGTTCGGCGCGGACGCCTTAAAGGACAAGGTGATTGTCGCGATTGGCAAACCGACAGAAGCTGCGCTCGCGAAGGCCGGCTACAAAGCACAGATCATTGGTGATGAAGCAACGGTGGAAGGCGCGATCACCTCGCTGGCCCGGGGAGCAGTTGGCAGTCGGCAGTAGCAGTTGGCAGTGCCCTCCGGAGCCATATCCACGAAGGGGGGGCACGTGCTGCA
>CAIZQW010000433.1 GCA_903935195.1 uncultured bacterium
ATAACCGCAACGTGAAGCGCTTCAAAGACCCGTTAAATCCGCCGGAACGGATAGAAACTATCGACGGTATCCAAGTCTGCATACAGGAACGGTTTGCCGGCGGGGAGTGTGCGACGGCCTGGACTGAAAAACAGACTGCAAAGGGCCGCAGGGTCATCCTCAGCATCGCAGATTCCTTTCCTGTAAAATCAGCCGGCGAACAGGCGGTGAAAACAGTAAAGGACGTTGCGGCAGCTAACCCGGCAGTTCTACTAACTTCACACCGGGACTGGTGGCACGGATTCTATCCGAAGAACTTCGTTTCCGTTCCTGACCCGAAGCTGGAAAGCTTCTATTGGATCCAGTGGTACAAGTTAGCCAGCGCCTCGCGGCCAGATCGTGTTCCTGTTGATCTGCTCGGGCCGTGGTATCGCGATACCATCTGGCCGCGGATCTGGTGGAATCTCAACATACAGACACTCTACCTGCCGGTGTATACCGGCAACCGTCTCGAGCTGGGCGAATCATTCATCAATTTCATCGATAAGAAACGCGACAACTTCTATCGCAATGCCAAAGAAATCTGGAAGTTCGACGACTGTGCCACCGTCCCGCACACCACCTGTTACGAAGGACTGCGCGGTGACGGTTCCTGCGCACCGGACAGCTATATCAATCCCGGCGACTTCACCTGGGCACTTCATAATTATTACCTGCACTATCGGTATTCGATGGATCACTCGATGATCACCGACCAGAAGAAGCACGCCTTTTATCCGCTACTGAAAGGAAGCATTAATCTCTACCTGAAAATCCTGAAGAAAGGTGATGACGGCAAACTGCATCTGCCGGTCCTGCATTCTCCAGAATACGGCGATGATGCTGATAACAACTACAACCTGTCACTTCTCCGGTGGGGCTGCCAGGCGCTTATAGATCTGAATAAGCGTTATAAGCTTAATGATCCGATGGTTCAGACGTGGGAACAGACGCTCAAAGATCTTGTACCGTATCCCGTGGATGAGAACGGCTTAAGGATCGGTGCCAAAATTGCTTTCAAGAATTCACATCGCCATTGGTCGCATATTCTGATGGTTCATCCCCTGCATATAATGACGGCGGATGATAAGGCGGACAGAGATCTGCTCAACAAGTCTGTTCTCCATTGGCTGACGACAGATGGTGCAAGGGGCATTAACGGTTGGTCGCGTGCCGCAGCGGCATCGCTTTATGCGACACTTGGTGATGGCGATAGTGCCATCAAACAGATCCATGGCCACATGGCGGATGCCAGGTTTGTCCGCCCGAACACCATGTATATCGAAGGTTCGCCTGTTATCGAGTGCTCGATCGTTCTGAACCGGTCTTTGCAAGACATGCTTCTGCAGAGCTGGGGCGATAAGATCAATATATTCCCGGCAGTACCTTCCGCATGGAAGGAGGCTGTGTTCCATGATCTGCTTGCCGAAGGCGCCTTCCTGGTCAGCGCAGAACGTAAGGCCGGCAAGACCCGCTGGGTCAGAATCAAGAGCCTGGCAGGCGAACCGTGCAGAGTCCGGCCGGGCTTTGAGGGTGCTTTCACCTCCTCTCAACCCTCTGTTCCAATCAAAGAGATCAAACCGGGGCTATTTGAGCTCGGACTCACCAAGGGACAGGAGGTGATCCTGTTTCAGAATGCAAACGACAGCCAGCCAGAGGTTAAACCCATTCCGCTTCCCGAAGGATCTGGCAACTTCTGGGGCGTTAAAAAGTAAACAAAAAGAGGGGGGATTATCACATGAGTACATGGATCAAACGTTGTGCAGTTGTTCTTTCACTGGCCGCATCTACACTGCTAGCCCAAGAGCAGTCCGTTGACATGAAGAAGCGCGCCGAGGAGTTAAAAAATCTTCGTTGGGGCATGTTTATCTGCTGGTCGTTCAGCACCTTCTCCGGCAAGGAGTGGACACCCGGCGTGACAAATGTCGCCTACTTCAAGGCTACGGGATGTGACACCGACCAATGGGCGAAGACAGCAAAGGAAGCAGGCATGGGATATATTCTCTTCCTGGCCAAGCACCATGACGGCTTCTGTCTCTGGGACACAAAAACAACGGATCGCAAAGTGACGAAGGCCCCACTCGGCCGTGATGTACTGGCTGAACTTAAAAAATCCTGCGACAAGTATGGCATCAAGCTAGCTCTCTATTTCTCAGAAGGCGATTGGAGTTGGCCCGGAGCTAAGGATGGCAAGAGTGGCGGCTCAGGCCAGGATGCTGAAAAGGAACGTGCGCAACTGACTGAATTGCTGACGCAGTACGGACCGATCGAATATATCTGGGTGGATCATGCCGCTGGTACAGGGGGTCTCTCACATCAGGAATTTTTAGCCCACTGCAAAGCGCTCCAGCCCGGATGTTTTGTCGGCTTCAACCATGGCGACCAGAGCGGGGTCAACATCCGTATCGGAGAGATGGGCAAACCAGGTCCACTTACCGATAACAGTGGTGCTGGCTACAATAAAGGAGCCCCGTCAAAGGATTATCTGCTCGCGGAATTCACCTACCCCATCCTGCCGAAACACAAGGGTGGCGCCATGTGGTTTTATTCCCTCCCCATCCATGACGGGCTCTGTAAGTCGGCTGAGGCGTTATACGCGGATTACCTGGGGGCGGTAAAGTTCGGCAACATCTTCTCCATCGACGTCGGACCGAATTATGAAGGCAAACTGCGCGACATTGACGTAAAGACCCTCCGCACCGTCGGCGAGATGATCCGTGCAAAAGCGCCAATGCCTGCAAACTAACAAATTCCTCAAAGCAAAGGTTTTTCTCACAGAGGCACAGAGAGCACAGAGGATATTAGTTAAGGTAGCCTAATCGGTTTCACTTGAATATTCTCTCTCCGTGTACTCTGTGTCTCTGTGAGAAATAACGGATCCAGCTTTCAAAACTCGTTCGGGATATTTAGAACTTATTTTTTGCATTGAACAGGGCCGTGCTTTAGTTCATACTGAAAGCACATGTATTTACCCTGCACAGCTGAGGAGATCAAACGTTTAGGCTGGGATGCACCAGACATCATCCTTGTCTCAGGTGACACCTATCTCGACACGCCCTATTCAGGCGTTGCGTTGATTGGACGTGTCCTGATGAATGCCGGCTTCCGTACCGCGATCATTGCACAACCCTCGCTCACGACAACGGACGACATCAAGCGGCTGGGGGAACCCCGCCTCTTCTGGGGTGTGTCAGGCGGATGCGTTGACTCGATGGTCGCTAATTTCACAGCCATGGGGAAGCGCCGCAGACAGGATGACTTCACGCCAGGTGGCGAGAACAATGCGCGTCCTGACCGTGCCGTCATTGCGTACTGCAATTTGATCCGCTCCGCCTTCAAACCCTGCAAGCCACTCGTGATCGGCGGGATTGAGGCAAGTCTCCGCCGCATTGCGCACTATGACTTCTGGACGGACGCTGTGCGCCGTCCCTTACTCTTTGATGCCAAGGCGGATATTCTTGTCTACGGCATGGCCGAACGGACAATTGTCGAACTGGCGACACGCCTGCGTGAAAAACGCGACTGGCATGATCTGCGAGGGCTTTGCTATGCAGCACCTGCCGCCAGTCTCGCCCCGGATGCGTACATCCCCCTGCCCTCCTATAGCGACGTTGCCGCCAAGACCGATGTCGGGCATCGCCAATTTCTCGCCATGTTTAAAATCTTCAGCGCGAATCAAGACGCCCGCACTGCAAAAGCGTTGATGCAACCTGTTGACACGCGCGCGTTGGTTCAGAATCCGCCGGCCAGCCCCTTGACGCAACCCGAACTGGATGCGGTCTATGATCTTCCCTTTGAACTCGACACCCATCCTTTCTACGCGGCCAAGGGGTTTGTGCGCGCGTGGGATACGATCCGCTTCTCCATGACCACGCACCGAGGGTGTTACGGTGAATGTAACTTCTGCGCGATTGCGGCCCACCAGGGACGGACTGTCGTCAGCCGTTCCGAGCGTTCCCTCATTGCCGAGGCCAAACGTTTTCTCCAACACCCGAAGTTTAAGGGTGTGATTTCAGATGTCGGCGGGCCGACTGCCAACATGTATGGTTTTGAATGTGAGCGAAAACTTCGTGATGGGGCGTGTCCTAAGAAGCGCTGCCTCAC
>CAIZQW010000434.1 GCA_903935195.1 uncultured bacterium
GACGAGTAGGCTTTGAGCTATGAGGATCTGTGATGTGTTCATGAATACTCCTTTTGTTTGAATAGATGGTGTGAGTCAGAAAGTGAATTAACGTGGGTTTTCCATCAGCTTGATGATGAAATCATTTGCGTTGATCGTCGGAGCCGTGAGGACGATGTAGAGGCTCTCGCGCGCCATAAACTGCTGCTGGGTCCAGCCTCCGCTGGCCGTCGTGACCTTCATGCCATCCGCATCAAACCACTCAACCGTGTAGAAGATCGTCTGGATGGTATTCTTGTGATTGGTCAATTGGACTTGAATCTGTCTGAAACCATTGGGTGCCTTGCGCTCATTGATGGCGGTGACAGAGACGCGACGCGCCAACGTGCCGTCTGTGATCACGCGTTTGTCTTCGATGATATTGGAGACGCCGATTTTGTCCTCGTTCTCCACGGTGTTCACGGCTGTCCTACATCCTGTCATGGCGATCAGGATCAGTGAGCAGGCTATTAGTGTTTTGTTCATGGGTTCTCCTCGTTTATTTGAGTTTGAATTGATTTATCGAGAGTGTTGTGGCTGAGAGGGGTGATTTAACGTAAAGCACAATAACGTCGCCGGGAATGAGGGATACTTCCTGACGCCAGGTGCCATCAGGCGTTGAGAGTTGTACAATACGATCCTTCGGCATTTCCATCCGGGCGAGCTGTATTTCCTTTGGCAAGGTCTGCCAGGAACGGGTGTCCGCAACATTGGTGGCGAGTTGATAAGCGGCTGTGGAAATGCGTGTTGCCAGAGTGACCCATTCGTTGTTGGCTTGTTCGGCGGCGAGGTTTGCGGCTGTCGCGGCGATTGTTTTCGCCACGGCAGATGCGATAGCCTTGCCGAGAATGGAGGGAAGGTTGTTTTTGAACTCCCGTGTGATCACCGCATCCATGCTGACCACGCGCTCGGTCTTTTGTTGTTGGTTGCCTGTCGCTTGTAGAAGCAGGAAGGGGATGCACTCATGATGAAAGTGGAGCTTGGGGAAGGAGACGCCAACGTAAGAGACGGCGGTGATAATAATCGGGATGTCAATCCGGACCTGATCGAGCGAGGGGGCCATGCCTGTTTCAAAGAGCACGTAGACGGCGGGCGGGATTGTCGGGCTTGAAACTGCACTGGAGGCAATGGCTAAATCGTTCGAGACGGCCTGGTTGTTCGGTGCAAAAGCTGAGGCACGCTCAAGTGATTTGCGTGCACGTTCGACATCCGACGAGTCGAGTGCCTGGGTCAGATGATAGAGTCCGTCCAAATAGACCGCGAAGGGGTTGACATAATCGGAATAGGCGTTCAACTCGTTATCAAAGGCTGAAGTGTCGGTCTGGTCTGTCAGGCCCTTATTACGCTCTATTGAACGTTGGGTATTGGCGTCTTTGGCAAGCTCAGCCTTCTCTTTCTCGATTCGGTCGGCATTGGCTTGAACAATCTCTTGTTGTAGCAGGTAGGAGCGTGTGATGTTGACGCGAGCCTCGTCAAGTTTCCCTAGCTGGAGCGCATTGAGCGTTTGATAGGTGTCGATCATGATACCGTCGTAGCCAGTGCCGTAATAGGGCAGATTCGCAGGGGTGCTGAGCATGGCTGCCCCGCCCCTCACTATTTTGAGCTTCGCTTCATCCAGTAATTTGGTATAGAGCGTCCGAGCCTGTTCGAAAGCCTGACTACTCTCTGGGAACTTCCCTGCGGTTCTGAGGATGGCCGCATTCTCAAGCTGCCAAATGAGGGCGTCGGTTCCTGAATCGCCCGAGCTCTCAACCTCCTCTGCTGTGAGTTGCTGAGCCAGTTCGTAGTTGCCCGCGAGGTAGTGATTTCTGACTTCCTTCACTTGGTCATCGTACGTTGTGCACCCCGAAAGAAAAACCAGCGCACACAGAATGGCAGGTACGGTTCGCTGAACCGTCCGTGGTTTCTCTTCCATCATTCCACTATTCCAGTATTCCGACATTCCAGTGTTTCGCTCCATGTTCCCCGTTCGTTTATTCGTCTGAGGAACTGCCTACTGCCTACTGCCACTGCCGACTGCTTACTCTTTCACGGGCTCCATCTTCTTGACCTGCGCGCCGACAGTCGCGGTGACATTGGGGGCTAATTCAGCTTGGGCGTTTGTCAGGTCGACAGAGGTGACTCGTGCTGTTCCGATGACCTTCCCCTTGATCGTCATCTTTTCCCCTGTATCAGGATCCACAACCGTTTTACCCTTTGAAAATAGGGTGATCACATCGTCCTTCTTAAAGAATCCTTCGCCGCGGTTGATGGTGATGGTGGTGCCGTCTACGTCAATGATTTTTGCAGGGAAGAGGACGTCTACCAGGCGAGCACTGGTCTTCTCTGCCAGTTCGCGTGTCACCAGCGGCATGAGCTCATCCGTACGTCCGCCCTGCCGGTTGGAGGTGCCAGGATCAATGCCGATGACATCCACCTTCTCGACTTGGATGTTGGAGGCGTCAAGGACTTCTCCGGTTGAGGTATCGTAGATGGTGGCCTGCGCGGAGATTTGGAAGCGGCGTTTTAGTTTCTCCCCTTCAGCGAAGGTGGCGCGCGCGGTCTCCTCCTGGAAGTGATCCACCACGGTGACGATCTTGTATTTGGCGCCCTTTACCTCTCCCAACTGTGCGGCGGTCTCCTGATTGACGACACCCGACTGGCCGAGGTCCTGTTCGTCCAAAATGGTCTTGAGGTCTTGACGTCCCACAATGGTGAACTTGCGGGAGGAGGTGATCGCACTGATGATATGGCGGTCCATGGACTCGACAATCCGTGCGCACTGAACACTGCGATTATCCTTGGCGATATCCGCGGTGAGGCTTGTGCTGGCTTTGACCTTGTCGACGGCCAGAGTTTGGCGCTGCGCGAAGAGGGGGAGCGCGGTTACGAGAAAAAGCGTGGTGATGAGTAGTTTGTTCATGATCAAAAATCCTTTCCTAGAAATTCAACACATTGAAGAGGCTCCAGCCTTTTGCGCCAGTGACCACTGTATCCGGCAGCTTGGTGATCCGGAAATTGCTGTTACTATACATCGTGGCCTGGCCCTTGATGTACTCGACTTGAGCATCCGTGAGCTTCCGGTCACGCTGGAGAGCGGCTTCGACGAATTTCTTGTCGGCGCCCAGATTGAGCAGGAAACGGCGGACCTCCTGCCAGCGCTTAAAGCCGGAATCGGTCATCTGGAGGGAGAGTTGCAGTTGCTTGGTGTCGGCAGTAGCGTTCAAGTTCGCTGAGTAGTCTGCAAAGCCCGGGGCGGAGATACGGAGCTTATGGATGCCACCCGGACGGGCCTTCACGGCGCAAGGGGTCGTGCCGACGAGCATGCCATCGAGTTCGACCGTCGCCGCAATTTCAACCGTGAGCGGTTTTTCAGCCGTGAGGATTTTGCCCTCTTCGGTCACGCGGATGTCAGGCAGGGTGAGATCATTGCCCTGGAGATCCTTGGAGGTGCAGGCGATCCAAACCTCAACTGTCTCAGCCACGGCCTTGGCCTTGATGGTGTCACCTTTGGCTAGGACATCCTTGGATAGATTTTCAGAGGCTTTTTCGAGCAATTCCGCGCAAATGTCTGTGAGGACGATCTGGATGCTATCGGATTCGCGGGTGGTCCGCGAAGCCTTCAATGGCGCACTGATGATTGTGGAGCCTTGTGCCAGATCCATCAGGCGATAGGCGCCGCGCAGGGTTGTGATCCGTGTCTTGGTCTTTACGCCCGTTCCGCTATAGGAGCGTGTTTCACTGGCGACCGAATCAATCGAAATGGCGAGGATGAGCTCCGCGCCAATGTTCCGGGCCATATTGAGGGCGGTACTGTTACGAAGCGTCTTCCAGTCCTCGGTCGTAGTCGCCGTGCCGCTCACGGGGTCCATTGCATTGAAGACCACCTTGCGGAGGGCTGTCATGGCTTCGGTCAAGGTTCCTAGCTTTGCGTTGCCCTCTGCCGTGGAATCAGTAGGGCGTTCCCGATCATAGATCTTTTGAGCTGTGACAGCCTCCTGACGGCTGATGATGCCCAGGACGGAACCGTCCAGGCCAGCTGCGACTTGCGACTCGAAGCGGGCGACCTGATCGTTGTATTGCGCTCCGGCTCGGTTGTCCACCAAGATCATGGTTTTTAATTTCTGGGGAGCCGTCTCCTTGGGCGGTGCCTTGACTTGGGTGGCGACGGTCACGTCCGTTGTGACTTCGGTACCGTCAGCGAGGACGGTCTTGCGTTGTAACTTCTCAGTGTCCTGTGCTGTGAGCATGGCTGGTAGCAAAAGCGCCGCCAAGGCGAATCCTAATTTCATACGACCTCCTGTTGATTAAAATGAAGCGTTGAAGAGCGGCAGGCAAGGCGCCGTGTTGTCCGCGATAATATTGACAAAGCCGAGCTGGAATCCGACAGCCTGGTCCGCATAGTTGACGATGCCGAACTGGAAGCCGCCCATGGTCTCGGTGATGTTGGCAAAGCCGATCTGGAAGGCACGTGTCTCCCGGCTCCTATTAATGAAGCCGAGGTCCAGTCCGGTCATCACATCGCAATTGCTGTAAAAAATACCTACCCGAAGACCTGATACACTCCAGTCGGAGTCAGGGAACTGCAGGGGTGTGCAGAGTGCGATCATGGCCGGGGCAGTCTTGTTTCGGATGAGGACGTCATCCCGTGCTTCGACAGAAAGCGTTACGATAAGACAGGTGAGGAGAATAAGTGAACGGTGCATGATAAAAGCCTCCAACGTAGTTGTTGAATAATAGGATTATATTATCCCCCTTTTTTGAAGGAAAAGCAATGGTAAACGGAGAGTATTAGTTTAGCAGGATCAGGGTTGCGTTGAAGGTTTTTGCGCTGAACTCGGCTGAGTTGGCAGATTGCTCTGAACCGTTGATAGCGCGGATTACCCCTTTGTACAGAACACCGGCCCGGAGACCTTGGAAGCAAACCCTATTTTCTGTGGTAATCATATTGTTGGTGACGAGGGTTTGGTTCTGCCAGCCAGGGCAGAGCGAGAGGTTATCCACGAAGAAGCGATTGCGGGTGTTCTGTCTGGCGGTCAGACCGAAGCGGCACTCGCCTTGGACCTCCGCCTGGATGACGTAGCTTTGCCGGTTGGTTTTCGAAAGGTAGAGGGTTTGCAGGAGGTTGGTGGTTGCCCCCTGGATGCAATAGGCGTCAATGGAGGTGGCCTCCTCTTCGTGATCCCACGCCTGGGCCTCGAAGGTGAGGGAGCATTTGCCGGGTGCTGTCACGAGAGGCGTCTGAAGCCACCCCCGTGTACTGGAGTTCCCCAGGCGTACACAGCCTGCGGCTTCATAAACGGCTTGCCCGGTCCAGCCATTTGTCCGGGTGTAGTCATCCAGGACATTTTCAAGGCTGGTGTTACTGGCACCGTCAAAGGCGTTGAAGTCCTCTTGGAAGATGGGGACTCTCGGGGTTTCCAGGCAGGCGTAAAGGTCTAGCGCATAGGCTGTTGCAGAGGGGACTGGATCCCAGGTGAAGTGGAGGCTTGTTGCGCTGATGGCTATTTTTCGGATGTTTTGTGGTGGGGTTAGGGTATTAGGGGCTACATCCCCTGAGACTGCAATACGGCCGAGCGCAAAGCTGGGACGCGAACCTCCGCCGGTGAGGTCGCGTGCTGACCAGCGGAGCTGGACAACAGCCTGCGCATTACAGGCAGAGGGGAGCTGAATCGTGAGCGTCTGGGGGTTTTGAGGTGTTGTCCCGGTGATCTGTTGCGTTGCAGTGTTGGTGTAGGAGATACCTGCGAAGGTAAAATCACCTGAGGTGCCAACGCGATAGAACAGGCCGCATTCATTGGTGCGCGTATTACTGGTGCCGTTGAACGGGTTGCGCAGGGTCATGATGTCAAAGGTCACGCGGATATTCATCTGGCCCTTTGTGCAGAGGGCGCAGGCGAGCGCATACGCGCCGCTGCTGGTGTCGAGAATACCGAGTTTACCCGTATAATTGTGAGCCCCTCCAGATGTCTCACTTGCGCTGGAGGAGGCCTTCAGCAGTGCATCGGAGAGTGCAGAGGCTAGGCTGAATTTGGAGCTGGATTCTGCTGCAACCCTCCAGCCCATGATGCCTAGCGGGTAATTTGTTGAGCTTGCATCCCAGGTTGAAAAATCAAATAAACAGGGTAGTTCCTGAGGAACAGGCTCTGTTCCATGGGCGACCCTTGCGCATAGAATGGATCCCAACAACACGCACATTGTGCGTGAAAACAAAACGACCTTCATCTGTATCTCCTACAATAACTTAACGACCAATAATTTTGTAGAACTTTACCAAAGGTGGCTTGGGGACTCAAATAAAAAGCGCGTAACGTGTTATTGTTTTTGAGGGGGACGTCCTGTATAATGCCTCTCTTTGTTAAAGACTATGCAGGCGATTGTTATACATAAAATTGGAAGCTTCTCGATCGAAGAGGTTCCCGTGCCCTTACCTGCTCAGCAGGAGGTGCGTGTCCGGGTTGCTGTCACGGGCGTCTGTCGTACCGACCTCAAGATCATTGAGCAGGGCCATCGCGATCTCGTCCTTCCGCGCATTCCCGGCGAAGAGGTTGTTGGAACCGTTGAGGCTGTCGGGCCTATGACGGATCCGACGTGGTTGGGCAAGCGCGTCTATCTCTACCCAGGTACTGCCTGTGGGGAGTGTCCCGCTTGTCAGGCAGGGGCGGATAACCTTTGCCGCTCCATGCAGATCATGGGCTTTCATCGCGATGGCGGCTTTGCCAGCCATGTGGTTACACCGGTGAAGAGCCTTTTGACGCTGCCTGAGAATCTCTCTTTTGAGGAGGCGGTCTTTGCTGAGCCGCTCTCCTGTTGCCTCAATGCCTTGGAACGCGCAGAGCTGAAGGCAGGGGAGAGGCTTGCGGTTTGGGGCGCTGGACCTGCAGGGACTCTCTTGGCCCGTGCTGCACGCCAGCAGGGTGCGGAGGTGACGGTCATCGAACCTGACCTGCTCAGGCGGAGACGGGCAGGGGGTGTTGAAGCCTTGTCCCCGGCCGAGCGTTTTGACGTGGCGATTCCTGCAGTGGGGAGTCCAGAGGCCTATCATCAAGCCCTAGCTGCCTTGGCACCGAGAGGCCGCTTGGTTGCCTTCTCAGGCCTGCATCCGAACGAAGCCTCTCACATTCTGAATATCAATACCTTTCACTATCTTGAACAACGGGTAACTGGCGCGTATGGGTGCGCTTTTCGCCATGGCGAAGAGGCGATCCACTTGATCGCCTCAGGAGCCGTTCAAGTGGAGGATCTCATTAGTCATCGTCTGCTCCTGACAGAGCTGACAGAAGCCCTTGATCTTGTGCGAACGAGAGCAGGCATGAAAGTACTTTTAACACCATGAACCCTCTCATTTCTTTTGGTAAGCTGATTCAACGTCTGATTCAGAAGTCTGACCTCTCTTCGGAAGAGGCGTATCTCGCCTTCTGTGAAATTCTGAAAGGCGAACAGCCTGATTTGCAGCAAGGGGCTTTTCTTGCTGCGCTGGTCGCCAAAGGGGAGACTGTCGGCGAGATTGAAGGCGCGTGGCGGGCGATCATGGAGCTCGACACTGTGGATGCCTCGCAAGGACTTCCACGTCCGCTCATTGAAAATTCTGGTACGGGCATGGATTCGCTGAAGACCTTCAATGTCAGCTCGGTTGCAGCGATTGTTGCTGCGTCCTGCGGAGCTACGCTCGCACGCCATGGGGCGCGAGCCTTGACCTCCTCGTGCGGGACCGTGGATGTGCTGGAAGCTTCGGGTATTGGCGTGGAGGTGTCTGTTGGAACAATTCAAGAGAGCATTCGGACGTGCGGACTTGGCCTCTTTAACGGGATGAGTCCGAAGATCCATCCCTGCGCCCTTGGCCGTATCCTTAGCCAGATCCGTTTTGGTTCGACCTTGAACATTGCGGCCTCGCTTGCCAATCCAGCGCGCCCGGACCGCGTGGTGCGCGGGGTTTATGCGCCTCGGCTGATGCCGTTGGTTGCGGATGTGCTTCAGGCGATCGGTGTTGAACAAGGCATGGTGGTCCACGGTTACGATACGATTCTTCAAGGGGGAATGGACGAACTCTCGATCTCGGGGCCGACAGAGGTCATCTCTTTTACCCGAAAGGAGCGCCAAGCCTATACACTCAAGCCGGAAGATGTCGGGTTGCGTACAGCACGCTTTGAAGAGATTGCGGCCTTGGGTGATGTGAAGGCGGAGCGGGATCGCCTGTTGGCTATTCTCTCGGGGAAAGGCACGCAGGCCTGCACGGAGATGACCTGTCTGAATGCCGCGGCGATTCTATTTGTCGGTGGCCTGGTGGATTCCCTTGAGGCAGGCGTCGTACGCTCGCGCGAGGCGCTTTCTGACGGATGTGCCCTCGCTAAACTTCAGCAGTGGCGTAGCCTGCAAGTGGGCAGTGGGCAGTAGCAGTGGGCAGTGATTAGAGATCAGAGATCAGAGGGCAGAGTTCGGACGTCAGAGGTTCCGCCTTCGCGGATACGGCTACGGCGGACAGGCGGAGATGCTTGCTAACTGCCAACTGCTACTGCCAGCTGCCAACTGTTAACTGCTACTTCTTACTCGCTGCTTTCCTGGCTTCCTGGGCGGCTTTTAACTGGGCTTCCTCTTCTGCGCGTTTGGCTTGCTTTTTATTCCAGTCCTTCTCGTCTTCCAGGGCCTTCTTCAGGAATTCCTGATAATCTTCC
>CAIZQW010000435.1 GCA_903935195.1 uncultured bacterium
GATGATTGCGTCAATATCGTGATTGCCGGCAAAGAGGCACGTCCGGAATTGGAAATGCCGCCGCCGACGGGTTCGCCATGTCGCGGGTTTTTAGACTTGTCCGGTTCTGTAGCACATGAATTGTCCGCTTTTTCTGTTGGGGGCGGGAAGCGGCGGAGGGCGAAGCCCGAAGCCGGTTTCCGCCCCCAACGGCCCGCCTGGCGAACGGATCAAGCGGCCTGTTGCAAGTCATCGATGATCGGTCTCCCGTCGGGCGTGAAATAGGCTAATCCGCGCGGCCCATGAAACAGCGCCAGCGCCCCGCTGGCGTATTGATTCACCCGCACCCGCGCCTTGACGTAGTGGCAGCGATGCCGATCCGCCGGAATCTGCAGGCTCATGCCCTCGAAGCGCACACAGTTGTCGTTGCCCACGATGCGCTCGTACTGCTCACACAGGATGTCCTCCAGGCTGCCACCGATCCAGGGGACGAAGGCCGAACCCGTCTCCAGCGCCGGCACGGCAAACTCGGCGTTGAAGGCGGGAAGATAGCGCTCCCGCAAGTAGCGATTGGCAGCCTCCATGTCGGTGATGCCCGCCAGCGCCAGTTCCTGCGGCAAGCGCCCCTGGTGCGTGCCAAAGGCCCGTTCCGAACGCCCTCGGGCTTCGGGTGAGTAGGCGGCGATCATCTCGATGCCCAATTGCTTCATGGCGCGGCCAAACTGGGTGAGATTCTCCTTATCCACCTTGCCGTCCGCCTCCGGCGTGGTCCAGTAATGGCTGCCCCGGTCGCTATAGAACGAGCTGAACAGCCCTCGCCCTGTGATCACGTCATGCACGCCCCGGAAACTGCTGGCCGTGCCTTCCTGCCCGACGAAGAACATGGAGTAGTGCCAACTGGTGGCGTCGTCCATCGTGACGATCAGGTCCCATTTCTGACCAGCCACCCATTCGTGGGTGCTGCCGTCCTGGTGGATCATCATGCCCGGCAAGGCGGACCGCTCCCGCCGTTTCCGATGGGCACCGCGCTTCTCGTACTTGGGGACCAGCTTTGCTCCTTGCAGACGCTTTTTGACCCAGGTGTAGCTGCGCGTGCCGCCCGTTCGTCGGTACCAGCTGTGGAAGTGCTTGACGTTCCAGCCCAGATGCCGGCTTCGATATTGCTCGGTCAGCGCCATGACTTCATCGACTGGCGCCCGACGATTCGAGACCTGCTCCAGCCGTCGGTCGATCAGCCCCTCCAGCCCCTCGGCCTCGTACCGCGCAAGATACCGCCGGAAGCTGCGCTCGCACATCCCCAAGATCTGCGCCGCTTCGGCCTGCGTCAGCCGCCCTGTGTTCCATCCTTCGTACGCTTCTTCGAATCTCATCTTCCGGATCTCCTGTAGCAGTTCCGTCCGTTTCATCTGGTACCCCCTTCGGGGCACTATGACGACCGGACAGTTGTCGTGCTACAGAACCGGACAGATCACGAACTCGCAACACTTGTAGGTCATGCATTGCGGACAAGTCGGACATCTTCGATAATTGTACCTTCCCTCCTTTATCCGCCGAACCTTTCGTCCGCACCCTGACCCATGTCGCAAAGCAGTCACCCCAGCGCA
>CAIZQW010000436.1 GCA_903935195.1 uncultured bacterium
ATGTCGGCGCTCTTGTTGCGGCGCCGGCGCCGTATGTAAGATTTTGGGCAAAAAGGGTATAAGAAGGCGTGGATGAAGAGTCCGCGCCTCTTTTTTTGTCGAATTATCGATCCCCCCGGCCTTGTGCCGGGGGTGAAGAAAGTTGAGCGTGGAGCGTTGTCTCCTCACTCACACAACGTTTGCCTCCACCGACACAAGGTCTGTGGGCGGCTAGAGCTCAACGAATCGGACACACGCCTCTTTTTTTTGCCCAAAAAATGAGATTCCTATTGCGGCCCTTGTCCATTTTTTGATATTTTTATTATTCCGTCTAAAAAATGGAATGTCTGATCTCAGGTAACCGGGTGGTTGCTGACTGAGTAAGACATGCGTGATTAACAACTAACAAGCGTTCGATGAGTTTTTCGATTATATTTCATCGGACGGCATAAAGTATTATTATGGCAAAGATTAAACCCGCGGCTGCAAAACCCAAAAGTGGTGCAATGTATGACGCGATGAATGCAGCGTTGAATGCCCAAGTGAGCAAGTTTACAGCCGGCTCGATTATCAAGGGTACGATCAGTGGTGTCAAAGGAAACGAAGTCCTTGTTGACATTGGCTACAAATCAGAAGGCTCTGTTCCCCTGAATGAATTCAAGGATGGCGTCGAACCCAAAATTGGCGACGTCATCAGCGTGTTGCTCGAACAGCTCGAGAGCGATGGTGGCATGGTGGTGCTCAGCAAGTCCCGCGCGGATGATAAGCTCCGTTGGGAAACGGTCCTGAGCAAGTATACCGAGGGTGGTGTCGTAACGGGCACAATCCGTAGCAAGGTTCGTGGCGGACTTATCGTGGATGTGGATGGCGTGGATGCCTTCCTTCCAGGTTCGCAAGTTGATGTCACACCTGTGCATGATCCCGATCCCTATCTTAACCAGACGTGTGAATTTAAGGTTATTAAGATCAGCAATGAGCGCCGGAACATTATCGTCTCCCGTCGCGAGTTGATCGAAGAGCGTGTTGCTGATAAGAAGCGTTCACTCCTCGGAACAATTGAAAAGGGCCAGCAGCGTCATGGTCGCGTGAAAAACATCACCGATTTCGGTGCCTTTGTTGATCTCGACGGTATGGACGGCTTGCTCCATATCACCGACATGAGCTGGGGCCGTATCAAGCACCCAAGCGAGTTGCTCAAGGTTGGCCAAGAAGTAGAAGTGGTCATCTTGGACGTGGATATGGATCGCGAACGCGTCTCCTTAGGACTCAAGCAGTCGACACCCAATCCTTGGGAAAACATCGATCAGAGCTTCCCCGTCGGCAGCCGTCTGCGTGGCAAGGTTGTCAACTTGGTTCCTTATGGCGCCTTTGTTGAAATCCAGCCTGGCATCGAAGGTCTCGTGCACGTATCTGAGTTCTCTTGGACCAAGCGCGTTGCTCGTGCCTCTGACATTCTCAATGTCGGCGACGAAGTGGATGTCGTGGTGCTCTCGATTGATTCCGCGAATCAGAAGATCGCCCTGGGTATCCGTCAGACCGAAGCTAATCCTTGGGATACCGTACAGGATCGCTATCCTGTCGGAAGCCGCGTGAGTGGCAAGGTCCGCAACTTCACGACCTATGGAGCCTTCATTGAGCTCGAAGAGGGTATTGATGGTATGATTCATGTCTCTGACATGTCTTGGACCCGCAAGATCAACCACCCGAGCGAAATGCTCCAGAAGAGCCAGCAGGTGGATGCGGTCGTTCTCGAGGTTAATCCTGCAGATCAACGCATCAGCCTCGGCTTGAAGCAGGCTTGCAATGATCCTTGGAACACCATCACCAGCCGCTATGCGATCGGACAGATCGTTAAGGGCAAGGTTTCCAAGATCGCCTCCTTCGGTGCCTTTGTTGAACTGGAAGATGGTGTGGACGGTCTTGTTCATATCTCCCAGATCAGCGATCAGCACGTTGAGAAGGTCAAGGATGCTCTCAAGGCAGGTCAGGAAGTCGAAGCTCGCATCGTGAAGATTGATCGCGATGAGCGTCGTATCGGCCTGAGCATCAAGGCTGTCAGCATGAATGACACGCAGCTCGCTGAGCTGACGCGCGACCTCAGCACGACAGATCTGAAGCCAGGCGAGAACCTCGTCGGCCTCGCAGCCGCCTTCGATGATGCCTTCGCACAAAGCGAAGAGTGGCGTCCAGGCGCTGAGTAACCCAAAAAGGGGCGCCTTACCGGGCGCCCCTTTTTTATTTTCAAGCGGCTATGATTTTTCGAAGTTAGTTTCCTAAGCGTAGCCTGAACCCTGAACCCTGAACCCCGAACCCCGAACCCTCTTTCCCTATGAACATCCTTGATACCTTTAAAGCTCGTTATCTTTTTGAGGATACGACCAGTTCAGAACTTCAGAAGGCGCTGGATAAACCCCTGACGGTTTATGCGGGGTTTGATCCGACAAACGACAGTCTCCAAGCTGGCAACTTTGTTACAATCATGGCATTGGCCCATCTGCAACGTGCCGGACATAAAGTGATTGCCTTGGTGGGGGGAGCGACTGGGCTTATTGGTGATCCCTCTGGCAAGTCCAAGGAACGCAATTTGCTGAGTGCCGAACAGGTTGAAAAGAACCTTGAGGGTATTAAGGAGAATCTTTCACGTTTTATTGATTTTGATCCCGCATCGCCGAACCCGGCGCTCATGGTTAACAACTATGACTGGTTCAAAGGGATCACCTTTATCGAACTGTTGCGCGATGTTGGACGCTATTTCCGCATGGGCGTCATGCTTAGCAAGGACAGCGTCAAGACGCGTTTGGAGTCGGATGATGGCATGAGCTTCACCGAGTTCTGTTACCAGATCCTTCAGGGCTACGATTTTCTCCATCTCTATAAGACGTATGGGTGCACGATGCAAATCGGCGGCTCCGATCAATGGGGAAATATCACAGCCGGGACAGAGCTGGTTCGCCGCGTGCTGGGACAGGAGGTCTATGGCATGACCTTCCCGCTGGTCTGCGACAGTACGGGTAAAAAGTTTGGCAAGAGTGAGGGGAATGCCATCTTCTTGGATGCCCGCAAGACCTCGGTCTATGATTTCTATCAGTTCTTCCTGAGGGCCATGGATGCGGATGTCATCCGATACCTCAAGATTTTTACTTTCCTCTCCATGGAGCGTATTGCCGAGCTTGAACAAGCGGTCGCGACTGCCCCTGAGAAACGGGAAGCCCAGCAGGTGCTGGCTGAGGAGCTAACACGGGCAGTGCATGGTGAACAGGGATTGGCCATCGCCCGCAAGACCACGGAAGTGCTCTTCGGTGGTTCGATTGAGGGACTTCCTGCGGCAATCGTGGAGACAATTTTTGCTAATGTGCCCTCTGCGACTCTGCCAAAAGAGAGTCTTCTCGGCAAGCCACTCGTTGACGTCATTGCACTGGCAGGCATGATGACGAGTAAAGGCGAAGCGAAACGTCTGGTGCAACAGGGCGGCTTGAGCCTTAACAGTCTGAAGGTGGCTGGCCTTGAGCGGGTTTTTGAAGCGTCTGACCTTATCGAGGGCAGGCTGGCAGTTCTCCGAAGTGGTAAGAAGAACTTCTTCCTGCTTAAAGTGTAGACTCGCCCCGCGCCTGATCCCTGAACACAAAAAAACCCTCACCTTTCGGCGAGGGTTTTTTAGTGGTTCGAATCGTCTCAGACGATTACATGTCCATGCCGCCCATGCCCGGGTGACCGCCAGCAGGAGCTTCCTTCTTCTCAGGAATCTCTGTGACCATGCACTCGGTGATGAGCAGGAGACCAGCGATCGATGCTGCATTCTGCAACGCGCTACGGGTCACCTTTGCCGGATCCAACACGCCAGCCTTCACGAGGTCTTCGTAAACGCCAGTGGCGACGTTGTAACCATAGGAGCCTTTGCCTCTCTTCACGTTCTCAACGATCAGGGCTGCTTCCAGACCTGCGTTTGCAACGAGTTGACGGAGGGGGGCTTCCAGGCACTTCGAGATGATCGCAATGCCGACCTTTTCATCGCCGACCGTCGGGACGCTTTCCAGTGCCTTCTGGCAACGAATTAGGGCGACGCCACCACCTGCGACGATGCCTTCTTCGACAGCGGCGCGGGTTGCATGAAGGGCGTCTTCCACGCGGTCCTTCTTCTCCTTCATCGCGGCTTCGGTCGCAGCACCGACCTTGATCACGGCCACGCCGCCAGCGAGCTTCGCCAGGCGTTCTTGGAGTTTCTCGCGGTCATAGTCAGAGGAGGTGTCCTCGATCTGCTTCTTGATGAGCGAGACGCGAGCTTGGATGTCGCTGGTCTTTCCGCCACCTTCGACGATCGTGGTGTTGTCCTTGTCAACCGTGATCTTCTTCGCACGGCCGAGGTCGCTGAGTTCAACGTTCTCGAGCTTGATACCGAGGTCTTCGCTGATCATCTTGCCGCCCGTGAGGATGGCGATGTCTTCGAGCATGGCCTTACGGCGATCGCCGAAGCCAGGAGCCTTAACCGCGCACACCTGCAGGGTGCCACGCAGCTTATTCACGACGAGGGTCGCGAGTGCTTCGCCTTCGACATCTTCAGAGATGATCATCAGGGGCTTGCCGGTCTTGGCGACGCCCTGGAGCAGCGGAAGCATGTCGTTCAAGCTGGAGATCTTCTTTTCGTAGATGAGGATGTAGGGGTTCTCAAGGGAACATTCCATCTCTTCCGCATTCGTGACGAAGTACGGGGAGAGGTAGCCCTTGTCGAACTGCATGCCTTCGACGACATCGAGGGTGGTTTCGAGGGTCTTGGCCTCTTCAACTGTGATGGTGCCGTCCTTGCCGACCTTGTCCATCGCGTCGGAGATGATTTCGCCGATTTCAGCTTCGCCGTTGGCGGAGATGGTTGCGACTTGTGCGATTTCGGAAGGATCCTTCACCTTCTTGGCCTGTTTCGCGATGGCTTCGACGACAGCTTTGGTGCCTTTGTCGATGCCACGCTTGATCGCCATCGGGTTTGCACCCGCGGTGACGTTCTTCAGGCCTTCACGATAGATGGCCTCAGCCAACAGGGTTGCAGTCGTGGTGCCGTCACCAGCGATGTCGCTGGTCTTGCTGGCCACTTCGCGAACCATCTGTGCGCCCATATTTTCGAAGGGGCAGGGGAGTTCGATTTCCTTGGCGACCGAGACGCCGTCCTTGGTGATTGCTGGTGAGCCGAACTTTTTGTCCAAGATCACATTGCGACCGCACGGACCGAGGGTCGACGAGACAGCCTTGCTCAACTTGGCGATGCCGGACAGAATCTTCTGACGGGCTTCCATATCATACATCATTTGCTTTGCAGCCATGGTAA
>CAIZQW010000437.1 GCA_903935195.1 uncultured bacterium
GAACGCGCGAGGTGGACGTAACCGTCCTTCCCGGGCTTTGCCTCCACTGTTTCGCCGTTGATCTTCAGTGAGACAGGTGCCGCTTCCGTTGAGGCAAACCGGTAGAGATCGCTGGGAACCGGGTTCCCGAGCGCCCAGCCCGGAATCCGCACGCAGAGGTCAAACTCGGACGGCTGATCCGGCGCGATCGTCAGCTTGATCCTGCCATCCCACGGGTAGTCCGTTTCCTGGCTGATCTTCACCACCTTGCCGTTGCCGATGTCAATCGTGGCCGCGCCCGCTGCGTAGAGGTTGACGAAAATTTTCCCGGCCTTCCGGGCATAGACCATGCCGCCGACCTGCGGGGTGAAACGGGAGATCGAGGTCGGGCAGCAGGCCAGACCGATCCAGTCGGGACGCTCCGCTCCATCCCGTGACTCCAGCGGGTTCTGATAGAAGAACCCTTTGCCGGAAAGCGCCAGTCCGGAGATCGCCGAGTTGTAGAGCGTGAGTTCCATGACGTCGGCGTATTTGGCGTCGCCGTCCAGCAGGTTCATGCGATGCTGCCAGAGCACATTCGCCATGTTGGCGCAGGACTCGCAGTAGGTACTGTTCGGCAGCCGGTAGGGATCGCCGTAGCCTTCTTCGTCGTATTGGGCAGTGCCGACGCCGCCCGTGAGATAGAATTTGGAGCGCAACACGTCGTCCCACAGCGTGCGGACAGCCTTGGCATATTCAGGGGCCTCGCTGAAGCGGGCAAGGTCTGTCATGGCGGCATACATGTAGCCGGCGCGCACGGCGTGCCCGACCGCTTCGGTCTGTTCCAGAACCGGTTTGTGGTCCTGCATCTTGCCGTCGCGCTTGCTCCATTTCCGCTTCATCCATTCCGGATTGGTCTCGCCGGGCTTCCGTTCCGGATTCCCCCGGGGTATCACCTCGGTGAACAGTTTGCGCTCAGTGCCGTGGACGTGGCCGCGTTCCTCCAGGAAAAACCTGCAGAGGTCGAGGTAACGCTTCTCGTCGGTCGCGCGATAGAGCTTCACCAGGGCCAGCTCGATCTCCTGGTGGCCATCCACGTCGTAGCGCTTGCCGTGACCGAAGGTGCGGTCCATGTGGTCGGCGAAGCGCTTCGCCGCATCGAGGGCATTGGTTTTGCCGGTGAGCTGGTGATGCGCCACGGCGAACTCGAAGAAGTGGCCGGCGTTATACATCTCATGGTTGAGCCTCAGGTTGGCCCACTTGTTTTGCGGTTCCTTGGCGATGAAATAGCTGACCAGATACCCATCCTCCGCCTGCGCAGCGAGGATGCGGTCGAGGATGCCCTCGACGCGCTGCAGCAGGGCCGTGTCGTCGCAGTGGCCAAGCGTGTAGCAGGCGCCTTCAAGCGCCTTGTGGAGGTCGGAGTCGAAGGCGCTGTGACCGACGATCTCCCCCTCCTTGGCGCCCTTGGGGTCGTTGGAACCGGGGCCGTGATTGCCGGCGTCTCCCGCCAGCGCCTGGCCGGCCGGATTGGCGTCTGTCCCGCCCTGTTTCGCGGCAGCGCCTTTCAAGACCTTGGCAGCAACGTCGAAGTTGGTAATGTGTTTGCGCTCATCGAGTTTGGCGAGCACATGCGGGATGGTCTCCTTGTGATGGATGTCGAGGCGCGGTCCCCAGAAGCCGCCGCGCAGATCCACATCCTGCCAGCCGACCTCTTCGAGTCCATGCAAGGGAGGCTTGAGCTGCGGCTGCGTCTTTCCAGTCTCAACCTGCTGGGCCGTCACCGCATTCGCAGTCAAGGACAGCGCAACCATGCATATTAGTGTATTTCTCATAATAACCTTTTCCCTTTTCTTCCTACTTTCATTAACCATCCGTTTTTTCAAGTAGCTTCCGGGTGTTCAGATAGATGTCAAACTCGTTGATCTGCGGGCAGGTGTCCGTTTCGCTCTCGGCCACGGCAGCGCCGGCTTGAACTTGGGTGACCAGCAACCGCAACCTCGACGACGTGACGGGCGGAAATGTGTCGATCTTGACCTTGTTTCCCATGGAGCCACCGGTATAGGCATCGAGCCATTCCGTCCCGTTGTGATACTGGATTTTATAGCCCGTAATCCGGTCGGAGTTGCTTTGGCGGATGACGGTCTTGTTGAAAGTCCGGCTGGTTCCGAGGTTGATTTCAAGC
>CAIZQW010000438.1 GCA_903935195.1 uncultured bacterium
ACTACCACGAGCACAAAGTGCTCTTCTTCAAGCAACTCGACAACTAAGCGATTTCTCTCGTCCGCCGACCTTTCGCAGTTGAACATCTGCCGTGAAAGCGGTAAACTAAAAGCCACTTTTACGAAGAGGAATTTTATGAGCACACTGAATAGTCTTTCCGAAGCGAAGCGTCCATGGATGGGCTTCCTAGTTTTTTCATTTTTCATTTTTCATTTTTCATTTTTCACTTTTGCTCAAGAGGGTGAAAAGCGAGCTGCCCGTCTCTTGGACGGTGTTGCTGCTTATGTGAATGAATCAAAGATCACGATCGCGGAGGTGATGAACGAGGTTCGTCGCCAACCGATTGACCAGGTCCCCGAGGGAGAGCGCGAACAGCGTCTGCGTGAAATGTATCAGCTTGCTGTGGTGGGGATGATTGACCGCCGCCTCATCCTTGACGCTGCCAAGAAACAAAAGGTTCAGCTCCAGCCGTGGGCGGTCAATGCGCGGGTTCGAGAGATCCTTGTGAATAACTTTGATAATGATGAAGCGAAGCTCAACGTGGTCCTCGCAGACCGTAAGATCACCAAGGAGGAGTGGCGTCAGACCCTAGAGCAGGATTTGCTGTTGAGCGCCATGCGCTATCAAAATGTGGAGAAACGTGTCAATGTCACGCCTGGAGAAGTGCGCGCGGAGTATGAGGCCAACAAAGACCGCTATCGTACCGAGTCGGCTGTCTCAGTCAGCATGATTGTTTTGGACCCGCCTGAAAAAGAGACAGATGAAACTGTTGCAACTCGCGCAGCCACGATTGCTGCTGCGATCAAGGAGGGGAAGTCCTTTGCCGACCTTGCCCGCAAGTACTCCAAAGATTCAAAGGCTGCAATGGGCGGCTCGTGGGGGAAGGTGAACCCAGAGGATGTTTTTCGTAAAGAGCTGACGGAGGCACTTGCTAAACTGAAAGCAGGCGAAGTTTCTC
This sequence comes from uncultured bacterium, assembly GCA_903935195.1. Taxonomy (GTDB): domain Bacteria; phylum Verrucomicrobiota; class Kiritimatiellia; order RFP12; family UBA1067; genus CAIZQW01. Next base: position 959 of record CAIZQW010000438.1, read on the forward strand.
CCCTCATCGTGCTGGGTTCGTATGGCTATATCTTACGTAAGGACGATCAGCAGGATGTTCGTCTGCTTACCTTTGAGGAGGCTCAGTCGTATGTGGAGAGCCGGCTCAAGATGGCTAAGGCTGAACAGCTCTACAAAGAGTGGCTTACTCGGTTGCGCAAAGACTCCTATATTCGAGTCTTTGAACTACCTTCACCCAAAAAATAATTGAACGTCAGGGGACTGTGAATCTTACGTCGCCATCACAGGTCAAGTCATGGTGCATTGAAAATGGGTTCCATCCGAATCGGACCTTAGGTCAAAATTTTCTGATTGACCGCAATGTGCTGGATGCCATCATCGCTGCCGCAGGGGTCTGCAAAGGACAGCGCGTGCTCGAGATTGGTCCTGGACTAGGTGTACTAACCGAGGCGTTGCTGGAGGTGGGTGCCTCGGTTGTGGCCGTTGAAAAAGACTCTCGGCTCGCCAGCAGGCTAGCTGAAGCATTGGGAAATCCCGAAAAGCTCACCATGATTCAGGCGGATGCCTTGGAACTGGACTTGGATGAGCTGTTGAGAGATCCAGAGAGCGATGAGGCAGGCTTTGATGCCTGCATTTCTAATCTTCCCTATTCGGTCGGGACACGTATCCTTTTAGACTATGCTCGCCATGCCCTCGCTCCCAACCGTTTTATCGTTCTGGTTCAAGCCGAAGTGGCTGACCGCTTTGTTGCAGGGCCAGACGATGAGGCACGGGGTCAAGCAGGGGTCTGGTTGCAATTGGATTATCAAGTCAAGCGTATCCGAGAGGTGAAGGCCTCCTGTTTCTGGCCCCGTCCAGAGATTGCCTCTACCGTTGTTCGACTCGACAGAACCCCCTCATCCTTGACCGTGGAGGAACATCGTTGGTTTGAACGCTTGACCCGCGAAGCCTTTATGCACCGTCGCAAACAATTGGGCGCAATCTTCCGAAAGGCACCTCCTCCCATCATCCATTCCGATGAGGTGTTGGCCGTACTCTTTGCGAAGGCTGGCGTGCAGGCGCATGCCCGTCCCGAGAAGTTGAGTAACGACGAGTGGCAAAATCTTGCGCGAGCCTTTTGCAAAGGAATATGAGAATGGAGTGTTGGAATATGGGAATGTTGGAATGGTGGGGGATTGAGACGGCATGCCAGCTTTGGGAAAGGCACCCTCTTCCAGTATTCCAAAATTCCACTATTCCATTGTTCCAGTTATGAATACAGAGGCAATATGTTGACGAACGTGAGTGAACAAAAATATCTCACCCTGCGGCAGAGCGCGCGAGGCATCGGCTTTGTTGCGCTGGTCTTCAGTTTGACCGTGGCGACCTTGTTGGCGACAGACTGGATGCGGACCGATGTCACGGAGACGGTGCGTTCAGATGTGTTGGCTCAGGCTTTGGCAAAGGGCCGCACAACAGCGCATGACGAGCAGACGGTGGCCTTTGCGCGGCAGATGGATCTTCTGGCGCGTCGTGCCTATTTCAGTGGCTTCACCTTTCGTCAGAGTGGCATGCTCCTGCTGGTGCTCGGCTTGTTGGTCACCGCAGGGTGCTTTGGAGTTGCTTGGCGCCTGAGCCTGCTGATTCCCGATCCGAGGGGGCTTTCAGATTCGGATCCTGCCTCCACGGATCGCCGGACAATATTGTTGATCCTGCTCTCAAGCACCCTCTTGTTGTTCGTGGCTGCAGGGATGGAGTGGCGACAGTCCAGGCACAAGCCTTCGAAAGAGGAGTCTGATTTGCGTGCCCGTTTGAAGAATCCTTTGCTCAAGCCAGGGGAGGAGAATGTCTGTCCCTGCAAGAAAGGAACTTCCCAGCAGGAGATGGATAAGCAGTGGCCCTTCTTTCGCGGATCTCACATGAATGGTGTCGCGCTCACTGCCACGCCTCCCCAGGCATGGGATGTTGCGGCTGGAAAAAATATTACGTGGAAACAACCCTTGGCCTTCAAGGGCTCGAGTAGTCCAGCAGTCTGGGGCAACCGTCTCTTTCTGACCACAGGCGATAAAGATGCTCGTCGGGTCCTGGCTTACGACACCGAGACAGGCAAGCCCTTATGGGATGTCAGCATTGCTGATGGCGAGACCCAAGGCTCGGCCCTTCCAGAGCCCTTTGAAGACGCTGGCTTTGCCGCAGCGTCTCCTGCATGTGATGAGAAGCACGTCTATGCGATCTTCGGGACGGGTGATCTTGTGGCGCTTAATCATGAGGGAAAGAAAGTTTGGCAGGTCTATCTCGGTCGGCCCGATAACTCGTTTGGGCATGTTTCCTCCTTGGTCTATTGCGGTCAGATGTTGCTGGTTCAGTGGGATCATCAGAAGAACGCAAAGATTGTCGCCTTGGATAAACAAACTGGAAAGATTCTGTGGGAGACGCCTCGTACAGAGGTGGGCATGTCGTGGTCAACTCCCTTGGTTATGATGAACTGCGACAAACCCCAGCTGATCGTCAATGCCTCCAAGCAGACATGGGGACTTGAAATGGCGACGGGAAAAAAGCTTTGGATGGTCAATGCCGTGGAGGGCGAAATCGCACCGTCGCTGACGTCTGAGGGCGATACGTGGGTCGCCGCAAATGAAGCTTCTCAGTTGATCGCCTTTAAAATGCAGCCCGAAGGGGCCCCGAAGCAGCTCTGGTCCTGGAATGAAGGAGGCTTGCCGGATGTCTCAAGTCCTGTAGCTTTTAATCAACTTGTCTTCTTCTCAAATGATAAAGGTGATGTCGTCTGTCATAGCAGGGTGGATGGTAAGCGCCTTTGGGCGAAACAGAGCAACAATGGTTTTTATATGTCGCCGATTGTTGCAGGAGGCAAGCTCTTCGTGGCTGATCGTGAACAAGGCATCTTTAGAATCTATACGGCTGATCAGGAGGGCAAGGAATTGGCCACACTCCCCATGGGCGAAGCGGTGAACGCCACTCCCGCTTTTGTCGGCAAGCGCATCTATATTCGCTCGAAATCAACCCTCTGGTGTATTGAAGATAATAAGGCTCGTTGGAGCGATAGCGGAAACCATTCGACGAATGTCGAAAGCGAAGCGGTAATAACGCAATAAGGCAATAAGGCAATTTCTTCGACATGCAAAAGGTGAAACAACACGTTTTTCTTCTCCTCTTCCTGTTGGCGCTCTGTGCCATCTCCTCTTGGGAGAGCCAGCAACTGGCCGAGCGTCGTCGCGTTCAGATGGCTGGGATGGGAGAGGTCTATAGTGGTCAAGCTCCCGCGGTACTGAATTTCGTGATGGTCGGACTGGGGGGCTTCCGTGGCTTGGTGACGGAGGTGCTCTGGTTTCGGGTGAGTCGTCTCCAAATGGAGGGGCGCTACTTGGAATTGGTCCAGCTGGCGAATTGGATCACGATGCTGGATCCGAAGGCTGCAGAGGGCTGGACCTTCAACGCGTGGAACCTCGCATATAACATCAGCGTGATGATGAACCGACCTGAGGACCGTTTACGCTGGGTGCTCAATGGCATCTCCCTGTTGCGTGATCAAGCGCTCCGTTTTAATCCGCGAGATGCCAAGCTTTACCGGGAGCTTGCTTGGATGTATCAGCACAAGATCGGGGAAAATCTGGATACGGCCCATGCCCGTTACAAAGCCTATCTATTGGAGAGTTTGGCGCCCTGTGTCAATAGCAATGGGACGGTGTGCGTTTCAGAGGCCAACAGGGCGGTGTTGGGTAGGATGCGATTGGACATGGGCCAGATGGTTGCCCTTGAGAAGAGGTATGGTCCTTTGGATTGGCGTATGGCAGAGACCCATGCGCTTTATTGGGCATCATTAGGACTCTCGTGTGCAAAAGGAGCGGAAGTGTCGCTGTGTGAACATGCGGTAAATCAGGCCTTGATGTTGGGCGTCCTGAGAGGACGTTTTGCAGGGTCGGTTTCCGAGAAGCAGTGGCGGGCGGCACCGAACCTAGCCTTAGCGCTAACAGCGGCAGATGCATTGATCATGACAAGTCGGAATAGCCGCTCGCAACATCAGAAAGTCCTTTCGATCCATTACTTGGCAAAAACCATCCGTCTGGCAGTGAAGGCTGGAGAGCGTGATACGGCCCAGCAACTTTATGAACGGCTCAGCAGTGTGGTCCCAGCCCCTCACCAGGCGCCAACTTTTGAAGAAGTTGTCAAGGGATGGGGAAGCAAATAAGGAGAAGGACATGATGAAGAAAAAAACGAAAATAGGGGTGTGGGCCTTGATGTGTGTCTGTCAGGCCTTCTGGGTGTCCGCGAGTGGACAGGAGGAGCTCTTCACGACGCTTCAGAAGACGCCATGGGAGGCGAAGTCCATGCAGGCGCTTCAGACGGTGATGCGTAATGAGCGTGAATCTGTTGCGATCCGAAGTCGCGCCATGGCGCTCTGCACACTCTCATTGTTACGTTTAGGTAACACCAATCAGTTTGTCAAGGCATCACACGTTCTTGACGTGACCTTCCCGAGCGAGAAGGGGCTCATCACAGTCTCGGTTGCTGAAAATGTTGAAGATTGTTCTGCCTGTTCCGGAAAGGGAAGACGCGAGGTCCCTTGTCCAGCGTGCAAGGGAAAAGCTTGTTTGCGCTGTAAAGGAACGCGAGTCATGCAGACGACCTGCACCCTCTGCATGGGGGCAAAGCAACAATTTAAACTGAGTCCGGCTGTACAGGAAAATTACAATCGGCTACTCAAGGAGAGCGTGGACATCTGTCAGAAGAATCTTCGTTTTGAAAAAGATTCGGCCTCTGCACTTGCGGAGAAGGACAACACCAAAAAGATTGTCCTGTTAGAAGCTGTACTATCTAATTTTCCTGAACGCACGGATCTCGTCACCGTTCAGAAGAGCCTTGAGGAGGCTAAGAAGATTCGGGAGAACGAGCTAGACAGAAAGAAGGAGAAGGTGCAGCGTGAGAAGGAGGAACGCGAGGTGGCGCGTTTAGAGGGCTTGCGAGAGGTCTCTGCTTCAGAGTGTGCTGCAGCCATCCTCGAGATAGAAACGTATCTCCTCAAAAACCCAAAATGTACTGCGCGTGCTGACTTGGAAGAGCTGAAGGCTGTGTTAACGAGTAAGGTGAACCTGCGGCAGCGGCTTATATCATCAGCGCTTTGGCTGGTCGGGATCTGCGGCGGTTTTGCCTTTCTTGTTTTTCTGAAGGGGATGATCTTTTCAAAAAAGATTGAGCGGTCCGGACCGCTTCCGGGTATGGCGCGTATTGACAAGAATAAGTTTACCGATCCGTTGGCGGAAGAACGTGAAAAGAACCAGACTCGCAGTAACCAAGAAGGACACTAAAGCGCGATGGAGATGTATTGGTTCGAGAACGTCTGTGACGAAGGGAGCGCCTTGGTAATTGCTGAGGCGTTTGATCTGCCTCTTCCCCTTGCGCGGCTTTTGGTTGCACGAGGGTACACGCGAACGGAACAGGTGCAAGATTTTTTGCAAGGGGACCTCTTGAAAGGATTAGGGAAGCCTTTTGACTTCCCGGGTATCTCGGAGTCCGTGGAGCGTATCTGGTCGGCTATCCATGCGAAAAAACGTATGGTAGTTTATGGTGACTTTGACGTGGATGGCGTGGTGGCCACAGCCACCTTGGTCACCGCGTTGCAACGGCTGGGCGCAGAGGTTACGCCCTTTCTCCCGCTACGTGAGGCAGAGGGGTATGGCTTGACCATGAAGGGGTTGAAGCGCTGCTTGGTCGAGAGTCCCTCGCTCCTGATAACGGTGGATTGCGGGATCAACTCGGTTGCTGAAGTGGAGTGGCTAAACCAACAGGGCCTTGAGGTGATCATCACCGACCACCATGAACCTGGTCCGACCTTACCCAAGGCCGCTGTGATTGTCAATCCGCGTGTGGCCCATGCGCCGGGTGCTGAAGCACTCTGTGGTTCGGGTCTTGCCTTCAAACTAGTCTATGCACTGGTCGAACGAGGTCGGTCCGAGGGCTGGTACACCGGGGCTTCCTTGAGTGGCGACTTGCTGCCGGGTGTGGGACTCGCGACCGTAGCTGATGTCGTGCCGTTGAAAGGGGAGAACCGGACATTGGTCACACATGCTCTCCGTCAGTGGCATCGGGCAAGCGTCGGCTTGAAGGCTCTGTTGTCGCGGGCAGCCCAAAATGGGCGAGAAGAGATAAGTGCCACGACCTTCGCGTTTTTGTTGGGTCCACGAATCAATGCGGCGGGTCGCATGGGCTCTGCGATGGTCGCCTACGAATTGTTGACGACGACCGACAAGGATCGAGCGGCCCAGTTGGCAGCCGAACTGCACAACTTGAATGCTGAGCGGATGACCGTCGAAAAGAGGCTTATGGCTGCAGCACGCCTGCAGTGTGGTCTTGAAGAGATTAAGGGAAAAAGCACAGGTGCAATTGTCGCAGCAGGTCCCAGAACCGAGGGATGGCATGAGGGGGTGTTGGGCATCGTGGCTGCGCGTCTAAGCGAGATGACGGGGGTACCGTCGGTCGTCATAGCCCTTGAGGCGGATGGCACTGGGCGCGGTTCTGTCCGGGCAGGCGATGGGTATCAGGCAGTAGAAGCCTTGCAGGGTGTTCAAGATCTGCTGCTCGGGTTTGGCGGGCATGCCCGTGCTGCAGGACTCACCTTGCGGAGTGGCTGCTTAGAGGCCTTCGGTCAGCGTTTTAAAGGCGAGTGCGAGAAACAGTGCAACCACATGGATGAAAAGCAGAGACGCATGAAATGTGATGGCTGGCTGTCACCCGAAGAATTGACCTTATCGTTCCATGATGCCCAGCAGCGGCTTGCGCCCTTTGGGGAGGGGCATGGTATTCCCCGGTGGGGGTTGCGCGACGTCTCTTTCGATCAGGTCTCCGCCATGGGGCAAGGGGGTGATCACCTCCAGCTGAGCCTGCGTTTAAAAGATGGGCGGCTCATTCGAGGGGTCTGGTTTCGACGTGGCCATCTCGTGGAAAAAATTCGCATGGACCCTGGTCCCTACCACCTGCTCTTCGAGTTACAGCGCAATGATTTCCGGGAAAAAAGCACCTTGGAATTAAGGATGATCGCGCTTGCATCCCCCTCTAAAGGTGTGTTACATTAACTGAAATTACAAGCTTGCGAGTGTGTCGCCAATTCGTAATTAGGATAATGTTATGGAAGCCAACAGCGAGATTCAAATTGTTACTGAACCTTTGACCTCGACAGCCTGTCCGAAATGTGGTGCGGTTCTGGATGTGACCAACAGGCGAGCCTTTGAGGGCATTAAGTGTGCAGCCTGCAAGTTTGAATTTGAAGTGCCAGCTCGTTTTGGAAACTTTATACTCCTCAAATTCTTGGGTATGGGTGGTATGGGTGGGGTCTACCGTGCGCGCGACGAGGCATTAAACCGTGAGGTCGCCATCAAGGTGATGCAAAAACGGTACGGGGATGACCCGAGCTTTGTTGCAAACTTTCAGCGCGAGGCGCAGTCCGCAGCTAAGCTGAATCATCCTAACATTTCGCAGATCTATTCTTTTGGTCAGGCGATGGGCCAGCCCTTTATTGTGATGGAACTTCTTACAGGGGGAAGTCTGGACCGGATGATGGAGGAGCAGGGCCCCCTTGATCCTACGGTGGTCATGCTTGTGGGACGGCAGATCGCTGAAGGCCTTCGTGAAGCTGCAGAGGCGGGCCTTGTTCATGGCGATGTCAAGCCAGAGAACATCTTGTTTGACAACGACAAGAATGCGAAGTTACTCGACTTCGGGTTGGCGGCGATGTCTAATGCGGCCACAACTGAGATCTGGGGAACGCCTTTTTATATCCCGCCAGAAAAGGTCAAAAAGCAGCCCACGGATCTCCGCTCGGACATCTACAGTTTAGGTGCAACCTTATATCATGCGATCGCTGGCGTACCCCCCTTTGATGGTACGGATGTCGCAGCGGTTGTGAAAGCGCGCTTTATTTCCGATCCGGCTCCTCTCCGTAACCTGCGAGGTAGCGCAGTGCCAGAGGATGTGGATGCGATTATCCTGCGTATGATGGAAAGGGAACCTTCTAAGCGCTACCCGACGTATGGTTCCTTGTTAAGTGATTTGCGTCGTTACCTCGCTAAGGCTGGCCCGGTGAACATGTCTCCTTCTAGCAAGAAGATCATGATCAAGGGTAGGCGTCCGTCGACAACCAACGTGGATCTTTCGGCAAACAACACGCCATCCCCCTCGGAATCCACTGTGACGACCAAGAAAGGCAAGCCGTCCTTCATCTTTTCAAGGAAAACGACAGAACCTTCCGCCGCGAGCATCGAAGAAGCAACCAAATTGGACGAGGAGTTTGCGGCAATCGCCATACAGAGGCGCAAAGCGCAGAAGCTCGCAGCGATGATCATCGGCGGTGTTGTGGCAGGAATTTTGCTTATTGTCGGGCTTGTTATGTTTGCTCTTATGCGAACTGAGGAGAATCGTAAGAAGCAGGCTGCAGCAGCCATTGTCAAGGCGCAGGATACCGCCACGGGAGCGGTGAAGAAGGCAGTGGCAAGTGCCAGCAAGTTTGTTGTCTACATCAAGGAGTCTGAGACACAAGCCTTCCAATACACCACTAACGCGCGCGATGCGGTTCTTGCGGCAACAGGGGATGAGGTCAAGGATCGGCTTGTACCTCAAGAGCCCACGTATAACATCCCAGCCTTTGGAGAAGAGGCGCCCCCTGCGGCTACAGCTCCAGCGACGAGTGCGCCCCCCGTTGCGCCAGCTTCGACGAATGCACCGGCGTCCACAAATGCGCCCGCCGCACCGCCGCCGGAGCAGAAGAAACCAGAGGCGAAAGCCGCAGACAAGGGCTTTAATGTCGTGGATGCTGAAAAGGATGATGAACGGAACAAATATCCGGTGGTCAAGGCCGTTCGGGCGATGTATTGTGAGGCCTATCGCGTCAAATATGCTGCCTTGCTCTCCGCGGCGATGTTGGTTGAGATCGAAAAGTTGTCCCTTCAGGCTGAAGCACTCAAAGCGCCTGAAAAATTAAAGGAATTGCAGGCGCTCGCGAATACGATTGCTCAAAAGTGTAATGCCATGGGCTTAAAGCAAGAATTGACAGAAGTTGCTCGTAGTGTCAGCGGACTGAAAAGGTCGCTCGATAGCGTCAAGGCTGAGGCATCATCGCTCGTAGCGATCAAGAAGCAGGAGGCGATAGAACAGGAACGGGTCCGAAAGCGCGAAGAGGAAGAGGCTAAAAAGAAAAAAGAGGCTGAAGAGTTGGCGGCTAAGGTAAAGGCAGATTGCGAAAAAATCGCTGGCGTTGAAGCGGCGAACATCCTCTTGCTCAAGGCGATGCGTTTTGATTCCGCCATGCGAAAACTGCGACTGACAGAGGATGAGTTGACCACGGATGGGGGGAAGGAAGCTGGCATGGTTGCCTTGGAGCGTGTCCGGCGCATTGAAGAGGCTCTTAAGTATGTCATGAACAATAGTCAGGGGTATAAGTCGCCTAAGGGGTGGCTGATTGAAGCGGTTGACCCCAAGACGTTGACGGTGAGTAGCAAGAAGATCACGTGGGAAGAAGTTTTTACAACCCGTATGGAGGTTGTAAATGAGCTCTTCAATGTCACGATTTTTAATCCGGAACGTACCAAGGGTATGCGGGTGCGGGATCGGACACGCCTTGAGGTGAGCGGCGCCCTTTGCTTGTGGACGTATTATCGTGAGATTCCTGCCGCCGTGGAACGTGCAAGACAGGTCACGAAAGACGCCACCAAAGATTTTTCTTCGGACACTGAAAAAAACAAGAAGCTCCTGCCTGGGCTCCTTGAGTAAAATTGAAACCCACGCCAAAGAGGGGCGGTCGTCGTTTATGAAGTATGTTTCTACACGGGGCGAAGGCGTCCCGATCGATTTCACAGCTACT
>CAIZQW010000439.1 GCA_903935195.1 uncultured bacterium
CGCTCTCCTCGGGCATGACGACATCCATCAAGATCATATCCGGCTTTTCCTGAGCGGCCAGAATTCGGCCCGCCGGACCATTGGACGCTGTGAGGGTTCGAAACCCCTCGTGGCGCAACATGGTGTCCATCAGGAAGACCATGGTCGGATCATCGTCGATAATCAAAATCTTAGGGGAACGGGCGTTAGCCGGATCTCCGTCGATCGAAAAGGCGCCTCCTCCTGCGCTTGACTCATTCATTGCCATGCATGCCTTGCCTCTCCCAGGATAGCACATCGAAAAGTGCGATTCAATGGAAGAAGGTAATTTTCTGCGATTCAGACACTGGGGGGAGGTGACGAGTAAGAACTCACGACCACCTGTGCAAATTGGCGCGAGAAGCTGGCAGACGTGACTCCTATGACTACGGAGGGATATTTGGCACGCAGGCTGGGATGGGGAACAGGGCGGATGGAAATTGTCGGGACGAGTGATTCAGATGCGGCGACAAAGAGGCAGCGTCCCTGCTTATCCAAGAGAAACATTCCGTGTGCGACGAATTACAGGGCGTCAAGGTGGTCGGGGATTTTTGAGAGGGCGCAGGAAACTACGCTCCAAAAGCCTGATCTTGGCCATGGCCTTGCGGCGGGCGGGTCCTTTCAATTCGAGCACTTCGCGCGTGAAAGTCACCAGCGGCAATTGGGCATAAGCCAGCTGATAGTAGATCACGACATATTGATATTGCCGGTTGAGCCTTCGGCGAATCTCCTCGGGATGAAGCCCGCTCAGATCGTCGTTGGAGCTTTTCCACAGATGATATTGGCGCAGAGTATAGGTCAAGAGCACGAACACGACTTGAGCGCTCACGGCGTTGAATGTCCGGGAGTGAAAATCGGTGAGGTCGTAAAAGCATTTGAGCTGACGGTGACGCTCCTCGATGGCGACTCGCCAGGCGTATTCGCGGGCTGGCTGTTGCGGATCGGCAAAATCCTCCGTCGTGAAAAGCCCCCAGGTATCCTGATGCCCGTCGGCGTAGGAGGTGCGCATCAACACGACGTTGAAGGGCGTGGGGATATCGCCCCACCGGAAGCCTTTGATGGCGCACAGCTCCCGGCTCGTCAGCACTGTGGCCGGATCGGGAGGAGGTTGTAGGGCTTTTTTGGCGGCGAGCGTTTTCTGCCGCGTCTGTTCCCGGCGGTTGATCGCATCGGGTCTTTTGAGGACGGGCGTCGGCGTCGGCGCGGGTTCTTCCCAGGGTTGCCATGGCAGGCGTTGGGCCATAGCGCAAGCGTCCTGCCACAGTTCCATGTTGCTCTTGAGCGGAATGAGCACGTCGATTCCCAAGACGCTCTTGCAATAGCCGATCCGGGGTCCGTCGATAAAACCGCGATCCAGAATGAGCTTTTTTATCACCCCGAGCCCCACCAGCCGCACGAACTCTTCCACCAGCCGGTAGAGGATCGGCCCCTCGTGTTGGTTGCCTGCGACTACCGCGGCGGCGGCGTACACAAAGGCTTGCCCGCGCAGGTGCAGCAAACTCACCAACTTGTAACATCTTTCCAGATGCGCCTTCTTGCGCTCGACGGAGGTGAGCTTTTCATAATCGACCGGATGGTTGTGCTCGTCGAACCACATGAGCACCGATCCTTCATAGGCGGGGTTGTCCGGAACAAACAGATAACTGCCGTCTCCGATGAATACTCCCCGGGGATCGAAAAAACCGTGAGCCTGGAAGACTTTTTGCACCGGCCCGTTGAACCAGCTCTGCCACTGCTCTGCCGGCACATCCCGCACATACTTGCGCAGGGTGTCATGATCGCAAGGAGTTTGACGGTCGTAGTGGTTCTTCCCGTTGAAGCCCTCGCACGAGAGCACGATATGGCGGCTCTCAGGGTCCAAATGCCGGGAAACGATCCCCGGGTCCAAGGCACTCAACAAGCCCCCACAACGCACCACCCGTTCAAACGCCAAAAAGGCGTGCTCATCATGGAGCCTGAGACTTAGATTGGCGGCCAGGACAAACCAAGGCGGAACCTCCTCTTTCTCTCTTGCTGTGGGCATCGACTCCGCCAGATCCTCCAAAAGTTTCTCCCGCAAACACAGCTCGAAAAACTCCTTCTCATCGGCCTGTTCGATAATCTCCAGGCCGTCAAACTCGCCGCGACGAAAGGCTTCCAGAACCCGGCGCGGATGTGGTTCAATCAAGTTCAGGTCCATCGTCTTTGAGGGGCGGCCATCTTCTGAGCCGTTGCTCGGCCATTTGATCGGCCAGCTGGAGCAGTCGTTGATGGCGATGCACCAGGATGGCTCGGGCTCGTTGATAGCGGCGATATTCGCCGGTTAGCTTGATGAGTCGCAGTCGCTGGGCCGCTGGCACCATATAGAGTCGGTGCTTGCCTTGCTCGCTGCGGGTGAGGACCCAGGCTTCGTGGAGTTCTCCGCGTGCGCACCGGCAGTTGGGCTTGCCGCACCGGCGACGCTGCAGATAGCAGCAGCCTTGAACCATGGGATTCTCGCGCTGGAGGCGCTGTAGCGTGGGGCTCATGGCGCGGTAAGCGCGCCAAAGCTGCTGGCGTAGCATTGAAACAGACTCGCTCATCTGCATATATATATACAGTATGAATGCAGATATGCAAGCCCGAAGATGGAAAAAGTGAAAAAAGTCGCAACTGCCTTGTTTGCGAGGGCCGGCAGTCGCTTAAATGCCCGTCCTATCTGGTTTGAAAAGTTTCCTCCCCCAGTGTCTGAATCGCAGTTGGATATAAATTAAGCGCTCGTCGCGCCTCCCTGGCGATTCCCGATATGTCCATCGGCACCGTTGCGCGAAGGTATTTTGCCGATCTTGCCATGTTAACCCTGCTCCCAGTTCGAATGTGAACCGAGTTGACAAACAACCGAGGGTTTTGTCTTCTATTTCCGATCCGTGGAAGTGAATGGTGCAGATTCTTCGGCACATTGCCGATTCACCAGAAAGTGGAGCATAAAGAAATGAAAACCGACATCAACCTTACGTGGCGATCGATGATCCTCATGTTGCTGGGGCTCGCCTTTTCCAGCAACGGCTTCAACGCGGCGGAAACGCGGACTCAGGCAACGGCGGTCGGCGTCAATTCGGTGCAAATTCTAAATGGCGCTTGGAAATTGGCAATGGACCCGGAAAACCGCGGTCGGCAAGAGAATTGGTGCAATCAAGTCCAGCCGGGGGCAAAGGAGGCTGCGGTGCCCGGAGTGATCCAACAGGTATTTCCGGGCAGCCACGGCGTAGCCTGGTATTGGCATACCTTCCACCCACGCGCCGGACAGGCGCCGGACGATCGCGCGCTCCTGCGGTTTGGCGCCGTCGATTATTTCGCGGAAGTGTGGGTCAATGGCAAACTGGCGGGATCGAGCGAGGGCGGAGAAGCTCCCTTCGAACTGGATATCACCGATGCTCTTCGGAAGGAAGCGGACAACCTACTGGCCGTGCGCGTGGTGAACCCAACAGACACGCCCATCGATGGTTTTTTGCTCAGCCAGACGCCGCACCGCAATAAAACCGCCCCCCCGCGTTGCGGCGCGATGTTCAACAGCGGCGGCA
>CAIZQW010000440.1 GCA_903935195.1 uncultured bacterium
ATCTCCGCGTCGGGGATGGTTCTGTGCTTGACGCAGCAGTCGCAACACTCCCGCAGGAAGGAGTAGCAACGTTCCGGCTGGGGCACGCAATCGCGCAAGCCTGCCGCTACCTGTGCCAGCCAGCGGTGGGTGTCGCCCGCCTTGGGCGGCTCTGAGAGCAGGATGAGTATCTTGTTTGAGAATGGGTAGATTTCAGCCATGGCGCTTGTCCTCCGTCAGTACGCGTTTGAGAGCGCTCTGGCCTGGGCGCGTGGGGTGTTTGACGATCTGCGTCTCAATGCCCCGCGCCGTGAGCCGCGCCTGTTCCAGTTTCAGCCACTCCGCATTGGTGATGGCTGTGTAGTCCGCCAGGCTGGAGACGGCTCGCACCTTGTCCTCCAGCCATTCCGTGATCATCTCGTCTTTAGTATTCCGTTTCATGCTCCATTTTCCTTTCATCGTTTCATTTCCCGTAACGGGTCATGAGTTTCACATCCGCCTTGACCGGGAGCCCCTTCGCCCACGCGGGCGCGGACTCCATCAGCCGTTTGATTTGTGTCAAATGTCCTTGCGCGTCTGTCGCGTCCACCTCGAAAACCAGCTCGTCGTGAACCGAAAGCACCGGCGCGTAGCCCGATTCGACGCAGCGGATCCACGCGTCCGCCAGAAGGTCGCGCGCCGTGCCCTGGGTCCAGTTCTCAGCGAGGATGCCGCCGTGCAGGTCCACACGCTCCCCGCAAACCACGGCGGTGAGTCCGCCCCGGTCATCCAGCGCGACATCGCGGTAGATCAGATGGCGCGGGGAGTCCCCGAGGCTCGCGCAGGGGAAGGGAAGGTAGTAGTCCTTGCCCTCGTGAGCCGCGCAGGTGTTTTCGAGTGTCTCCCAGAGTTTGACAATCTTCGGGTTGCTGTCGCGGTACTCGCGCACGATCTTCCGCGCATCATGGATATCGATCTCGAGTCCGGCCATGATGCGGGCCACCTCGATGAACCGCTCCGCGCCGCAGCGGAACCCCAGCCCCAGCACACGCGCCTTGGCGAGCTGGCGGAGGTTGGATTTTGTGGTCTCACAATAATCCTTCAGCGGCTCCGGCGCTTTGTAGCCCATGGTTGCGCGGGCGTGGACTTCGTACATGTCCATCTCCGGATGGGCTGCGAGGATTTCGAGGGTCGCGCCGTCCCCGGCGAGCCAGAGTAGGACGCGCGCCTCGATCTGCGAGAAGTCCGCGACCGCGAGAAGTTTGTTTTCCGGAGCAATGATCAGCTTGCGCAGGTCAAGCCCCTCGATCTCCGACCGGTTCATGTTTTGGACGTTCAGACCGCCACTACCCGACCAGCGTCCAGGCGTGGCGCCGTAATACTTCAGTTCGTACGCCATCCGGTTGTCCGGCTTCCTCCGCTGCTGCATCGCCTCCAATACTTTGACGAGGCGGTTCACGGTGCGGATGCGGTTCATGTTCCTGGCGTAGCGGGCGATCGCCGTGCCGTCGTGCTTGCGGCACCATGCTCGGAAGGAGGCGTCATCCGCCGCCGTGGAGGCAGGGGGCGTGACCTGCGCGAAACCGCAATGACGCTTAAACTCCTTGAGCGAGAGCGAGGGCGTCCAGGGGATGTCACGCTGCAGCGAGCCGCAGAGGTCGGAGAGCCGTTGACGTTCCGCGTCGAGGCTCTGCCAGTCCACGCAAAGGCCGTGGCTCCCCATGGAGGCGGTCAGTTCGAAGAGCAAGCGTTCGCGTTCAGGCCAGCGGCTTCCGACGGCTTGCCAGAGCCGCCAGCAGAGGACGGCGTCCTGCGTGACGTAGGCCGTCTCCTCCGCGTCCAGCGAGGAGAAGAGGTCGTTGTCATGCCGGCCCTTGAGCGCCTTGCGGAACGACTTGTCGGGTGCTTCCCCGAGGACTGCGGAACACGCGCCCTCGAGGTCGCGCGGAAGCTGGAGGAAGGCGCACGCCGCAGCCGAACAGTGCCAGACCGCGGGCGCGATGTGCTTTGGGATCACCCCGTCGCGCTGGAGCCGTTCAAGGACCGCCTTGTCGAACTCGCGGTGGTGGCTTACCCATTCGCGTCCGTGAAGGTTTTGCCAGTCGCAATCCTTCGGACGGCCAGCCCACGGCGTGACGCCATCGTAGGTCGAGACCGCCCACGCGTTGAAACGCGGATCATGACAGTAGGCGCGGTTGCCCAGCTCCTTCACCGAGTAGTCAGAGGCGTAGTGCGTCTCGAAGTCCACGGAGATGGGCGGGAGGGCTGCGAGGACAAGAGCGTTGTTTGCGACAGGGTTTACTTCTTGCATGGATATTTCCTTGTGCTCTCTTTTTTCCAGCGGTTGGCCTTGCCAGCAGCCACCACTTCCTGGAACGCCGGTGAATCGAGATAAGCCATGACCTCGCTGATCCGGTACCGCGGCTTGCCGGCCAGCACATAGCCCGGGACATTCCACCGCCACAGGGTCGTCCGGCTCAGCCCTGTGATCCGCGCCACCTCCGAAGCGGTCATGAACCGTTCCACCGGCTGGGGCGGAGCGGACTCCTCCCCGCGCAGGATGCGAAACGCCTGCGTCAGCCGGTCCGAAGGGGCGGCCATCGCCGCCGCCAGAAATTCATTACTCAGCATGGTGACCTCCTTCCCTTATGACAACTGCTTGATTTGACGCGGATCGAACTCCTTGAGGTAGCGCCACAGCTCGGCGGCGCGTTTGAACGCCTCCCAGTGCTTGCGGAGGTCCGCGTGCTTCACGATCGCCATCCGTCCCGGCTCCGTAGTCGAGATGTAGACATTCGCAGCCAGGACGCGATCCAGCGCTTCCTCTCCAAAGTGGGTGGCCGCGTAGGCGGCAAGCTGCATCGCCTGTCCGTCATACGCCTTGACCTCCTCGCCGGGCTTGGTCTTGCGTGTCTTGTAGTCCAGGATGCCGATGCCGTTCTTTCCGTAGGTGAAGAAGACATCCGCGGTCCCTGCGAACCCCTCGACCTTGTTCACCAGCGTCAGCTCGCGTTCCGTAAGGACAATGCCCGTCTCACGCTTCCACTCCAGCACGGGGTTCACATAGACGCGCAGCGTTTCGTTGAACGGCTCGCTGTTCATCCCCAGCTCTAGCGCCTCGTGGATATCGCTGCCGAGGTCCGCGGCCTGTTCGACCTGCTCGAACGCCACATCCTTGACCCGCTTCATCCAGTATTCAGGGGACTCCCCCTCCGTAATCGGACATTTCAGGGTTGCCAGCGCCACCTGATTCAACTTCCAGTCATCGAGACCGGGCTTTGCGAAGATACCCAGAATACTCGTCACGCTCGGGTAGAGCCCCAGCCGCTTCGCATCCTTGATCGTAGTCGCGCGGTCTCCGTCCCCACGCACCGTGGGCATCCGGTGCATCGGTTTGCCATCCGGGGAATACCAGTGCCCCGCCTTGATTTTGTTCTGTGTTAAGATCGCCATAATTCACCTCTCTTGGGTTTAGACCGCCCCGCCGTTGCCGGCAGGGGCGTTTGGGTTGTGACAGGCCGCGCCTAGAACGGCAGCGGTTCATCTTCGTCGAACGGAGCCGCCATCACAGGCGGCGGAGCCATCACCGGCGCAGGCATGGGCTGCTGAATCGGGATCGGCTGTTGAACCGGGGCTGGTGCCGCAGCCATCCCGACGGGCATGGGTGAGAGCGCCGCAATCGCAGGGTAGTAACCCTGGCCATTGCTCTTCGCCTTGTGCTCCACGGTCAGCAGGACCTTCGAGCCCTTGAGGGTACAGTAGTCCCAGCCATAAGCCGGGGCCTTGCCGAGGATGCCCTTCAAGAACGCATACAATGCGCTTTTTTCATTACCCGAGATCTTCATCGAGCGGCTCGCAATGCGGTGGGCCATGTTGAGCTGGTCACGGAAGCCAAAGAGGAAGGTGGTCAGATCGACCTTTTCCATCTCAGCCGGATTTTCATACTTCGGGCGGACAATCCCGAACTCGTCCTTGATATCAATCACCATCGCCTGGTACGTCCCGGCGGGTGCCACATCGTCCCCGATAATCTCGGCGAACGGGTTATTATTCTTTGCTGTCGGTTGTTGGAGGATAGCCATTTTAGTTTTTCCTTTCTGTTACTTGGATTTACGTTCGAGGTGTGTAAAGAGAAGGCCAGCCAGCACCATCCCCATAATGAACCCCTTGGTGCTACCGTGCCATGCGGCAGCTTTGACCGTCTGCTCAAGACATGCAACCTTGTTGATAAAGATCACTGTCATGATCGGCACGGCGATGACAGTCGCAATACCCCAGACTGTCTTGGCGTAATTGATACAGGTCTTAGCCCAGTCGATGCCGGGTTTGACCTCCGTCTGTGTGTGAGTTGGATTTTGCATTTAGCATTTTCCTTTTCTGATCGGGCTGTGTTTAGTTGACCTGCGCCCCGCCGCCCCAGCAGCGCGCAAGTGTTGTGAAATCACTTTTGCGCGCTGGCTGGGTACAGATAGTTGAATTCTTTGAACAGGTCGGCTATTGCGTTTTCATCGCCGTCATTGGCGAGGGCTAATAGCTGCTGAAATCTGGTTGTGTCTGTCATGTCTGCCTCTTCCTTCTTGCCAGTCCTCGAAACCCCATTAGGAATCTCCGGTTACTTGGCTTGAAGAAAGCATAAGTCCATGACAGGAAAGTGGCAGGAAAGTGACAGGAATGATTTTTTTGCTTTCCGGCGGAAACAAATAAAAAGCCCGTTCTTATTGGTTAAGAACGGGCTTCCAGACAGGAAAGATATGTTTGCAACCTATTGACGCTATTTTTTTGACGCTTTGTTCTTCTTGGTTCCATTCCATAGACCGATCAGCGGAGGCTTGCCTTTTTTGCAAGCATTCACGCATCGTTCAAAATCATCAAAGCTTTTTATGTCCGGGTGAGGTGTTTTTTTCATATATGCCTCATAAACAGACTTGGTATTCGATACTGTTCCGTAATCGGATCGATAAGAATTGTAAAAGGTAGAGACACTTCTTTTAGCGTTAGCCGTCCATTGTGGCCGCTTATTGGTGGTTTCTCCAGCGTTAGTTATGGTATTTTTGGCCCCCACGAGTTTTGCAAGTTTATGACGTCCTTCGAGACGTAAATAGCACGGCAACAAATCTTCTTTGGCATATTGCGGTTGTTCATCGCTATCCGCAAGCAGTCGACTCCATCCGTAATACTTCCCTTTACTTGAAATAATCTCGTAGACGATGTTATCGTCCGCGGTAAATGTTTCTATTGGTTGTCCGCCTGGAAGGAAAACAAGGAAATCCTGAACTACAGCATAAAGCTTCTCGCCCAGTACTTGGCGCCAACGCAAACGGCAATACGGATAATCAATCTCGCCGTTTTGTAGCAGCGATCTGCCTATGCGCTTGTCTTCCTTGCTTAGTTTATTGACACTTCTCGAGTATTTTCTTTTCATAGAGTAAATCCAACAAGTGGACTGCACCTGAATCTTGCTCAAAGCCCAAAGTATTGCCCTGTTTGATCGTGACTTTACGTTCACGTCTCTTGAGACCGTCATCGGTTACAAGCTCATAACTTAACTGCATCCAATGAACATATTGGGCTGCTTCAAGCAATTTATCAACTGGAGACTTTCTACTGTCGTAGATTTCAGCAGAATGTTTTGTGTTGGCTTCAAACAAGTCGCCATCCGCTACCGGCAAATGATCGTTAGGCCCCAAATAACAAACACTTTTGATCTCGCCCATGCGACGAAACCTGCAGGACAAACGGGATAGGCGAATGTTTTGAATAACGTCGCCATCTGCGGTTTCGCAGAATGCTTTCCACCCTTTCGCTATTTTATCTAGCTTGAGGAGGGATGATAGAACATGTTTGGAAGATTCAAAAGCATTTCCATTGTTGAAATACATACGGCCAAAAGCGACTCTGACTTTTGCGCAAAGCGTACCGTTTTTGATCGTTGTTCGAAGCATGTGGTTTCTCTTGTCATAAACGACGGTATGAAAAAAGAGAGGATGATTCGCGTCATCCTTTTCTTTATCGCCGACCAGTACGGGTCTGCATTCGATATTTCCCGGATATCGGATCATAAACCAATCTTCGTCGGCAGAGCCGGTAAAGGGTATTATCCTGCACCATGTTACTCCCGTCCTCTTCCCGTAGTAATCCGAAAGATGGTCCTGAATTTCTTTGAGAGTTGAATCAGTTGGTTGTCTGAATGTTCCCAGGTCGAGATCTTCTTGAACCGGGAATAAGTGAAGCGTGAAGGGGCTGGCCGTCTGGAGTTTTCCATAACTTGTTTCTAATAAATATGGATGCGAGTCCTTGACGTACATCCAAACTAGGAGGCAACGACTCGCGTTCGTATAAATTTTATTCTCAGGTTCTTTATAATCAATCCGATGGATACTAAGCTGCTCATGCAAGCATTCCAACCCTTCCTGCGAATCCATCTGGATGGAGCAAAACAAAGCATCAGCTAGAACATGGGAATCGTTCTTCTTGTGGAAGTAATCTGCGAGTTTG
>CAIZQW010000441.1 GCA_903935195.1 uncultured bacterium
ATGATGCGGTGCGTGATCGGTCGGTTTTATTGGCGGATTATAAACATATCCGTAAACTGCGACTTCAGCGCGAGCCCTTGGAGCGGACCTCGGTTCAAAAAATCCGTCGCGTGGCCTACCAAGGCGCTCTTGATGAGTAACCTCTGCGGAGGTTGACTTTCAGTACCTGCTTTGCAATAATCATTCAAAAAGAAAGAGTAGTCCTTTGGAAAGGCCTTTGCGATGAACTCACGGCGTACATTTTACTGGGTTTCTGTCCCGCGCTTTCGGCGACTGTGGCGGATGAGCGGGGTGGTGACTCTTTTGGCGGCTTTGTTTTTTGGTCTGACCGTCTGCACTACAGCCTTCCCAGGACGTTCCGCGCAATGGATTGCTGACCTCTCTGGACTGGATGTTCGTGCACATTTTGAACGCCCTTTGCTCTTCCTGCTGAGCTCCTTTTTTGAAAAGTTACCGCTACCAGGATCCACCGCGCTCCACTTCAATCTCCTTGCTGCGTTCTTTGGCGCCCTGCTCGTGGGGTCTGTCTTTCGGATTGTCTGGTCTGTGGTGACCGAGTATATGTGCGGAGAGGAAACGATTGCCAGCGCCTCTCGGGTGGCGCGGTTTGCTGCTTGGACAGCTGCCCTGTGCACAACATTCACCCTGCCTGTCTGGGCAGCCTCCACGCGATTTAACCCTGAAATCCTAGATGCAGCCCTCTTCTTCTTGCTATTAGACCTTTTTGTTCTCTATGTTCGCACCCCGAATCCGATGTGGCCCATTTGCTTCTCCTTAATTTATGGCGTTTGGATGGGCGAATCCGCAACCTTTGTCATCGCCTTCCCCTTTGTATTTTTGCTCTGGTTAATTACGGAACGGATTCTTTTGGGTGACTTTTGGCATTCCCGTGTCTGGTGTAGCCTGCTGTTAGGGCTTCTTGCGTATGCCACGGATATGTTGTTGGCGGGCGTGCAGCATGCGTCCTTTCACGAGTTTTTATTGAACCGCGATTTCTTGATGGAGACGATCGTGGGCATTCTGCGGTCTCAGTGGAGGGAGCTCTCCATGCTCTTGCCCTCGAAAGCGTGGATCCCTGTCCTCGTAACTGGTTTCTTCTTTGGAGCGTCGGCGATCTTGTTGGCACTCTCCACGATGCGTACCTTTCGGACACGTTTTTCACTGGTGGCCGGTGGCTTCCTCTCGATTGTCGGAGGGTATGCCTTGTTCAATGGGAAGGGAACCGCGTGGGCCACGGTTGCACCAGAGGACCACATTCCGCTTTTTACGGGGCTGATTACAGCGATAGGCTTGGGCCTTTTGGTCGGTCTGTGGCGCGCTTTGATCAGTATGCAAAAACCCCAGTTGCAAAAGATGGAAGGGTTTTCCTCGATCAGTGAGCAGGAGGAGCAGTTAGAGTTTACGTTGCGACAAAATTGGATGATTGCGAAAGGACAACTCGTGGGGCAGGTCCTGTTTCCCCTCTTGCTCCTGATGATCGCGCTGGCCTTAATCTTTAATAGCTTGGACTATCGGAAGAATCGCGGACTATACGCCGATTTTATTGCGAACAAGATTATTGACCGCATGGGTGAGCGTAGCTGGATTGTTGCGAATGACGTTTTGGATGCGAATATCCTGTTGGTGGCACATGAGCGCAAGAAGAAAGTCGTGCTCTTTCAACCGTATCGCTCAGGAGACCGAAACTATAGGCTCTTTATTAAGCGCGTGATGAAAAACACGATGGACGAAAATCTTTGGCTGAGGGCAAGCGTCCTGTTGGACCGTAATTTCTTGCTCTTTATGGAGGAGATTTTTCTAGGGCTTCCCACGATACATCAACAGGCTGTGTCGCTGTCATTTCCCGACCTGTGGTTCAGTAGCGGTTATCAGCCTGTGGCCGATGGTCTCCTTTTCTATGGCATCAAGAAGGACGAAAAACCGCCAGATGTTGTGGCGCGGTTTAAGGAAGATGCGCAACTCTGGGAGGCGGTGGGGACGTTACTGCAGGTTGACCGGTCCTCCCAGTCGGGGATTTTGGCCAAGCGCTATCGCGAGGCGACACTGCGGCATCTCTCGTTGGTGATGAACAATTCTGGTGTTCTGCAGGATGATGCAGGAGCGGAAGCGAACGCTTTCAAGACCTATCAGCTGGCGCGAAAGTTTAACCCCGAAAACGTGAGCGCCTTACTGAATCTGATTGACCTTGTTGTTAATCGCCAAGCCGTCCCTGAGCAGAAGAAACGCTTCGCTCAGGAACTGGAGGAAATTCGACGAAAGAAGGGCATGCGTTACGCGGTAGGATCCCTTTCAAGGTACCATGGCTATGTCCGTAACTCAGAGGTCTTTTTAAGACAAGGTCTGTCGTGGGTTGCCTCCAGTTCGCCTGACTTTGTGCTGGCAACCCTTCGGAAAGCGCAGGAGCAAGAGATGGATGAGTCAAGGAAGGTTGATCTGCTCTATGCATTGGCATCTGTTCAAGCCATTTCAAGCGACTTTGATGCAAGTCGCAAAACATATGAGAAGTTGCTAGCGTCTAATCCTCAGAACCCTGTGGCGATCTCTGGTCTCTCTTGGCTCATGCTTCGTCAAGGAAATCTGCGTGAGGCGTATGCATGGTTGATGACCGGAGAGAGCTCAGGACTTTCCAAGCAGGATATGCGTGTGGAGTGGGCTGTCTATTATCTGGCCTCAGGCGACCTTCAGAATGCCCGACTGATGATGGAGGATCCGGCTGTGACAAAAGACAAGCCCGCTCTTCTGGCTTTGCTCGGGCTGATTATGGTTGAGCAGAACGAGCTGGATCAGGTGGAAAAGGTGGTGCTGCCTCGCCTCCTGAAGTTGATGAAGAATAATCCTTCGGACGTTTATTATTCTCAAATCTTGCAGGCCCGCCTGCTACAAGCGCGGGGTCTTCCGTACTATGAACAGGCTCGCGCCTCCTATCTGCGCGCCATGGCCTATCGTCCAGATGTGGATAGTCTGGCAGAGTTTGTTCTTGGCCTCGATGCCGCACTGGGCGATGCCACTTCCGCTGAAATCCACGCCATTCGGATTTTACGCAAGAAACCTGCTGATGAGCGCGCTAATTTCATTTTAGGGACTCTCCGTCTTGAAAAGGGTTTTTATGAGGATGCAGAACGCTATCTTGCCAGAAGTATTGAAGGCGAGAAGGTCGCCTCCGCTTCCTTGAATAATTATGTCGAGGCGGCTGTGCGAGCCAAGGCCTTCGGTAAGGCTGAAGCCGTCGCAAGCCGTCTAGTAAAGCAGGATGGTTCCAATCACAAGGCCTGGGCGCTCTTCGCTGATGTGCTGGCACGAGCCGGGAAAGCAGATGAAGCGGAAAAGATGCTGGCACGTGCACGAAGTATCAAGGCGGATGACCCGAAACTCGCCTTCATTGATGCGCGCCTCGCCCTCCTGCGCAAACAGAAAGAGAATGCTTTTCAAGCCCTGACCCTCTTGGAGAAAGAGACCTTGACGACGGTCGAGAAACGAGATCTTGACGAGCTAAAGAAGCAAATCATGGAATAATGGAATGATGGAATCTTGGAATAGTGGGAGCGCGAGCAAAGGACGCATCGCAGTAGGATTGTCAGGGGGAGTGGACTCGACCTTCTGCTCATTGCTGCTTCGCGACGAAGGCTATGAGGTCGTGGGCGTGACCTTGTTGATGCAACCTGCTAAGGACCTTCATGCGCAACAGGCGTGCGGAGGTTCAGACTCTGTCAGCGTCGCCGCTGCTGCAGCGGCTCAGCTCGGTATCAAGCATGTTGTCCGCGATTGCCGGGTGCCCTTTGAACGTGAAGTCATCCGTCCCTGCTGGG
>CAIZQW010000442.1 GCA_903935195.1 uncultured bacterium
CCATACCATTTGTAGGTCCCGTCGGACGTATCCCAGCCTGAGATCGTGCCATAGGAGTGGTTCGATAGTTGGATCATGCCAGATGCACCGGAGGTCGCCATGGCGAGGGAGGTCATCTCGGACAAGTCGTTATTCCAGTCGTAAGAGGCGATTTGCACGCTAGGCGCCATGCCGAGCGCACTGGACACGACACCAGCGGCTCCGATCGTTCCGCCTACGTGGGTCGCGTGGTCAATGATGGCTGCGCCGTCCATGACCGTGACCCGTCCCGTGAGTTCCTGATGCGTGCTGCGGACGGCCCCGCCATCCCAAATGCCAACCGTTTCCCCGGATCCGTTCACGCTATAGGGCACGGTGTTGCGGATCTGGTTAGAGGCAGAGGAAATGGCCGCGTTCACATTCATCGTGCGATAGATATAGAGGCGCTCATCGCGGATTGCCTGCAGTTCGTACTTGAATCCATCTCCGCTTCCCTTTGGGGACCAACCTTCAGCTACCGCGCCGCGCCAAGCGGCGTTATGGGCGGTCTCTCCCTCTGAGCGCAACTGCTCCACAACCGCAGCGCGCGATTCCGCCGACTTCAAATCCCACTCGGGCACCCCTTGGCCGCCTTGTGCCAAAACATTTTGGAATGGCGATAAGGTGAGGCAGACGACTACCATCGGTAAAAAAAACTTTGTCCGCACGTATCAACACTTTCTCTGGCTAAAACAATTCACACGAATACTATTTTAATTAATACACTAACTGCGTGCAATAAAATTCCGCATCTGGCGGAGTCGTTAAGTCTCGGGTGCGCAGAAAGTAAATAGTACCAGAAGAATCAAAGAGTTCCAGTACTGTGTTCGTCGACCATTGGTTAGAG
Organism: uncultured bacterium; assembly: GCA_903935195.1. Classification (GTDB taxonomy): domain Bacteria; phylum Verrucomicrobiota; class Kiritimatiellia; order RFP12; family UBA1067; genus CAIZQW01. The sequence continues at coordinate 866 of CAIZQW010000442.1, forward strand.
GTGAGATTAGTCGTGGATAGAAAATTAAAACACTGATCTGGTCTGCCGCCAAACAGAAATAGGTCATAGACGCTGGTGGATAAATCAGCATTAGAGACAGTACTACGGCTGTATCCAAGAACATTTATAGGGGATAAGTAAGGAACAACCTGATTGCGCAAGATCACTCCTTCGATTCCCGCGACCACAAGCTGCCCGTTCTGTGTTGTCGCCGCATAGAGCGATTTGATGGTAGGTGCCGGCACGGCCGACCAGGTCACTGTATTTGTGCTGGAGAGGAGTGTGCCTTGATACCCCGTCACGAACCACGTTCCGTCCACGCTTGTGGCATCGGTTAGCCAGGCTGTTGTGCCGCTGGCGCGAAGCGTCCATGTTGTAGCGTCTGGACTGGTATAAATAAGACCATTCTGACCAACGACAATAAATTGATTGTCTATCCATCTGACACGATATAACCAATAGGCTGTGCCGAGGGACACAGTTGTCCATGTGGCTCCGTTCGCACCTGCTCGGAGCAATGTCCCGTTGGCGCCCACGGAGACGCAGGCCGTCGCACCGATGGCGACACTGGAAAGAAAGTTAACTGTGGGAGTCGTCCGTTCGAGCCAATTGGTGCCATTCAGGCTTGTAAATATTTTTCCTGCTTCGCCCGACACAACAAATAGGTTCGACGATACAGTGACACCTTGGAGTGTGTTTGTCGTGAAGGACGGTAATTTTGTCCAGACGATTCCAAACGTATCGACGAGTTCTTGTGTGACAACAAGAGTATCATCGATGATGTTGGTGACGGCCATCTCGATCATCTCGGACTGGCTCAGGAGGACATTTCCCGCGTTACCGACCGCAAGTAACAGATTGGTTGAGCCCCCCACGCCTAGCAGGACAGTATTCGTGTGCGGAACAGGAACTACTTCCCTGGTCCACAGAATCCCGTCGAGGCTCGTCTGTATGTTTGCCAGGTCGCCGACGGCGACATAGAGCCCGTTCTGCACGGTTATGTCCCATATCCAGGCGTGGGGGGAATCCGGAACGGGCTGCCAGGCATACGTGCTGCCACTAGAGAGGGCGCCCTCTATTAATAAACCAGTACGGCCTGCGACGAGCCACGAGCTCGATTCGCCGTAAGCGGAAAGATAAATCCAGGCGGGTGGCGCATTTGTCTGGAGTGTGGTCACGTGGTTCGTCCACGTAGTGCTGCTCGTGGCGAGGAACCGTACTTGCTGGTCACCCACCAGCAACGTGCCCGTGTCATTGACTGCAACATCGAAGAGGTTATTGGTCGTGCCGCTGTTCAAAGAAGTCCAGGGTGTGTTCCCATTGGCGCTGCTCAATGCAACGCCTTTGTCGCCGACGGCGATGAACTTTGCGTTTGCCCCGATACCCAGATAGCGCACGCGGTTCAAATGCGCTGTTGTGCCGCTGGTGATTGAATTCCAAGATGTTCCGTTGGTACTGCGCAAAATCTTCCCATTTTCGCCGACAGCCACGAACGCACCGTTGCCAAACGCAACACCGCGTAACCATTCGTACATGTTGGAAATAACCGTTTGGGTCCAGGCTATGCCGTTGGTGCTGGTATAGATCGAGCCGTAGTCGCCGACGGCAACCGCCCGCAACGAGGAGGCCGTCACGCCCTCAAACCAATTAAGCGTGGACGGCGAGATCTGAGCCGGCTGGAACGTGACTCCATCGTCCGACCAAAGAATACATCCGTTTTCCCCTGTGACGATAATCCGGTCGCCCATCATCGTTACGCTCCGAAGGTAAGAGCTCACACCGGAAACAGCCGGCACCCATCGTTCATCGCTGCCTAGCACATGGATGATTCCGCCATCACCGACCTGTATGACGAGCGAAGGGGTCACCAGCATGTCGAGAACATTGTTGCCATGCGGAAGCGGATTTGACCAACGCCAGCGGTCACTGCGCACCACAACGGAAGCGTTGCTGAAAAAAACAAAAAAAAGAGCCGAAATAACAGCTGTGTGCCGGACGGTTAATAACCCCATTTTTATCCTCGACGGTTGATGGTACTCGCACCGATTAACGAAAGCCTCCAGACAATCGTCATTTACTGTCTGGAGGCCTAGGCGTTAGCTTGCGAGTCTGATTAGACTTATTCTCCGCGACGCCCAGTTCCGCTTCCACCCGTGCCACCCTTTTCGCGAGCCTGCTCCATGAGCTCTTGATGGGTGGGTAGGTTCTGACGCAATTCCTGTAAACGTTCACGGATCTGCTCGCGGTCCTTAACTTGATCCTTGATTTGATCCTTGAGCTGATCCCGAAGTTGATCGCGTTTCGCATCCGTACAGACAGCGACTTCCTTTTGTTGGTCGCGAAGCTGCTGCTGGTATTTATCACGCGCCTGTGTCATATCCTGGACGGAAGTTTTCAATTCCGTTGGCAGACACTCTTGCAAACGCGTCTGATCCTTTTGAAGCGTCGGGCTGAAGGTCTGCAGGCGATCCTGTACCTTTAACTGATCCCCTTTTGGCACAACATCTGCCGACATGGCCACACTCGCACCACAACCGATTGTCAACACGGTCACGATCATCATTTTGCTCTTCATTGGTTTAACCCTTTCTTTTTTCTCGACGGTCCCATGACGCTTTTGAATGAAGCACGGACTGTGCCAAGATAGGATTGGCGAAAAACATCAGGATAGCTGGCTTTTTACTCATGAGATGTTTGCCGTAGTACGCCTGCTGGGTGCTAGCGCCCAGCGAGCAACCTAGGCTACTGGGCGTCAGCACCCAAATTCGATCAGCTAGGTGTTTTCGCTTCCGCGACAGCAGAAGGACAATGGAAGCTCCAGTAGCCATACACAGCCCTGCGGCGTAGAATCCTCCAGCTCCAGTTTCGCCTCCAGATAATCCGCGATTTGTTTGGAAATGGCCAACCCGATACCGCTGCCGCATTCGCGTGTGGATTTGCACGGGAGAAAGAGATGCGCGCGCAGGTGTTCTGGGAACCCTGCTCCCGTGTCACGCACACGAAAGCGCAGGCGTTCATCTTCCTTCGAAACGGACAAGGACACGCTCCCTCCGAGCGGCGTGGCCTCGATGGCGTTTTCCATCAGATTGACTAGAATGAGGCTGAGCAGATTGGCTGTACGGCTGGACAGCGTGCAATCGCCTGGAGCATGGGCGATGAGTTCGATTTGGCGTTGGGCGACAACTCCGGAAACGTGTTTCTGGATATCGGACACGAGCTCTTTCACCGTCAGTTCGTAGGTGGCTTCACCACGCACATCGCAGAGCACTTCCAAGGTTCGCTCTACAAGGGCTTGCATCCGATGCGAGGCCGTCAGTGCGTCTTGCCATGCACCTGGGTCGGGGCTGGTATTTTCAGTATCCTGGAGGGAAACGAAATGTGACAAGCTAGCAAGCGGATTTTTCAAACCGTGCATGAGGTGGGCAGAAATCGAGCCAACTGCTGAAACGCGCGCGGCGAGCGCGAGCTCCTCATTGGCTCGCTGTAATCGGTCACGGTGTATGACTAGATTTCTATTGAGTTTCTCCATTCGGTGAAAGGCCGGCCATAAGAGCGCCATCAAGAGCAATCCCGCCATCGCAAACAGGATAGCCGCAAACTGTTCTAAACGGTGATCCATAAGCATGTATTCACTGGCGATGCTTCCCCCTTCAATGATAAATTGAGCCGCACCTAAAAATGTTACGGAGTCGCTGCGATGCAAGGGTACGGTGACCTCCAGAATAGGGACAAAGACCGTTGGATTATTAGTGAATTGTGGCAGGTAGATGAAGATGTCGCTCAGCGGTGTTGCTCGGCGAAAGTGGCTATGCGTTTTTAATAAGGCGACCTGCTGTATTGCCACGCGGTCAAGCGGCTGGGGCTGGATTGTTGGCGGGAAGGAATCTGTTAAAACGCCCTTTGTATTGTAAAAACGGATGCCGATGACACCCTTGAGGCGTGAGGCGTTCACGGCGGCATCAAAGCCAATCTGCTCATCGCTACGGATCTGTCCATCGTTCATCTCGACCAAATCAAGTTGCTCCATCAAGGTCGTGGCGTAGAGCGCTTCAGCATCTCGTTGGGCGATTTGCTGACGCACCAATCCGCGTACCAACAGCAAACCCGAAAGAAGTGTGGTCGCCAGTACCCCGAGCGCAGCAAGAAGGCCTAATCCGTAAGCCCAGCGGGTTCGCTGGACAACTTTTTCTTCAGGGATGACATCATTCATAGTATTTCATGTTCCGCTAAAATTCGACTCCAACACCGACACCTGCTGACCAGTTTCTGTATTGATCCAGCTCATCATTACTCATACTCCATTCGCGATCTGCGAAGGAATAGAGTATCCAGCGTTTTCCGAGCCGCCGCTCGATACGGACGTCAAGAACGCAGGAATATCGTGCGTATCGCTCGTCGTCAATCTCTTGCTCGGGATAGGTGTACCAGTTCAAGCTGGCATTCACTTTGATTTCCCAAAGCGGATTCTTCCAGCGTAACTGCTGACTGCCCTGTACTCGGTGATAATCGAAATAACCCGAGCCGTTATCTTGGCTTAATTTATAATTGAGTTTGGTTCTGGTTCGCCACTGTTGCTCTTTGTCAAAGGTGTGCCGCCATTGGAGTCCTATTTCGTTCTGCTTATAGATAAGACTTGTACCAGCAATGGCCTTACCGTCATGATCGGACTTGGAACGCGAATCATACATTAAATACTTGGTTTGGCCGTACAGCGATACTTCCGACCGATGACCGTAACTGTGGAGGAGACGCAAGCCCGCGGCGGGCGCCCAGTAGTCGGAGAGGGCGCCACTGTAAATCTGCCGCAACAGCTCCGCGTCAATTTGGACGGCCCAGCCGTCGCCAAGCGTGTGTTTCCAGTACGGTTGCAATGTGAAGGTGTAGCCGTCCACTAAGGAGCGCGCGATACTCGACTCGGTTTCCGAGAGGTCGACAACCTGATGCTGATAAAAACAGTTGAATTGTCCACCCAGCTCATCATCCTTCCCGATCGGCGTTGCAGCCTGCAACGTCGCGGAGATAAAGCGCTCGTAATCTACGGATGGGGACGAAAAATATTGTGAGTCGTCCAGTAAAATAAAGAATGACATGTAGGCACCGCTCTCAGTAAAGCGCATCAGGGATACATCCGCTGACGTGTTAAAAAAGGCACTGTCTTCCTGCACAATACTGGAACGCAGAATATTCTCGCGATAGCCGAAGCCTGTTGTGACCCGCATCAGCGCATCCCACGGTTCAAGCGACTGCGGAGAGGGAACGGCGTTGGTTTCCCCGTAAGAGGGCAAAGCAGCAAGCAACGCGAAACACATAAAAACAAAACCAGAATGACGCTCATTTCGCATCGCTCATCTTTCTTTCTGAGTCTGGCTTTACGTCTGGCCCTCGTCGGTCGCCATGTAACCTGTATCGTACAAAGTCTCGTGTCACACCCAACATCCGTGCCGCGCACGATACATTACCACTGGCTTGATTCAACGCCCGTTGCACCAAACGATTGATCGCATCCTCTAAATTAAAGCCTTCGTCTGGGTACTTATAGCAGGAATTAAGCCAATCACCGGAGTCGGCGAGTGTTGGACTCGCGCATGAGGGGTTTGCGGATAGATTTGCGAAGTCCAGAGCGGCGGAATCTTCAAATACTAACCCGCGCTCCAGTTCATGCGCTAGTTCACGCACATTACCCGACCAGCGACACGCGAGCAAACGTTGTTTTCCACCTTCTGTAATCTGTCGGGAGGGCAGACGATGTTGCCGGCAAAGTTGAGCCAGCAGAAGCTCAGCGAGTTTAAGAATATCATCGCCCCGGCCGCGTAGGGGCGGAAGGTTCGCGCGAAACAAATCTAAGCGGTGCAGTAGATCTTCTCTGAACTCTCCCGCCGCGACGGCCACTCGCAGATCGCAACTGGTCGCTGCGATGATGCGTACATCCACGTCAATCTGCCGGGTACCGCCCAAGCGTCGAATCTTCCGATCTTCTATCGCCATGAGCACCTTGGCTTGTATGGATGCAGAAAGGCTAGGAAGTTCGTCCAGGAAGAGTGTTCCTCCATGCGCGGCTTCGAATAAGCCTTGCCGAGCTGCTCGCGCATCGGTGAACGCCCCGCGCTCGTGACCGAAAAGTTCGGATTCGGCCAGCGATTCCGAGAGAACGGAACAGTTGACCTCGACAAAGGGTTGAGAGGCCCGCGGACCATTACGATGTAACCAGCGGGCAAGACTGGATTTTCCGGTACCGGTTTCTCCTGTAATAAGCACGGGCTGCAAACGTGATTGAAGACGGATGTCAGCGGCTAAAATTTTGTTGAGTTGGTCTTGAAGCGGTGCGAGCGACGTGCCGAAGAAGAAGGGTTTTTCTCCTTCTGTTTCACGCACGTGTTCGGCTACCCGAGAGGATTGCTTCACCTGGCGCGCGCGTCGCATCACCAGCGGAAGCATGGCAAAATCAAAAGGTTTGGCGAGAAAATCGACTGCCCCCAGTCGCATCGCTTCGACCGCGATGTCTACGCCGCCTTGTGCGGTCATCACAATTACGCCGATGCTGGGCGATAGAACGCCTTCCCTCAATAAGTCCAAGCCAACACCGTCTGGCAGATTGACATCCAACAGGATAAAGTCGAATTCCTGGACAGATATCTCTTTGTGCGCCATACCTAGGCTCTCAACACCCGTGACCTCCGCTCCCAACGCGATCAAGTGGGCGATCAGCCGCCGCCGCAACAATGTTTCGTCCTCGACCACTAAGACGCTTAACCCTGCGAGTGACGCTTCATTCTCATTTTTCATAGGGAACGTGAGTATAACACTAGCCTCCCATAGGTTACGCCAGAAACATTCCAGCGCCTACGAATCAGCATCTAGTATCTCACGTTTCGAAAAAGTTGTCTTGTCGGCAAAACTACCGATACGGTGTAGGACAGAATAACCACTATCCAACATCCACCTCCGCCTCCACCTCCGCTAAAGCTACGGCGGACAGGCAGAATATCCAAGGTTAACGCCACGAATCACGTACAGACAGAGGGGGTTGTTCAGCTC
>CAIZQW010000443.1 GCA_903935195.1 uncultured bacterium
CCATGATTGCGAAAAGCCTTTTTCCCGCATTCCACCATTCCACTATTCCAACATTCCTGTGAAGTTTTATTTATGAAGAAGACATATTATAGAATTCTACAAAATGCTCTGCGAACAACAGGGCGCTATGAAACGCTGGCAGAGGCGAGACCCAAACGCCCCTCCAAAAAGAGCGCGTGGTTGGGTCTGCGCTGTGCAAAGATTGTCTGTTGGGATGTGATGTGCCGCTGTGCCAGACGGCGCATCTTTAGCACCTTTGACCATAATGCCTGGGCCGATATTTGCATGTCCTCTATCAACTTCGCTGAGGGTGTCGGGACCCAGGTGACGATGGATGGCTTTGAACAGCGTGCGGCCCACAAGGGTCCGGTCGTCTATGTCTCAAATCACATGAGTACCTTTGAGACCGTTGTCTATCCTGTTGTGTTGAATACCTTTGATAAGCTCTCTATTATTCTCAAGAAGAGCCTGACCGAGATCCCGCTTATTGGTCAGTCTGCCATCATCCTGGGCTGTATTCCGGTGACACGCAAGAATGCGCGAGAAGACTTGGTGACAGTCCTTGAAGAGGGGGCAAAGCGCCTCCAGAGCGGCATGTCCGTGTTGCTTTTCCCGCAGGGTACGCGGCAGTCCGTCTTTGAGATGAAGCGCTTTAATTCGTTGGGAGCCAAGCTTGCCGAACGTGCTAATGTCCCCTTGGTGGCCATCGCAGCCCAGACGGACTTTTTAGAGAATGGCAAGCTGATTAAAGATTTCGGACCTGTGGATCCGGCCAAGCCGGTCCGCTTCAAGGCCAGTCCTTTATTCATGCCTGAGTTGGGTGCAAAAAAGATGCACGAACAGAGCGTCTCGTTCATCTACGAGCAGCTGAAGGCGTGGGGACTTCCGACCGCCTAAGCTCTACTTCGTAAGTCCGCTAGCGAACTCGAGGGCGAGCAGGGCATACGAGGTGGCGAGCACGGGATCATTTTCCCACCAGCGGTTGTTCTCATTAGCCCAGGAGCCATCTGGCTTCTGAAGGGAGAGAACCTTCTTGATCATCTCTTCGCGCCAGGCGATCTCGCCCGAAGACTTCGGCAGCTTATCCACCGACGCAGCATTTAGCGCACGCGCCATGATATTGTAGTAGAAATAGAGTCCCTGCTGTCCCTGACCAGGGTGTTCATCCACGGTCCAGAATTTAGAAGCATAGCCGAAAGCGCTCTGAACGCGCGGATCATTTTTATCCAGATTGGCATGGAGCAACGAGAGCACCCCTGCGTAGGTCATGCTTCCATACGCGCGGAGCATGACGGTGCCGTTTGCATTGGTCGTGACACCGCTCTTGGGGTCATCGGTATTGTAGGCAAAGCCCCCTTTGGTCTCGCCCTCTTTGTTCTGCATCTTCTCGACATACTTCAAGGCCGCATCCCAGTTGACATCTGCACGCTTCTCGCCTGCGGGACGCATATCTTCGAGCGACTGCGTGCGGCGCATGGCATCCATGGAGAAGGTCGTGTTATTCAAGTCCGTATAGGAGCGTTTGTTGTTCTTGTCATAACCGAAACCGCCTGAGTGGTCGTCATCCCCAAAGTGCTGTGACGAGGCAATGTAGGTGCGCGCCTTGAGAATCGCAGGGACAAGATCTCTGCGGCCTGTTGCATGGAGTGCTGTCACACAGATGGAGGTGTTATAGTTGCCGAGTCCACCGCCCTTCTTGTCGGGCTGGTCTACATAAATACCACCATCTGACTTCTGGTTGTCGATCAGGAAGGTCACTGCTTTGTCCGCGTTTTCCTTGCAAGCCGGGAGCCCTGAAGAGGCTAACGCCCAGAGGGGGAGGCCTGTCAAGGCAGGCATTCCTGCCTCGGACCAAGAACCGTTCGCCTTCTGGTTCTTTTGCAGATAAGCCGTACCTTTGGTGACCGAAGCTTTAACCTGTTGCATCAACTCTGGGTTGAGAGGCTCCGCAAGTGCGTGTTGAACTAAACAAAAGAGGGATGCTGTTGCGAATAGGGTCTTCTTCATGATGGTGTCTCCTTGTAAAATATTTAAACGCATGAACGGCCTGGAAGGTTCACTGATTTTTTAGCTACGCAAGGTTCCAGCGGCAAGAGCGGCGCGGTATTCGCCCACAGTGCGCTTAATGCCTTCTCCCAGGGGGACTTGGGGCTTCCAGCCCAGCTTGCGGATGCGCGTTGTGTCACAGATCTTGCGCGGGGTGCCATCTGGCATGCTGGGGTCAAAATGGAGCTCCCCTTGGAACCCTGTCGCCTCTTTCACCAGGACGGCTAGGTCGCGGATGGAAACCTCCTGGCCGGAGCCCACGTTCACCCAGTCCGGCGGATTCTCCTGTTCCAACAGGAAGAGCAGTCCCCGAGCGAGGTCTTCCACGTGTAAAAATTCGCGCAACGGGGTTCCCGTGCCCCAGATCGTGACCGATGGGTCTTTGGCTAACCGCGCCTCCTCAAAGCGTCGGATAAGGGCGGGCAAGACATGCGAGTGGGCAGGATGGTAATTGTCGCCTGGACCATAGAGGTTGGTTGGCATGGCAGAGTGGTAGAGACGTCCGAACTGCTGGCGATAATAGGCGCACATCTTCAAGCCAGCAATTTTAGCAAGGGCATACCCTTCATTGGTGGGCTCCAAGGGTCCGGTCAGGAGGCTCTCTTCTGGAATGGGCTGGGGTGCCAAGCGCGGATAGATGCAGGTGCTTCCCAGGAAGAGGAGACGGTGGACCCCTGTTTCATGGGCCGCATGGATGACATTGGCTGACGCCATGAGGTTTTCATACAGGAAGGTGCCGATCAAGGAGCGATTGGCTTCGATCCCCCCGACGCGCGCTGCAGCGAAGATGATGCAGTCGGGCTTCTCGCGCTGGATAAAGGCCCGTGTTGCGGCCTGGTCAGTCAGATCTAGCTCGCGATGGCTTCGCGTAATCAGGTTCTGGTATCCTCTGGATCTCAGTTCGCGACAGACCGCAGACCCCACCATGCCAGTGTGTCCAGCGACATAAATACGATCAGATGCTTGCACGATTCATTTCTCCCGGGTCACCTGTTTAGAAGCCGATCTCATAACCTTTCTTGTCCAAGAGGCGCAAGTCGCCATCGGTCATGATCTTGACCAACTTTTCAAAGGTCACTTCGGGTGTCCAGCCCAGCTGACGCTTGGCTTTGCCTGGATTTCCGAGAAGTTGCTCCACCTCGGCTGGACGGAAATAGCGCGGGTCAATCTTGACCACAGTCTTGCCCGTGGTGGTATCAATCCCTTCCTCGTTAACCCCTTTGCCTCGCCATTCGATGGTGCGTTCGACATGACCAAAGGCCTTCTCGATAAACTCTCGGACCGTATGCATCTCGCCTGTCGCGACCACATAATCATCCGCCTTTTCCTGCTGGAGCATCAGCCACATCATCTGGACAAAGTCAGGGGCATA
>CAIZQW010000444.1 GCA_903935195.1 uncultured bacterium
CGAGACATGCTTAAGCTTACGAAAGGATTTTTTTTTAAGGATCCAAATTCGTCAATTGCAACGTATCCATGTCAATGCTGCGATAATAACAGTTACGCGGTTCGCCATTTTGATTCTTGGTGTGGCAAATCGCTCCTCGTTTTGGACGCACAATGTAGAGCAGTGAATTCTGCTCGCAGTTCACACGCGCATCAATCAAATCAAATGTTTCTCCAGAGGTCTTACCCTTCTCCCACAAAACCTTACGGGACGTACTCCACAAAACAAGCAAGCGCTCTTTGAAAGCCTGCTTCATGGCAAATTCATTTGTATAGGCAACCAAAATGACTTCCTGTGTATCCGCATGTTGAACTGCAACCGGTATGACATCCTTACAGGTTTCGGCGATCTTCGCTATCTTTGCAAAGTCCAACATCAATGCTGTGCCTTCTTCCAGCTCCTTACTCATCGTGTCTCTCCTTGGTAATTAGAAAGGGAAATAATATACACTTTTGGGTAAAAATGCGAGCCTAAGTTTATTTGTACTTTTCACTTTCTGAGAATGCATTACCGTGACGCATACGATACAAATGGACAACAAAAAAACCGAACAGAGAAGAACTCTGTTCGGTTTTCATTTTCAGGGTGATAAGGAATTATTCCTTGTCCAGACCCTTGCTCTTCAAATACTCGAGCACTTTACCAACCGACGACAGCTTCTCAGCGTCTTCGTCCGGGATTTCCGATCCGAATTCTTCTTCGAATGCCATGATCAGTTCAACAGTATCCAGCGAGTCAGCGCCCAGATCATCAATGAATGATGCTTCCGGTGTGACCTGCTCGGCATTAACGCCCAACTGTTCAACAATGATTTCCTTGACCCGATTTTCGAGGTTGCTTGACATGTTATTCTCCTTGTCAGTTTTTCTTAATACGGTCACGACATTCGCCGCGCCACTTGTCACCTTACATGACCATTCCACCATTCACACTCAATGTTTGACCTGTTACGTAACTTGCCTCTTCCGAAGCAAGGAACGTGACAGCCTTAGCGATATCCTCTGGTGTGCCGAAACACGCCAGCGGAATAGCCTTTAGCATTTGGTCACGCACTTCCTGTGATAGTGCATCCGTCATTTTCGACGAAATGAATCCTGGTGCAATTGCATTCACACGAACGCCACGTGATGCCAATTCCTTGGCCGTGGATTTCGTCAACGCAATAACGCCAGCCTTGGAAGCCGCATAGTTGCATTGACCGGCATTACCGATCAATCCGATCACGGAAGCGATATTCACAATCGCCCCGCTGCGCTGCTTCATCATAACTTTGGCTACTGCACGGGTAAACAGGAAGGTTCCCTTCAAGTTCACCTGCAACACAGCATCCCAGTCATCATCCGACATGCGCACCAAGAGGCCATCTTTGGTAATTCCGGCATTGTTGACCATGATGTCAACCCTGCCGAACACCTTCATGACCTCAGCAATGCATGCGGTCACGGATTCCCCGTTCCCGACATTCACTGCCACTGGCAGCGCCTTGCGACCCAATGCCTGGATCGCACTAGCGGTCTCCGCAAGCCACTCGGCCTGCAAATCACAAATCGCCACATCTGCGCCTTCACGTGCCAGACGCTCAGCAATCGAACGTCCAATACCCCGTGCGGCACCTGTCACTACTGCTACTTTACCATCGAACTGTCCCATGTTGTTCTCCTTAAAATGATTACTGTTTATTTACAGCACAATCGCATCCAATGAAGCGACATCCGACACATTCACGGTCGTCACGCTCTTATCAATACGCTTGATCAGCCCCGAGAGGACCTTTCCAGGGCCAAACTCGATAAAGGTCTTGCCACCGCCCTGAATCGCTACCTTGATACAATCAGCCCAACGGACGGACTCCGTCACCTGACGCAACATCACGTCCTTGATTGCCTGAGGATCATTGCTGTGCAACGCCCCTGTGGTATTGGCTAAAACAGGCAGCTTCGGTGCAGCAAAGGCAACATCCTTCAAAACCGCGACCAGCTTCTCGCGCGCCGGCATCATGAGCGGTGAATGGAAAGCACCGGCAACCTGCAATACAATCGCCTTGATCCCCATCTCCTTGCAAACGCCCTCAGCGATGCTAATACCTTCTTTGGAACCGGAAAGAACAACCTGAGCATCTGAGTTGATGTTTGCCTTGTAAATGCTTGCCTTGGCGCAAATCGCATCGAGTTGCTCGCCGGTTGCGCCCATTACGCTGATCATGCCACTCGGTTGTGCACTGCACGCCTCTTGCATGAAACGGCCACGGGCCTCCAACACGCGAAGGGTTTCATCAAATCCCAGAACGCCGGCGATGTGAAGCGCGGTCCACTCCCCTAAACTTAAGCCAGCCGCCATATTAAAGGAAACAGCGGGAAATTTCTTTTGGAACGCCCGGAAAGCCGCGACGCTCATGGTAAAAATGGCGGGCTGACAGATATTTGATTTGGTCAAATCCTCGGCCGGACCTTCAAAGCAAATCTTGGCCAGATCAAAACCCAGGACGCCATTTGCCCTGTCAAACAGAGCGGCGACTTCTGGATCGGCTGCAAAATCCTTGCCCATCCCAGGAGCCTGAGCGCCCTGACCGGCGAATACGCACACTTTATCACTCATTTGTTGTTCACTCTCTTTTAATTGTGATCACCCTTTTTCTGAAAAAGGAACACATATTTTGGCAGAATTATTCGAAAAGTCAATTCCGAAACGCTCAAAGAGATTTATTTTGGATACGCTTCAAAATCACGTATCCGCTTTCCAAATCTATTCTGCCTCCTAAATTCTGTATTCAAAATACAAGGTGTCATCGGTCGATCAGCGCATTACGGTTCAGGTGCGGGAGGCGCTGGCGCTATTATGGCGTGACACCCTTTTTAAGAATAATATTGCCATACTTGGCCAGTTCCCCCGTCATTACACAAGCGAAGGCCTTTTGAGCACGGTCGTAAAAATCGAAACGTCCGATCCGCATGATCGCGGGAACTTTTTTGAGCTTCAACCGCATGGCGCTCTTATAACGCTTCTCCACTTCCGGATCCAGCATGTCGCCTTCGACAGCGGCCATCATGATGAGTGGAGGGGAATAGCTGTCGAGTTCAAAAAGAGGGATAATACCCTCCAGCAAAGCAGGAATTCCAATGCCATCTGCACGCAGGACGTGCTTACAGAGTGTGTGCCCTGGAAAGTGAGCATCCGCGAGGATAATTTCATCGCCGTGTCCCATCTCTGAAAGAACTTTTAAAAGATCAGGGGATATGACTGGGGATATGCCTTTTAACATGCTGTGACTCCTTGTTTAGAACGAAGATAGGTCTTAAGTCCATATAAAGCAACAACCACGAAGCCGATGAGTGGCAAGGTGAAGGACATGCGCACACTCGACAGGGTGGTGAAGATGAGATTAAAGGCGCTTTGATCCATGATCCAACCCTGCAGTGGCGGCATCAAACACCCTCCACCAATTGCCATGATGAGTCCTGCCGCGCCTAGCTTCGCGTCATCGCCAAGGCCCTTGAGCGCAATACCGTAAATCGTCGGGAACATCAGCGACATCGTAGCCGATGCAGCCACGAGGCAGTAGAGTCCAGGCATACCAGGCAGGAAAATCACACCCATAATGAGCACAGTGCCAAGGGTAGCAAGAACAGCCAGCAACGCCCCAGGATTGAGATACTTCAACAGGAAGGTGCAGATAAAGCGGCTACAGACAAACATGCCCATGGCAATCATATTGTAAAACTGACCTTGTGCTTTGGAGAGTCCCATTTCAGCCTCAGCATATTGAATGATGAAGGTCCAGCACATGATTTGTACACCGACATAAAAGGCTTGCGCAATAACGCCTTCCACATAGTTTGCGTTTTTCAAAAGACGTTTGAGTGTTGCGCCAACTGAGAGATCCCTGTTCTCATCATGGGTGCTGCGAGGGAGTCGCGTGATGAGAAAGACGACAAAGAAAATAACCACGACGATTCCCAAGATGGCATAGGGACCAATGATGACGGAAAGGTCATGCTTTGCAATCTGATTAAAGGCGTCGGGTGATGTCTTCAGAAGTTCGCGTCGAGCGTCTTCCGTCATGGGATCTAGTTTGCACAAAATCAAATTTCTGGCAACAAGCATGCCTGTTAAAGACCCCATAGGGTTGAAAGATTGAGCAAAGTTGAGCCGGCGGGTCGCAGTTGCCTCATCGCCCATGGCAAGAATGTAGGGATTCGCACTTGTTTCGAGAAAGGAAAGTCCGCAGGTCATGATGAAGTAGGAAAGAAGAAATGCCCAGAAAGCCATCAGCCAGCCTGAGGGGATGAAGAGGAGACATCCAAGGGCATAAAGAATGAGCCCTAGCAAGATACCACTCTTGTACGAAAACTTTTTGACAAAGAGCGCGGCGGGAATCGCCATCACACAGTAGCCACCATAGAAGGCAAACTGGACAAGCGAGCTTTCAAAATTGCTGATTAACAGAATATTCTTAAACGCAGCCACCATGGGGTTGGTGATGTCATTCGCAAAGCCCCACAACGCAAAGAGCGAGGTGACTAAGATAAAAGGCATTAATAAATTGGCAGGAATTAACGAGGTTGAATTGTTTTTCATAATGTTCTATTTCTACTTTCCGTTAAAGTCCTTTGTTTCCCCACAGGGTATTATCATTTTCTGGCTCCTGTCACCATAACGCACCGTACACTCGCCCGTCGCGCTGGAAACATTTCGGATGACCGCGTGTACTAATGAGCCTGACTTCCATTCCATGTCCACCTCGTAACCGCCGCGCGCACGCAAGCCCATGACTTTCCCGTCCGACCAAGCCTTCGGTAACGCCGGCAATAGTCGAAGCACGCCGAGATGAGATTCCAGCAACATTTCATTCACCAATGCGGCATAGCCAAAATTGGCATCAATCTGGAACGGTGGATGTGTCATCCAAAGATTGCCATGGGTCTTTTCATTAATGACTTCAGACAACCGTTGATACGCCGTCTCTGGGTCCAGTAACCGTGCAGAGAGCAAGCCCCGAAAGATCTTACTCCAACCAGTCGGCCCTGCCCCACGAGCCTGTAAGCTGATCTTTGCCGCAGCAGCCCACTCGGGGGTAATCGTCGGATGAATCTGCCGACCGGGGAATACCCCTATCAAATGGCTGATATGGCGGTGTTGATTTTTCGGATCATCAAGGTCCGCCTGCCACTCTTGCAACTGGCCCCACTTGCCGATCTTAGGTGCTTCGAGTTTGTCGCGCTTGGCGATCAACTCCTGCCGGTACTCGGCATCCATACCCAGTGCCGCGCTGGCCTCAATCACGTTGTTGAACAAATCCCAGCACAGTTGCTGATCATACGCCACACCATCGGACTTCTCTGGGCCCTGTTCAGGTGAACGTCCATCAGGCACAACCAAACGGCCATCGGGCAATGGCTTGAGATGATCCAGCCAGAACTCGCTGATCTCTTTCATCATGGGGTATGCATAACGTTTAAGGTATTCCTTATCTTGAGTAAAGGCGTAATGATCCCAGAGATTCTGGCTAATCCATGCAGAGTCACCCTTTTGGAAAAAGTAGGTAGACCCACCAAACACACCATTTTCAGAGCGCATCAACCAGCCCCGTTTGACCCCAAGAACTTTTAAGGTCTCCTCTTTTCTCACCTCGCGAATGGAGTCCAGCCACTCCGCAAGTGGTGTAAAACATTCTGACAGATTGGCCTGGTCCACAAACCAGTAATTCATCTGTAGATTGACATCGGTATGATAGTCGCACCGCCATGCGGGACGCACCGTAAACAGCCATAACCCCTGAAGGTTCGCGGGTAATGCACCATGCCCTGGCCGAGAGCAACTGATCATCAGATACCGCGCGTACTGATAGATAAGCGATTCCAAATCCGGGTCTGTTCCAGGCTTATATTGTTTGATTCGCTCGGCTGTGGTTTTGTTAATCGTTTGCGTATTGACCGTTCCCAAACGTAGCGAAAAGCGACCATATAGTTTTTGATAATCAGCCACATGCTCACTCAACAACTCCTTATACGGCTTTTTTTCCGCTGCTTCCAGTTGCGCGCTGATACGCTGATGAGGATGCGTGGTTCGCCAGCCCGCTTTGCGTTGATTGAGATAGTTGGTGTCGGCAACCAAGATAAGCGTGAGTGAGTCACACTGTTCGAACACCACTTTATTGTCAACCGTTTTGACAGCTCCACCTTCATGGAGTACCCGTACCTGTGCTTCAAAATCCAAGGTAATATTTTTGTCACTTGCATATTCACGGGCGCCCCTGATGCGCTCGGGTTGCTGAAGATGGAGCTGCCAGAAAAACAAGGCATCTGTATTTCCTTTAAGGGTTAAGGTGTTGTTGGAAGCACTCAGGGTGATTTCCTTCTCTGCTTGCGAATTTTTCAATTGACTTCTACTCATCGCAGAAAGGTGCAATGTGTCCAATCTAACGTTGCCAGACAGAGCACCTTTCTTGTCAGCAGAGAAGCGATAGATCATCGCCTGAGCGGGATGGCTCGCAAAATACTCCCGAGTATAATTCACGCCACCCGCGGTGTAACTGACGCTCTGCACGGCACGACTAATATCCAGAGCTCTATGATAATTAGTAAAGTCCTTGTGCCCGAATTCCACATATACATCGCCGAAGGGTTGGTATCCTCCTGTGCAGTCCTCATTACCCACCCAGAGAGAGTCTTCATTGAATTGGATACGCTCAACCATGGGGTCACCAAATACGGTGCATCCCAAGCGACCATTACCCAAAGGATAGACGTGTTCTGCCCAATAATTGTCACACCCTCGAAGGCTTTGTAAAAGCTTTGGAGGAATGACAACAGGTGAATCCGACCAGAGCATTTGCTTCTCCATAAGTTCTGCACTATGCACAGACAGCGCAAAAAGCATGCTTACACTTAAAGCGACTACTGATAAGTCGAAGGAAATCCGCTCAGTAGAGGACTTTTGGGAGATGGAGCAATTTTTCATAGAATGTTTAAAGAATACGAAAGTTATGCGCTAGAATCAAGGTGATACGTTTTCTTTCAAACAAAGCCGCGCGGGTGACTCTGCTGTCATTTTGAAAGCCTTGGGACTGCGTGGAGAGAGCCGGGGGCTGACGATAGGAACGGGCGAGCGGTGCCGAACCGCGGACGCCTGGCACGATTTCATGATGACCGATGACAACCTCCCGGCGTCCTTCAGTAGCGTCAAATGTCCACCAAGCCACAGGAATCTCGGCCGCAGTTGCCCGTGGCGCCAACCACAACAGAAAAGAAAAAAGCAACACACAGGGGACGAAACGGATTGAAATCAAATTTGCTTTCATAATATTTCCTGTCATATGTTTTTTCCGAAGAGGCCATCAGTTGAACTCCACCCGCACCGTGGCAAGGCCATGGGGAAGCATCGTTATATTTTCGGCAGGGTCGCCAGGAATTTCTTCGATGGCACATAAGCGAACGGACTTTGGCGCGCCAGCAGGGAAAGAAAGCGTCACATCCTCAGGTTTGTCTGACAGCGATCGGAGGCGGAGGATGGTGCTCTTGCCGTCGTTGCTAGGCTTGAGGATGGTCACGCAGACGCGGTCGTTGTTCACGGCGACCAGAGGGGTGAGCTTGGGGTTGTTATTGGCGGCGACGTGCGCCAACGGCTGCGCCTGCTCCAGGCCAAAGCGATTGGCAGCGGCGGCATCATACGCGCCATGCAGCCATATGCGGTAGCGGAACTGGACCGGACCGTCCTGCGTCAGCGGAAAATTGGTGTACCAATGATTGTTCATCACCCAGGAGTAAATCGTCGTGCTCGGTTCGAGCTTTCTCAGCCACTTGGCTTTATTAACTGGGTGCATCGCGATGTTGGCTGTCATCGCACCATATTCAAAAAGCATGGCGTCGAGTGAGCACCAGGTGACGCCCTCGTCGTCATTGGAAATATCAAGCCAGCGTTGCAAGGCGATCCAATTGCGGTTACCCTGGGGCCACTGGTCTTTTTCCACTTCCATCACGCCCCAGGGGATGTCCACGCGCGTGCGACCTTTGGGGAGGTCGAAGCCAAAACCGAAGTGGACGCCATCCTTCGCGACCAGCGGCAGTTTGTCAACACTGTTGGCGATTTCCACCCACGGTTGGCCAGCAATCAAACGCACGCTGCGGCTGATGGCACGACACCCAGTGGCAGTGGACATGACGCGTAATTCCACGACCAGCGGACCGGATTCCACAGAGGTGATGACGATATTGGTGTCAGCCTCCGGCTCGTTGCGGTTACCCGAGAGCCAGCGAAAGGCATTGAGGCCACCGTTTACTTTCACATCGGAAATATTGCGCCCAGTGGCGAGATTAACAAGTTGAGTGATATTGCCAGTGGCTGAGTCGAGGGAGACACGCAGAGACTGATTTTCAAGCGTCGTACCCGATAGCTTGCAGCCTGCAGCCAGAGGGCACTGTCCTTTAACGACGCGATAATGCCGCGAGCCAAAGGCAGGAACATCCACCGCCAGAAAGACGAGTTCACCCGTGGACAGTCGCTGCGACAGAACATCCGTGCCCTGGTCGTCGGTCACGCGATCACCGCGCACACTTTCCGCCGCGGAAAGCGTCACCAGCCCGCCGTGTTTCCATGAATGTGTGTTAAACACCGCGACACCGCCGTTGGCAGGTCCTTCCTTAGGGCCAAGCGCGCCATTGGATTTGTCGGTCGCGGGGGCGAGCGCTTCGTCGAACAGCGTTTGCGTACGGTCGGTGGCTTCGCGGAAATAGCCCTGCTTCACCTTCCAGATCGCCTCCTGGAAGTAAGGCTCGGCGGGATTCTCGGCACACCAGGTGTGTTCGGAACCAAGCGCGATATAGCGCCATGCTTCGTCAAGTTCGGCACGTGGCGCGGACTTGCCGGGCCAGAGCATCGTCCACAGTGTCTCGGCCTGGGTGAGCCGTTCCTTCGCATTCCGATTGGCAGCGGTCAGGCGCGCGGCAGTACCCAAACCGTCGGTCCAATACTCGGTGAAGTCCCCTTTGACCACGGGCAGTTGGTTGCCATAATTCTTCTCGATCATCTCCATGATCTCGTGTCCGCCGGAGATCATGACGCGCGGATAGGCATATTGCTCGTTCCACGCCTTGACCGCATCCGGGATGTCGGCATCGATCGGGCAGTTGTCCCACAAGCACCAGGAAAGCACCATGAAATCATATGGATGTTTGCTATTCTCTAACTCGACGAGCTTGCGCGTGAAGTCCACGTTGGCCTTGCCAGTCCTGATAACCGCCGGGATTTTTCCCGTATCGCGTTGACCGAACCACGGGCGTCCGGCTGTTCCGGGTTTGCCCATACTGCCACTGTTGCCATACATGCCGGGCTGTAGAAAGAGCACCTTTGATTTTCCATCCGGACCGATCCACCAGAAGGGCCGCTGGGCCATGCCTTCCTTCGCATGACCCGCGCGGTCGGAGTTGGGCCATGTCATGATGTAACGTACACCCTCCTGCGCCATGACGGGCACTAATCCCCACGACATACCGGGAATATCAATCTGCTGCAATGTGTCCATGGGCACGCCGGTCAATCGCTGCAGCTCGCGGCTGAAACTGAATGCGTGGAACAATTCCTCATCTGAACAGACACTGGTGTTGAGATTCAAGTAACTCGCGTCCATACGGAGGTGACCATCACGGATGGCTTGCAGGACGCGTTCCTTCTGTTGTGGCGTAGCGGTTTGCCAGAGGCGTTCTACCGGCCACGTTATCTCAGGATTCCATTGGAAGCGCGCCCCGGACGGATATTCCTTAGTCGCCTCGCCGAGTTTAATACCTTCTTCAATGTTACGTTTGTGGATAAACTCAACCACTTTGTGCGGCGCTGTGTAACCGATGTCGACGTGAGAGTGATTGTAAAGATAAACCGTCCACTGGCGCATCGCCGGAACTTGAACGGTCTTTTTCAATTCCCTGGCCCCCTGGCGCAGGGTCAGAGTAACGGCTACGTTCGTTTTCGTCCCGAGATCCGGTGGCAACAGAACGCGGCTGCTTGAAATCCCTCCTGCAACGGAGGGCAGCTCAGTGGTTTCCGTTGTACCGTCCACCGTCAATTCCACCCGGGCTGGACCGGAAAGCTTTGCTGACCTGAAGTTCAAGGTGATTTCACGACCAGGCTGACCGTCGGCCCGATAGCGATAGACCGGACATGGAACACACTCCATGTCATCAGGAAACGGCAAATCCGCAGCACGTGCCGGAAGAACTTGAGAAGCAGATTCTGCCGTGCAGACACAGCAAGTGGTTAAGATGAGACCCAACAGGGAAATTTTGATGTAGTATTGCATGGAATCTTTCTATTCTTTAGCTTTCAAGTCATCTAGAACAGCAAGCAGCACATGGTAATTATCCACGAGCAGGCCTTCATAACCATGTCCGCCACCCTTCCAGTCGCGCCAGTCGCGAGACATGCCGCTTTGATCGAAACCTTGGAATTCGCCCCGTGAAAAGCCATCAAGCATCGGATGCAAAATGCGCCGGGCATCTTCAACCCGACCCAGCTTATAGAGTGCATGGATGGTATAATAAGCCCAGCATCCGGTCGCGCCGCCGTTTTCATAATACTGGAAGCCGTCACTGCCGTCCTCAAGGAAAGGCTCACCGAAAACCTCCGGGGGGGACTTCCATCCGCTGCTTCTATGATCAACATAATCGCCCTTCTTGATCGGCACAAGGTTGCCAGGAAGACCGAGCGAAAAATTCGTATAACCGACTTGCATCATCTTCGCCAGCAACTTATCCATGATCCTGTTAGCCGTCGCGTCGTCCACCAGACCATATGTGATCGCCGCGCCCTGGATAAAGGTAAAAGCATAGTCATGCAACTGTCCATCAGCGCTCTTCCAACCCGCCAGAAGGCCGGTCTCCGGATTCATATACGTCGGCACATAGACAGCCCGCAGTTTGGCGGCTCGTTCTGCAAAGTAGGCGGCGTCTTCGGTATCCTTCAACTGCCGTGCGAGCGCAGCGAGCTGCATCGCAGCATGGTAAGCCAAGGCATTTGAAAATGCATCTTCGTGCCCAAAGTTGATGGTGTCCCACCAGTTCGCAGGCCGCCGGTGCGGCAGCGGGCGATCGCCCAGGTTTCCGGTGGCGGGATATTCGACCAGCCCATTGCCATTCTTGTCCGTCGCAAACATCTCGCGACCCCAGGCATAAATCTTAGCACTATTCGTGGCGGCCCACTTCTGGTCACCGGAACTATTGATATAATTACAGGAGGCGATCACCAAGGAGGGCAAGGAGTCCGAGGTCGTCCACGGTGTTTTCCACTTCCATCCCCCGGCCTGACCGTAGGCCTTTACGCCCGACAGATAACGGTCGAGCGTCGTGCGCACCAAGTCATTAATCGTGAGACCCTCAGCCAAGGGAGGCGTATGCATCGCCAGATCGGCATATTCGAAAACGCACATCGAACAGATGTCGCTTGCCGAATTGTTAGCCAACATCCGCAAATGCGGTTGCAACTGGAAGATGTTGAGCCAGTCGCGCCGGAAGCCATCGTAGAGCGGATTGTTTTCGATGCCGGGGAAATTGGGATGAATGGTTGTGACCTCAAGCTTGTATTCCACACGAGTCTGCTGAGGCGTAGCAGGTAGAAATGCCACACACACGTAGGGCGGTTTGCGCTTGGCATCCCGGCTAGCCGTGTAATGGATCTTGCCCTGCCCCGAGATACGAACCGAGCCCATGCCAGGAAGATGCAGCACGCAGGGCAGGTTCATGAGCTGACCCTCCGGCTCCATCATCCCCAGTAGCGTGGCATGGTTGAGCTTCTGGTTGAAGGCGAGCATGAAGGGCGGTACTTCAACACCAGGAATGCAGTCGGAGCGCAAGATCAGCTTCTGGCCGGAACACTCGACCTGCCAGATGGACTTGCCATTAAGTTTATACGTATGGCCATCCAATTCAAGTCCCGAAACCGTGTTGGTTGTTTCCAGGATAGGATTCTGGGCGAGCTTCCCCTGTCCCAGCGAGTCTACCGAAAACAGGCTGAACGCAGGGGTGTTGGAAGCAATGCCAATGGCCAGAAACTTGGAACGGAACTCTGTGTCATCGGGTTGTACCAGAATGCACACCGGACCGAGGAGACCCGATGGCAGGACCCGTTGCTTCGGATCAGGTGCGATATTCGTTCGTGTGCGGCGTTGCGCCTCTGGCAGCGTGCTGTCGCCAGACAACCGGTTCGGCCACACATTCACCACTTCGATCTCAAGCTGGTTCTCTCCGGGCTTGATTGCCCCCGTGATATCAACACGCCACGGATGACACCAGACCACGCCGAGATCCTTGCCATTGAGCTTCACCTTGGCCGTCTCCTTCACCGTGCCAAGATCGAGGTAGTGTCGGAGATCAGCCTCCTTCGCTAAGGCTACGGCGGCCAGGGAGGGCGGAGTAAAGTTAAAAACTTTGCGATACACCGCCGTGCCGCTGAAATATTTCACAGCCTGCTCAGACCGTTGAGTCCAGTCTTCAAGTTTATCGAAAGTCATCAACCCCTTGGCCTGATTGCCATTCAAGCCATCAGTCGGATAAAACCACTGCGCATCAAACTGCACAGTCCACGGTCCCGTAATCTCCTGCA
>CAIZQW010000445.1 GCA_903935195.1 uncultured bacterium
ATGAGCGTTAGCGATAGAGCGGCAATAAGCACGCGCAGAGGACAAGTGTATACACGATGTCCGAACGCTCGCTTAAGGCTTGCTTGCAAGAGCGATGAGCGTTAGCGATAGAGCGGCAACAAACTGATGAGTAACGTGACGCTACGCCTCAATTTCCTGCTGATAATCCGTACGCTGCGGATTACTTTGCATCAAACACCAGCACCTCGAAGGGCTCGAGTGTTACCGGAAGAGATGTCCCGGTTTCGGCATCAAGCGACTGGACTCTTTGGTCGTTATAAGGAGAGACGAGCTTGAACTTACGTCCTGATTTAATCTCAAAAGCAGAAGCAAGATCGAGCGGGTATGTCTGCTGTTTATCGTCGGGATTGCGAAGCGTGATGACTCCACCCTCCTTAGGATTATAAGCCGCAAAACCATAGGCCTCGTTGTTGCCAGGGTTGCCGCCGATCCAGTGCGAATCGACCACAATGTTTTTCCTGTCCCGCGACCATTTCATGCTTTCAGCCATTTCCTTCCAGGATTCAGGGGTCATCATCGACGGTGTGACATATAACTCTCCAAGGCCGCTGGAATACCCTGCCATCATCCTCATCTCGTGCTTGAAACTGGCCAGGTCCTTTGCCGGCGTCGGCATGCTTCCAGGATTATCCCTGGGCCCGACAACAAGCCCATGATACATCAGCGAATTCACGGGAAAGAACGGACTCTTGGATACAAACCGGTCATATACCAGCTTGTCCTTGTAATTTATCCACCGTTCACGATTGTTGCCCTTACCACTGAAGCTTGTATCCTCACCCTGCCTCCAGACACTGTCGGCAAACATGACCCAGTAAGGCGATGCCCAGGTGCCCACGGTACAGTTGATGAAAACCTCTGGATTCTCAACACGGAGTTCGGCCAGCAGTTTTGTCAGGTTATCAAGGTCGGATGCTATGCCTGCAGGAGCACCTGTGGCATACATCCCGCCGCCAATACCGTCAAACTTGAAGTAATTCTGGTTATAGTCCCGGATCATCTTCACACACGTATCGCGGAATGCCGCATAGTACTTGGGACCCCCAAGCGAGAATCCGCCGGGATTTGTCTCGTATCCATTTTCTTTGCCGAATTTTACCCTCATATTATAAGAACCGCCGTATCCGCCCCAAGGAGACAACCATGCACCCATTCCTGCACCCTGTTTCTTTGCAGCTTCGTTAAGCTTCGCAAAACTGTTCGGGAAACCCTTATGAAACTGCCAGAGTGAGTTCCAATCATCCCAACCGTCATCCCACACATAACCGTTAAGCCCCACCCTGTATTTCTGATAAAGGTTCTTGTCGAACGCCTCGATGACTTTCAGGCACTGTTCCTCTGTCATCCTTTTCAGCGGATCCGGATTGTCGTTGAACCCTATGTTCAGGTCATACCAGGAATTGTAATGCCAATACTGCCTGTATGGATGCGCCCGCTCTCTCTGCAGATAATATGCGAATGCTTTCCGCATCTGGCCTGCCGGAGCGACGCCGATTCCCGTCGAAATCGTCCAGGTCTTTCCGGGCTCTAATGTAAATTCCCTCGGTAATGCAGCCACAACTTTTGACGCGTCGTCAGGCATCTCTCCTGAGCTTACGGTTATAGCACCAAAGGAATCATTCTGCCCTTCCACTCCGTTAAGTGTCGCAACCATCTCTCCCGAACTCACACCATCAGGGACTTTCAATGTATATTCATTACGGCTGACCGCATGCCCGGAATAACCGTCATGCACGTCTTCGGCTACCGTCTTGCCATTGGCCACCAACTCTACCTTGCTGATATCGATACGGTGGCTGCCCGACTTGTAATCGAACCTGACTTTCACTTCACCTGGCGAAAGCTTCCCGACACTGCGAACTATCTTGCGGGCGGCCATTTCGGCAGGAGTCCATCCCTTTGCCGCGGCAACAGATGTCTTCGCCATCGGATGCTCGAGGCCAAGGAACCAGTTGCCGGCAACGACAGTAGAGCCGTCGGTATACCCTGAAATCTTTGCACCGGGAATGCCTGCATTTATCATTTCGATATTTGACACCATGACAGGCTTTGCAGACGTCACGGCGATCTCCTGCCGAACGTAGTTAGAGCCATCCTTCAGGATTGCGCGCCAAATGACATGAAGACCTGTATCTGTATCATCGAACTCCGCCACAAGCGCCTTACCTGAAATCCGTTCAGAAAGTTTTGCAGCCTTCGCTTCACCTTTAAGACTGCGCACGTCAGGCTCCTTGAGCAGCTTCATTGCTGATGACGGAACCGAAGTCCCTTTAAGATGTATTGTGAACAGATTCGAGTCAGTCCATTTAAGCTCTTCTCCGATCAGCAGGTTCTTTAGGGATACAAGGGACAATCTTCCTTCTTTAGATTCTAATCTTGCCGCAATCGCGTTGTTAGCCATTGCCCACGAACCGCTGACATCCTTAGCTGTAGCGGCGGATATCTCAGTTCCCGGGAACGGGATATTTTCATCAGCCAAGGCTGAAGAAGAGAGAGAAACGGCAAAGCCTGCGACTAACATACACACATTCTTTATCATCATCATTTATCTCTCAATTTGACCAGGGGTCGCTCATCGTTCTTTCTACTTTCTGAAAACTGAGTGGAATATTGGAGGTGGGTGGAAAGCGGGAGATGAGCACGCCGCTTTCACGCTTCACAATCGTTCTCGACGTAGAGCAACCGATCCATCTCTTTAAAAAAAAGAGCGAGAGACGGGGCACCCGGTTTGGCTGTAGGAGCGAACCAACTTGAATGCATTCGCGCACTCTTGGGTGGGCGACCCAGTCTGCGAGACTTCCAAGCTGCTCTGATTTTCTCTGTCCGCAGACGTTCCCAGCGCATAACCGTCATTCGACTGACCCCTACCATTCTTGCCACCTCTGCCTGAAAAACACCCTTCGCCAGCAAAGCCATGCCTTTTCTCCGCCGCTTTTCCAGTGCCTCAAAGTCCCTGACCCGTTTTTTTTCAGTCTTCATA
>CAIZQW010000446.1 GCA_903935195.1 uncultured bacterium
TACTGAATATTATTAAGGGCAAGGAGGTTGACTACCTGCCGAGCCAAATTACCATTGCTGACCGGTCGAAGGATGAACAGGTGGCCAAGGCATTGGGGTTGAAGAGCGGCGCGGAGCTGGACGATTATCTGGATAATCACCTCTGTCTTTCCTTTACGCTTTGCGACACGCCGCTCTTCTATCGGAACGTGGATGAAAAGATGCGCGAGCTGGAAGCCCTCGGCTATGCCAAGGTTGATCGTAAAAACAAGATTGTCTATGATACGTGGGGCACGGGCGTACAGATTGGTGAGGACGGTTTCTTTGCCTGTTACAATCCTTTACAGGGAAATGCCGAAAAGAACCGGATGGCGGAGCCCTTCCTCCCGGACGGTTTTGACCGTGAGATTCTTAAAATGCCCTTCAATGAGGCGGTGGTTGCCTATCAGGCGCCAAATCCCCTGCGGTCCGATAATATGGATGACATCATCCGCGACCTGAAGGCGAATGCGCATGGCGAACATCTGGTTGTTCCGGGTGGCTATGCAGGGATTTTCGAACGCGCGTATTGCGTCATGGGAATGGAAGAGTTTTTTGTCGAGTCATTGACAGACCCCGAGTCGGTCGGGATCCTGCTGGATAAGATTACAGACTACAAGATCGCCCTGGCCAAACGTAAGATCGAGATCGGCTGCAAGGTTGGCCACCACAGTGATGATGTGGGGTGCCAGACAGGACCGCTGATTACGCCATCAGTCTTCTTCGATCTAATTCTGCCCCGCACCAAGCGACTCTTTGATGTCTATAAGCAGGCGGGGCTTCCTGTGATCATGCACTCGTGTGGTAACATCATGCAGTTCCTGCCAGCATTGATGGAGATTGGTCTCGACATGCTGGAACCTGTGCAACCTTGTCTCGGGCTAGAAGAGTTGATGGAGCGCTTCGGGGGTAAGCTCACACTGTGGGGAGGGATTGATACGCAGGAAATTCTGCCCAACGGCACACCAGCAGAGGTGGCGGCAGAGACGCGCAGGGTCATGCGCCTGCTCGGAAAGGGCGGACGTTACATGGTCGCCCCCTCCCAAGAGGTCATGTCGGATGTTCCTGCGGCCAATATCGCGGCGATGCTCGCAACCATCCGCGAAGAACGCGCGAATTACCGTTCCTACTAAGACACATTCATTCAATCGCAAAGGAGTTCTATGAGTCCACTTAAAATTGCCCAGTTCGCTTATGATCTCTCCAGTGTGGGTGCCAACGCCGAGGGGCTGTTCGTCCATCAAGGGTCTGTCTATTTCGGACTTCACAATGTCTCGCTGAATAAGCCAGGCGGTGTAGGTCGTGTCACACCGGAGGGTAAAGTTGAGAAGGTTTTTGACTTGCCGATGCACGCGGATGGGAAGCGGCCTTCGATCTTGGGCGTGGCAGTTGGCTCGGATGGCGATGTCTATCTGGCGGATTGCCAGTTCACAGACACCTGCTGGGGGGGCTCTTGTCTCTGGCGTATTATTCATGAGAACGGCGTACCCGTGCGTGCGGAGATCGCGGCGACGGGACTGAATTACCCGAATGGCATTGCCGTGAAAGGCGACTGCCTCTACGTGTCTGATACAATCATCAAACGCGAAGGTTCGATCACGACGAGTGGGGTGATTCGATTTAATGTTAATGAGTTTAAGCAGGGGAAGGCCGTTCATGTCGAGATGAAGCCGTCTGATCCCCATTACCTCTGCGACCTGACAACCGATACCACGCACGGTGGTTTTCCGTTTGGTGCCAATGGCATTACGTTTGATGATGACAATTGCTTGTATGTGACTGACTTTGGTACGTGCCACATCTGGAAGGTTGTTCTGGATGCGAAGGACAAGGTGCTCTCCTGTAAATCGATTGTTGATACGAAGCCGTTAGGTTTTATGACGTTAGATGGTGCGCATTTTGATTCTCAGGAACAGGTGGTTTGGTTTGCCGATCCGTTGGGGAACAGGATCGGTGGCTTGCGTGTCGCAACAGGGGAGGTCTTAGTGTTGGCTCATGGGGGCGGAACGCTGGATCTGCCGACGGATGTTGCACGCTTGGGGGATAAGCTGTATATTGTCAGTATCAATATTGACTTTGGTCCGCATAAAGCAACGTCAGAACATGTGATGTCCGTAATTAAAATGTAGATGATCAGTAGGAGGGGGGAGATATGATGACAAAATGGAGTTTACCTTTAGGGATTGCATTAGCAATAAGCGTTAACGCAGAAACTCTTTTGGAGAAGGAGTGGCTGTTTCAATGTGATAAGCAACCGACACCTGCGGTGGTGACGAATGAGATCTGTTATACGCGTGAGATGATGGCGCGTACAACGGGGGTGGATTTCACTGCCGAGCAGAAGGCGCTTGATGCCCTTGTGAAAACAGCTCTTTCGGAAACGGACGCGCAGAAAAACTATTTGGCCGTTCGCGCGATTAAACGTGAGGTCATGTTTAAAAATCCTGCCGTGAATTTCGACCGGCTGCTCCTTATTGATAATCCCTATCCTAAAGGGAAGCAGGGCGATGGCGTTCATTGGGCGCATGAGTCTCTGCAACGCAACGGTTTTATTCGCGATCTGGGCGGCAGCCTTATCACCGCACCTCTCAGGGGGCTGGATGGAGAGAAGCCGAACGCTACGCCTGTCCAGGATTTATTGCCCCAGTTGAAGGGCAGTTTTACGCGGCCTGACCTCTCCTGGGACGGAAAACGGATTGTATTCAGCTACTGCCCGACCAACGATCTCTCGTATCACCTCTATACGTGTAATGCGGATGGGACGGATCTCAAGCAGTTGACCTTTGGCGATTACGATGATCATGATCCAATCTTCTCGCCGGATGGCAAAATCATCTTTATCACGTCACGTCAGCATAGTTATGTGCGTTGCTTCCCCGCCTCTCACTCCTTCGCGGTTGCACGGTGTGATGCGGATGGCAAAAACATTTACGTGCTCTCCGCCAATGGCGAGCCTGAATATCTGCCGGCTGTGCTCAACGATGGACGAATCATCTTTACGCGCTGGGAATATACAGACAAGGCCTTGTGGCGCGTGCAGAGCCTCTGGACCATGGATCAGGATGGTTGCAATGTCCAGACCTTCTGGGGTAGCCAAAGTGTCTGGCCGGATGTTTTGACAGAGGCGCGTCCGATTCCAGGAAGTAGCAAGATTATGTTCACAGGGGTGGGACATCATGCATGGTACGACGGCACGATCGGCATCATTGATCCACAGAAAGGGCTTAATTATCCGGATGGCTTGACACGCGTGACGCGTGACCAGCCCTGGCCAGAGGTTGGAAATGGTCCCGCAGATCCGCCACCGCATGTTGATTATCACTCCGCAGGCAAGCTGGGGGCTTACAAGACGCCTTGGCCCTTGACCGAGGAACTTTTCCTAGTTTCCGCCCGTGAGGGAGGAAGTATTGGGATGTCGGGTTCCAGAAGCAATCCTTTCCGGCTCTATCTCATGGATGTGTATGGGAACCGCGAACTGATTTACAGGGGTACTTATAACGCCCTTTATGCAATGCCACTCCTGCCGCGTAAAAGGCCCACGGCCATGGCGGACAAGGTGGCTTGGCCGAAGATCACGCATCAGGGACAGGGGCAGACCTTCGGCATGGATAATCATCAGGAGATTAAGCCTGCCATCTTTTACAGCAATGACGTCTTTGAAAATGCGGATCCGATTCTTCGTGAAAAAGGGAAGTCGTTGCGTGTAATCCAGATGGATCCCAAGACCTATTCGACCTGGCGCAAGACGGTCCAGCATGATGGCCCTGCCGTGAGTGTTTTTCAGGCGGACGGGGTTAAGCGTATTCTGGGAACCGTGCCAATTGAAGCGGATGGCAGTGTGAACTTTGAGATCCCGCCCGGCGAGTCCATCTTCTTCCAGATGCTGGATGCAGAGGGACAGGCCATCTATGTGATGCGCAGTTTTGCCAATGGGATGCCAGGGGAACGGCGCGGGTGCTTTGGGTGTCACGAGACCAGCATGAAGACCCGTTCCATTCAGTCTCCAGAAAAGTATAAGACGGGCAAGGCGCTTCAGCGTCCGGCCGTGAAGTTGACCCCACCCTCCTGGGGTGCAGGCGAGAGCGTAGGCTACGCGCGCTTTGTTCAGCCTGTTCTGGAGAAGCACTGCGCATCTTGTCACATCAAGGCGGGGACGGAAGCGAACAAGAAACTCGATATGACCTGTCGTCCTTCCACGCATGGCTGGGGTGTGAATGTCTATCACCGTCCGTATGATGTTAGCCCCTTCGCTGAACCCTACTACACGTTGGTGGGAGCTGCCTGTCGTTGGCCATCTGTGCGCCCAAAGAATGCGCGAGGTGTTCCTGAGAATCTGGCAGGAATCTTTATTGTTGAAGGGTATGACCAGCGTGATCCTGCAAACTTGGCCACCTTACCTCCCTATACGGCTTTTTCACCTCTCAGCACCTTGATCTCGAATGCGTGCAGCGGCGCGCATCATCAGATGAAGGTGACGGGCGTGGAACGGGAACGGCTGATCGCTTGGGTGGATTGCAATGGCCCCTTCCTCGGGGA
>CAIZQW010000447.1 GCA_903935195.1 uncultured bacterium
CGCCATGGGCTCGACTGTGATCTGCGGTCCGATGTTTCAGACCATCGGACAATTCACAGGAAACGGTCCCACGGAAATTGAGCTCGCGCGTGCGGCCGAGGCCCTCCTGTCTGTTGCAGACAGAGCGCAGTCAGCAGGTATCGTTCTCGCTGTGGAGCCTCTCAACCGGTTTGAATGCTATCTGCTGAACACCCTCAACGACAGCGCGGCGTTTACACGTCGGGTGAATCATCCGGCCGTGGGTGTTCTGTTTGACACCTTCCATGCGAACATCGAAGAGAAAGATATGGTTGCGGCTATTCGAGAACAGGGCAGGGGTGTCATCCGCCATGTGCATTGCAGTGCGAATGATCGTGGCATTCCAGGTGAGGATCATATTCCGTGGCAGGGGGTCTTCGGCTCTCTGCAGGCGATTGATTATAACGGCTGGTGTGTCCTGGAGGCCTTTGGACGCTCCCTGCCCGGACTTGCCGCAGCTACGAAGATCTGGCGCGACCTCTTCATAGATCCGCTCGACGTAGCCCGCAAAGGAATCCCGCGCATGCGCGCAATGATGAACTGAAGCCGCATTACGTGTTGTTGCGGGTGTGATCGCGGCCCAGATAGAAGTTCTGCCAACCCGAGGTGCGCATGAGCTTCGCATCCACAAAGACGGTCGGCAACTCATAGGGGACACGCTCCTGGCCATGGGGTTTGAGGCGCTTGTAGGCCTTAAGCCAAATGCAGGGGCGGTCAAGCACTTCACAGGTCCCGCCGTGCGAACCACCGCAGGGGCCGTTCCGTTGTCCCTTGGAACACTTGTCCTCTGGACAGAGGTAAGCAATCTCCGGCAGGGAACAGTCGCCGCAGTCCTGACACCCATAAAGCATGAACTTCGAGGAGTGCTCAAGGGCATGGAAGCATTTTTCTATGATCTTGTTCCCGTCGATCAGCTTGTAAAAGCCCTTCATGAGATGAAAGAGGGGTGACGCTTTGGTGAAGAGCATCAGATGGACCAGCTGGCTGAGCTTGTAGATGGGCGATTCACAGAAGGCGATCCTGCTGCAGCGATTCGCGGTGGTCTTGGACGCAACATACGAATCCACGTATTCGCTTGTCGGCAGGTTGTTGGCATCGGTCTTGTAGAGATAAAACTCGTCTTTCGCGGGATAACTGATCTCGTTGTAAAAGAGCTTCCAATCGTCCGGACTGAAACTCTTCACCTTCTCTTCGATCTTCTGGAAATCTTCCAGCTTGTGTGTTCCACCCAGGTAGGCGCCTCTGAAGCCGAGACCCTTGGCGATCGCCCACTGCTTGGCCGCGAATTCCAGGAAGAAGGATTTACCCTTGTCAGGGGACTCCGCCGCCTTGTTGATCGCTTGCAGCAAGGTGGGCGAGACGACGCATCCGGCGATCCGTTCATCGTGGAAGACCTTCGCAACACCTTTGGTCAGCATATAGATGTTGGCCATCATCGGCGCCGTGATCTGGCGCTCCTTGCAGTACATCAGCAGTTCAGCCCACTTCCGGGAGTCATAACCGAGTTGCAGGATGAAGAAGTCAGCGCCTGCGCGGATCTTCTTTTCCATCTTGAAGTATTGTGGCAAATATTCAGCCTCATGCTTCTTGAAGGGACTGACTGCTGCTGAAAGGAAAAAGTCGGTCTTCGAGAGTCGGGTAGGGGGCGTATCTTTCTTGTGTGAAGGAACCAACAACCCTTGATTCATCTCGGTGTAGGTTTGAATGAGGCCGACCGCATCAATGTCAAAGTCAGGACGCGGCAGACCATGTTGTCCGCTGGTCGGATAGTCTCCTGTGAGCGCGAGAATATTGGTGAATCCGTCGCTGGCCAATTGCCAGGCGCGCGTCTCGAGTGCATTGCGATTACGATCCTTACACGAGATATGGATATTTACGTTATGCCCCTTCGACATCAGTTGCTTGCCAAGACTCTCAGGAGCCATCATCGGATGCCCGCCTGGATTATCCGTAATGCTGATGAAATCAAAGATTTCGGATTCCATCAATTCATGTGCAAAACGGTTGGTCTTCTCGCCTTCAACTTGCAGGGTCCCGCGTGTGGTCACCAACTCAATGCCGTGGATAAACTCATTGCCTGTAACAATCTCTTTAAGCGTCTTTCCCATGGTGGTCTCCTAGGCTTTATGCTTTTTTGAGGTACGGTAAATAC
>CAIZQW010000448.1 GCA_903935195.1 uncultured bacterium
ATAACCAAGTATCCACTCTTGCCGTTTATTGTACATAGCCCAAAACCTTTTTCGTATCATTTTGACACCCGAATCGTATCA
The DNA here is from genome assembly GCA_903935195.1 of uncultured bacterium. GTDB lineage: Bacteria > Verrucomicrobiota > Kiritimatiellia > RFP12 > UBA1067 > CAIZQW01. Next base: position 82 of record CAIZQW010000448.1, read on the forward strand.
TTTTTGATACGAAAGCGCAAGGTCTTGAGTTCTTTTTGGAGCTAAAATTCCGTAAAGAGGTGGGGTGTCCTTCACTGGGAGCATAGGCATCTTGCCTGTGCATTCAAGAAACAGGCAGGATGCCTGTTCTCCCAGTTACTTGCGAACCATTGACTGGTCTCGCTTATGGACAGGCATACACTTCCTTACCTTCGGACAGAGCAATCGTATAGATGGAAGAGGAATCCGAACGGTGCTTCTTGATCTGGGAAGGCGTTGCGACCAAGAAATCACAAGGCATCGGCTTGTCCCTTAGATTAACATTCAGTGAATCCGTCACATCAGCAGGATTGCTCGTGTCAGACACAATCACGAGAAAGTCCAAGTCATTCACCTGCGCCTGTGCATCATGAAGAGCCGAACCAAACAAAAAAATACGCTGAGGCCGCGCCTGTTCAACAATGCGAGGCACCATCTTTTTTACGCTCTGCCGTGCATATTTCCTAGAAAACATAAAAATAATTTAGCATACCCGTCTAAGCATGACAAGAACCAAGCCATGGCAACTTACGTAAAGAACATCTCAACGGAACTGAGGAGTTCGGCGGGTGAGGTGATTTTGCGCACGGGACAGGGAAGGCTGCGGCTGAAGACTGTTCCGTAGCCACGCGTGACGAGTCGCGGGTCTGCCACTATGACGATACCCTTGTCCGTACAGGTCCGAATCAGGCGTCCAAAGCCCTGACGGAAACGAATTACAGCCTGCGGCATGGAGAACTCACGGAAGGAGCTTCCGCCCGCCTGGTCGATCTGCTCGCAGCGCGCCTCGACAATCGGGTCACCCATGGATAAAAAGGGCAGACGCGCCATCACCACGCAACTCAAGGCATCCCCTGCCACATCAACGCCCTCCCAAAAAGACTGCGCGCCCAGCAGCACGCAGGGGCCGTCGTTTGAACGGAAGACACGCGTGATCTGATCTCGGGTGCCGCTCGATCCATGGACCAACAGCCGGATCCCCGCATCGCGCAAGGGCGCCTCCAACAGGTGAACCACCTTGTTCATCATCTCGTAACTGGTAAAGAGTCCCAAAGCGCGACCGCGAGTCTTGATAAAGACATCGAGCATCAGCGCACTGAGCTGTTCGACATAACTTCCGCCATCGGCTCCCGAGGGCTCGGGCAGGCAGGTCAAGGCATAGGTAGCACACTGCCGCACATAATCAAAGGGACTCTCCGCAACACAGGTCACGATGCGCCCCTCTTCAACCTTATCAAGTCCCAGTCTTTTCCCGATAAAATCAAAGCTTCCCCCGACCCGAAGCGTGGCGGAACAAAAGATGATAGAGGTCTTCTTGGCATAGAGCCGTTCCGCCAACGCCGTGGATATTTTGAGAGGGGCTGCCACCAGACTGGCTTGGCCATGCCAAAACCGTCCTGCAGGTTCCGCCCAGAAGACATACGAGGGATCCTGTGCATCCAAGACAAAGTTCACCTCTGTCATAAAGCCTTGAAGCGAGGCGATCGCGCCTTCAATGTTTGAGGCTTGATCCCCATACAAGGCCAGTTCGCCCTCAGAGGCCTGACGCAAGGTGTCAGCCAGACAGGTCAATTGCTCTGACGCCTTCTTGACCGCGAGGCGCAAAGCTTCACGCTCCTTGGCGAGGGCTTGTTCATCCAATCGCTGGTCAGCGGAG
>CAIZQW010000449.1 GCA_903935195.1 uncultured bacterium
TCAAATCCCTCCGCTCCGACCAATTTTTTAGCCCGTAACTATTGATTTAAACCAATGTTTACGGGCTATTTTATTTTTCGGCAACTGCCAACTGCCTACTGCTACTGCCTACTTTTCCCCTCTGCGCTCGCCTGCTGCGCGAATAAACCCTTCTGCAAGGGTGTGTGACGCTGTGGTGTCTGGCGCGGCCATGAGGCATTCGGGGTGCCATTGGACAAGGCAGAAGAAGGGTTTCCCGGCGCCGTCCTCCCATTCTGCGGCCTCGATAACGCCGTCAGGAGAGAGAGCACTGGCCTTTAACCCCCGCCCCAATTTGTGAATGGCTTGGTGATGAGAAGTGTTGACCTGGAGGGATAATTTATTCGTTAAGTCGCTCAACAGGGTCTTAGGCCTCACCGTAACTGAATGGGCAAGACCGTAAGCGTTCTGGTTAGAGTGGTCATTAAACCCTGCATGGGGCAGATCTAAGATCAGGGTGCCTCTGAGGGCGACATTGACGACTTGGAGTCCACGACAGATCGCCAACAGCGGAATCCCCTTGGCCACGATGCGGTGAACCAAAGCCAGTTCAAAAAGATCCCGTCCATGATCAATATTTTGTGCAAGGTTGTTGGGGTCTTCGACGTGAAAGAGCGAAGGATCAACGTCTGCTCCGCCTGTGAGGAGCAAGCCGTCCGCATGGTCGACGGCTTGGAGATTCCCCTCCTGACAGGAAAGCCTGATAAAGGAGATCTCCGGGTTGAAATGGCTCAGCCATGCGAGGTAATCCTCAAAGCGGTCATTATACGTGTCTGTGACAGCGATGGTTGTCTTCATTTTTCAAATTATACACAAAGCCTTGATTAGGATGCAATATTCCTTTAAGATGGTCGCATCAATTTGTGCTGAAGTGGAATACTGGAAGACAGGAATACTGGAACGATGGAATACTGGAATATTGGAAGAATTCCCGACTCGGAGGGACGAGCGTCTGCTCGTCCAAGACACGCAGACGCGTGCCCCTCCCGAAGCAGGGATTTCGTATTCTCCCACCATTCCAACATTCCAATTAAAGTAATACACAAGGAGTCCAGATGAAAGATGTTCGAGTCAAGCAGTTGGCGGATGCGCTCATTTCCTATTCCATTGACGTCCAGAAGGATGAGTGCGTCTTGATTGACGCCATGGACATGAGCCATGAGATTATTGACGAGCTGGTGCAGGCTGTAAATGCCAAGGGCGGACACGCCTTCATCAAGACCAGTAGCTCCAAGGCTATGCGTGCACTCTACCTGCACGGCTCCCTGAAGACTTTTGAGCTCATGACGGAAACAGACTTGGATTTCATGAAGCGCATGCAAGGCTACATTGCCCTCCGGAACTATGATAACTCCTTTGAGTTTTGCGATGTGCCGGCCGAGAAGATGACCAAGATCCGCAAGATCCTGCGTCCAGTCATTGATTGGCGCGTGAATAAGACCAAGTGGTGCGTCCTGCGCTGGCCGAGCTCCTCCATGGCGCAAGCCGCCTCGATGAGCACCGAAGCCTTTGAGGATTTCTATTTCAAGGTCTGCAACATGGACTACCGCCGGATGCGCGAATCGGCCAAGGCGCTCGTGGAACTCATGCAGAAGACCGACAAGGTCCAGCTCGTGGGTCCGGGCGAGACGAATCTCACCTTCTCGATCAAGAATATTCCGATCCTCGCGGCAACAGGCGAGAACAACATCCCGGACGGCGAAGTCTTTACCGCTCCCGTGCGCGACAGCGCGAACGGCGTGATCTGTTACAACACCCCGACGGTCTACGACGGAAAGAAATATGAGAACATCCGCCTGCTCTTTGAGAAGGGCCGGATTGTGGAGGCCACAGCCTCAGATACAGCCGCCATCAACTCCATCTTTGATACCGACGAAGGCGCCCGCTATGTCGGCGAATTTGCAATCGGTCTGAATCCGCATATCACGGATGGCATGTGCGATATCCTCTTTGATGAAAAGATCTCGGGATCCATCCACTTCACCCCAGGCTCCTCCTACGACCATGCGAGCAACGGTAACCACTCAAACATCCACTGGGACCTAGTGATGATCCAGACGCCGAAATATGGCGGCGGCAAGATCTACTTCGACGACGTGCTGATCCGAGACAACGGCTTGTTCGTCATTGACGCCCTCAAGCCCTTGAACCCCTAAGACGCTTTTGAAAGGCTACTATGGATAATCTCTGGTCCCACTTGCAACACGAATTTCCGAATTTGGCGCAACTCGTGCATATCTTCATACGCTTCACAGCTGCGTCTATTTTGGGCGGTCTCATCGGATACCAACGCGAACGCATGGGAAAACCTGCCGGGTTGCGGACGCATATTTTGGTCTGCCTCGGTACGGTGGCCTTTATACTCTCCTGCACTGAAGCTGGATTCACCAACTCGGATTTATCCCGAGTTATTCAAGGCGTTCTTGCAGGCATTGGATTTATTGGCGCAGGATCCATCATTAAAATCAGTGAAAAAAATGATGTGCATGGTCTGACAACGGCAGCCAGTATCTGGATGACCGCAGGCATCGGTGTCTCTATCGGTCTTGGCCGCATCGGCATGGCTATCCTGACAACCCTCTGCGTCTTGTTCGTCCTCTCGGTTATCGCAAAATTCGAACACCACAACCGAGATGTCCCTCCGCCGAAGGCGGGGGAGTAAAGTAGGCAGCCGGCTTCGCTTGGAAGCTACGCCGCGCCAGGGTAGCAGTTGGCAGCCGGCTTCGCTTGTTGCTACGCCGCGCCGGGGTTGGCATCCGACAGTGGGAGAACAGGCACCTGCCACGCCGTAGCCTGGGCGTAGGCGGGTCTTGCCTGTTCAGTCGTTAACAGGATGATTGAGTTCCAACTCAATCGTCACGGGGCCATCATTCAGGAGGCGAACCTTCATCTCCGCACCGAAGCGACCAGTCTGAACGCGTGAAGTTCCCATGCTCTCACGAAGCAGGTGAACCATCTTCTCATAGAGTGGCTCCGCCTGTTCCGGACGGGCAGCCTCAACAAAGCTGGGGCGGTTCCCTTTGCGGGTGTCCGCATACAAGGTGAATTGGGAGACAACGATCACGCTACCGCCGATCTCCATGACCGACTTGTTCATCAACCCCTGCTCGTCCTCAAAGATCCTGAGCGTCGGAATTTTCTTTGCGAGCTTCTCCACTTCCGCCTCGGTGTCTGCATGGGTGATCCCTAGCAAGACCAACAGCCCCTGCCCGATCTCGGCAACCCGCTCGCCGTGAATATCCACAGACGCTTCAGAAACGCGTTGTATAAGTGCTTTCATGCGGAATAAGATTCCCTATTCCCGAATGACAAATAGTTTCTCAACGCCCCACCAGAGTCCTTTAAAGAAATAACCCAAGGGGCCAAGAATAGCTTTTCGCTCAAACTGAAGTGTCACCGTGGCATACTCGACCTGTCCCTTGAGGGATTTGATTCGTCCTTGCATCGAGTCGATGTCTGCCTGCACGCGGTTTAATTCGGTCTCGATCGAAAGAATGTCTTTGACCTCTGTTGCTTTCTCAAGCAATTGCTTCAGTCTATCACGAAGGACGAGCTTGTTCTTCAGTCTGGCCTCAACATCAATGAAATCCTCTGTGACGTCTTCGCCTTGAATATTCCGATAGGTCACGGTTCCGAAGGTCTCTAACCCTGACAGTGTTTCTCTAAACGATTTGGCTGGAACACGAACTGTCAAACTGGCTGACGTCTCGCCACCATCGCTTTTTTTCTCAACAAAGCCACCTTTACGTTCAACGAGTGTAATAGACTCGTTCACCGCATTACTGACACTCCAAACTTGAATATTCAGAGATGCCTTCCAAATCAACATTCGATCTGAGCGCACGTCTGCCATGTTACTTGACGCAGGCTCCATGACCTCGCAAGCGAAAGACCGCTCGGCGACACTGGAAGAACTTGTAGAACAGCCGGTCATCGTTACAATAGCGCTGAGAACCAGCAACGCAAGCATCATTTGTTTCATACTATTTCTCCTTCTTGTAGAATTTTCACTTTCCGGACGAGACTTCGCGGACGTCTCCTGTTGGAGATGATTGATTGGCTTCAGTACATGCTGAACGGCTAGGGCAAGTGAAGCACGCCTTCGTTGGTGACACCGTTTCGGTCTCGCATTTTCCAATACCTGGCTGAAGTTCAATGGTGGCTAACAGAAACCAGAATATGATAAATGCACCAGGGATAGAGATGCCCAAAAGAAATGATACCTTCTTAGATGCCACCACATTTTTGATAAACGAGAAGTTCAAGATCAGATGTACGATACATAGAGCAATAAATACATATGCCGCCCAGAGATGTAAACTTCCCCAGTCGTGCCGACCCAGACTCAAAAGCGTATACCCGTGCTCGCCGCCTCTCGAACAAGGGGGAAGACGGTAGCCAATCAGCAAACCCGTGCCCACGATAAAGCAGAGCAACACATACAGTGCAATATCCACAAAGCGCCTCATCGTATTATCTTTCATATTACTACTCCGTTGTTTTACTGGCAACCACGCAAAGTTTGTGTTCATTATTACTGTTTGTGATGGCAGAAGCAAGGGGAATGTGTGAGAACCTGTAAAGTGGCTCATCGGGCTGGAGAAGCCCGCTCCAGCAGATTCGTTCGTTGGCTGGATTTTAGTATGTCAATCTGGGCATATATGGATTTATACAATTGTTTGATCTCCTTGTCGGTGATCTTTTCATAATGCACCTTTAACGAAGGAGCGATCACGACTTTCGTATTTTTGAGGCCAGCGAGAATCGCCAAGAAATAGAGATCCTCGATTTTATCGTCGCCAATCGCAATACACCCTATTGAGGCGGCTTTACCGTGAATATATATATCCCCACCCACTTCCGTGACACCCCTTGCCTTTGATCTCTTTAGGTCGGTTTCATTGGGATACGAGATGCGCATGGATAAATAGTACGAACTATTAGGATTTAATACATCAATCTTATAAATGCCTTCGGGAACCTGACAGTCCCCCTCTTTAATCTTTGGTCCCGCCACACCGGATGCAGCCAATACCGGTACATGCATCACCAACGTGTTATCATAAAAAACTTCCATAACCTTGCTGCTCTTAAAGACTAGAACAGTCAACTCTTTACCTGCTGGCAAGGCCGTTAAATAGCTTTTCTTCGCTTTAATTGATTCGATAACCTCGTTATTTGATCGTCCACCCATAGATTTAACCACCGCAGGATGCCAAATCGTACGCCCGAATTGATAAACACCCAAAACCATAACCGCAAATACCGTTACGGTTACAACCGTTATAATCAAAAGTCTTTTTATCCGATACATGAGCTTACTGTAACTTCAATAGTTTTTCCCACGAAACACACGAAAACCACGAAAAATGAATTTTTCTGTGCTCTCTGTGCCTCTGTGAGAAAAAGTTACTCGTCTTGTTTATTCCCGGGGCCCCGGGCGGCGGGCTTAGCTATAACTTCAATTCGCCTGTCTCCGCCAAGGCTTCCTCCTTCGCCCTCTGGCTACGGCGGACAGGCTGGAATGGAGGAATTCTTCTCGGGGGTTCACGTTGCCAGCTTGAAGAACGGATAAGAAGCGGCTTGCTGGTCGAAAGTCAATGTGAATGGTGCACCATGTTCCTGATGAAGATGGGCAATCAGGTAATCGGAAAAATCGGCTCCACCGGTTTCAAACGCCCGTAGCGCCTTCCACACGGCGTCACGGGACTCCAGTTCAATATGATCAGCGAGTAGAAGAGTCTTGATCACCTCAGCAATCTTCTCTTTGTTCTGCTTGTAACACCGTGCGAGCACCCAGACAACCTCACATAAAACGATCACGCAGATCCGCCCCTTATTTTTAAGGGTCAACTCCTTTTCAAAAACCCGATTGGCAATCTTTGACTGTTCAGGATCGTCCTGAACAAGATAGCGAATGACTATATTGGTGTCTAAGCCAATCATTTTTCGCCCCCTGACCCAATGGCAGCATCCATTTCTGCAATCGTCACAGGGCGCTTGGGCTTCGAGACAAGTCCACGAAGCGCATGCACAGGCGTATGTGTAGGAACCAGCTCGATCGTTTTACTTTTTGTCGTCACGAAATCGATAGCATCCCCTGTTTTAATGCCTAAAAGCTCCCGAATCGAGATTGGGATGGTAATCTGCCCTTTTGAGGATAATGTCGCAATCATAAGACTTACTCCTATTTCTGAATTGAAAGTAAGATACCATTTCCTTACTTTTAAGTAAAGCTGATTTATACAAGGTTAACTTTGCAAGAATCTTACAACAGAACAGCCTGTCTTCCCGTGAAGAAGCCGATGCGTGACAAAGAAAACTTTTAAAAGGACAGATTGCCCCGCCTTTACACCTCGAAACCAGGAAAGAGGCGCAGGAACGTCTGCGGCAAGGGTGTGTCAAAGGTCATGCGCTTGCCGGAGTAGGGATGGTCGAAAGCAATTGACTTTGCATGGAGGCAGAGGCGTTCTGTAAAGGGATCGTTGTGGCCATACTTCGGGTCACCGACAACAGCATGGCCCTGTTCTGAAAACTGGACGCGGATTTGATTTTTTCTGCCCGTAAGAAGATTGATTTTAACGAGACTCATGTTCGGATTTTCCGCGACAACCTCGTAGGCGGTTTGCGAGAGCTTCCCCTGCGCAGGGTCTTTCACAGAATAGACATAGAGATCTTCATCTTCCGCCAAGTAACTCGACAAAACACCCTTCTTCTCTGTGAGGTGTCCTCTGACTGCGGCGTAGTAGATCTTCTCATTCTTTGACCAATTATCCTTGAGCCGCTGCTGAGCCTCCTCTGTCTTGGCATAGAGCATGATGCCGGAGGTCTCACGATCGAGACGATGGACCAGATAGACATGCTTGGTCGAACGGGCGCAGCCCTTCCGCAGATAGTTGCTCAGTACATTCTCCGCTGTGAAGGCTTCGTCCCGGCGCGTCCCAGTCGAGAGCACACCAATAGCCTTGTTAATCACAAAGAGATCGCGGTCTTCATGCAGGATATCCACCCCGCGTGGCATGTGTTTGTTATGCTTCATATCAGTACGGCAACTTGTGCTCCTTGATCTTGCGTTGGATGGTGCGACGCGAAAGGCCGAGCTGATCAGCCGTCAACGTCCGATTACCACCATTCGTGCGCAGCTTCGACTCCAGAATCGCGCATTCAATCTGTTCGAGTGTCATGCCATCGGGCACGGAGAGTTCGCCGGCCAAGGCACGCGTACTTCCTGGCAGGACCACGGCTTGCGCGGCCAGCACACCATCCACCGAGAGGAGGACCGCGGATTCGACTATGTTTCGCAACTGCCTGACATTGCCTGGCCATTCATACGTCTCAAGCAGCCTATAAAAGTCTGGCTGGACAGCTTTGATGGTCTTGCTATTCTCTGAGGAGGCTTTTGCGATAAAGCGATCCGCCATCTTACGGATATCCTCTTTGCGTCCCCGCAAGGGCGGCACACGAAGTGTCACGACATTCAAACGATAGAGGAGATCCTCGCGGAATTTACCCTCGGTGACAAGGGCATCCAGATTTTTGTTTGTTGCAGAGAGCAAGCGCACATTCACCTTGATGACCTCGCGTCCCCCTACCCGTCTGATCTCGCGCTCTTCCAAGGCGCGTAACAACTTTACCTGGACAGAGAGTGGGGCATCCCCGATCTCATCCAAGAAAAGCGTCCCGCCATCCGCACGCTCGAACGCCCCTTTGTGCAAACTTGATGCTCCGGTAAAGGAACCCTTCTCGTGACCAAAGAGTTCAGACTCCAGCAAGGATTCGACAAAGGCACCGCAGTTGACTGCGACAAAAGGCCCCTGTGCGCGTTTAGAGTCCACATGCAACGCGCGGGCAACCAGTTCCTTGCCAGTCCCACTTTCGCCAGAGATAAGGACCGTTGCCATGGTATCGGCCAGCGCCTCGATCTGCGAGATTACAGTCTTCATACTGGGAGACTCGGCAATGATGGCACTTGACGCAAACCGTTCGCGGACTGACTGCGAGAGTTCATCCACCTGGTGACGCAATCGGGAAGTCTCCGACGCGCGAAGCAACTTCGACTGGATATCATCGAGATCTAAAGGTTTCGTGATGTAGTCATACGCACCATTTCGAAGGGCCCGCACGCTGGTTTCCACAGAGGCGTAGGCGGTCATGATGAGTACCGGGACCTCTGGCTGGAGAGCGCGCAACTGGGAGAGGACTTCGAGTCCATCAATATCAGGCAACACCAAGTCACTCAAGACGACATCAGGCTGGTGTTGTTTAAAGAGGTCAATGCCTGCCTTGCCTGTGGCTGCATCAATGACGTTAAAGCCAGCGTCATCTGCGACTTCATGCATGGAACGGGCATTGTCACTATCGTCTTCAATGATAAGGAGGGTTGGCTTCATGATGATTTCTCCGCTAAAACTGGCAGGGTGATGCGTATACACGTTCCGCCTCCCTCACGAGGCAAGGCTTCGATGGTTCCGTTACAGCGTTGAATAGCTGTGCGTGCCAGAAAGAGCCCGAGGCCAGTCCCTTCTGGCCGCGTGGTGACAAAAAGGTCAAAGATCTTCTTACGTTGCTGCGAGGGAATTCCAGGTCCCCTGTCGAGAATATCCGTTACGAGATGAGCCTCTTTTTGTGTCACCACGACCTCAACAAGAGAGCCTTTGGGGGCGAACTGCAAGGCGTTCACCAGCACATTCAAAAAGGCTCGACGAAGCGCAAAGGGGAAAGCCTCAGCGCCCGGCAGGTTCTCAGAACTCTTTACCGTGACCTGAACCTCTGCCTGTTCGATGCGCGGCGAAAGGGTATCCACACACTCCTTCATGACCTGTGCAATATGAACAACCTCAGGCTTTTCATCAGCGGGTTTGGCCAGGAAGAGGAACTCGTGAAAAATCTTATCCATGCGCGCCATGGTGCGCGCGATACGGCCTGAAAGTTCTGTAACACGTTCTGATCTAAACCCACCCTCCCGAACCATCTCGCGTTCCAGCATCTGAGCATCCAGACGGACGGCAGACATTGGATTGCGAAAATCATGAAGGATACCGTTTGCCAAGACCCCCGAAAAGGCCAGATGCTCTTCTTGCCGTGAGCGTGCTTCACGTCGGCGATCGCGCAGTATCGCCAAGACTAAGACACCCGCGCAGGCGCTGAACGAGAGCAACAAGACAACCATCGAAAGAAGAAAGAGCGAGGAGACAGCTTTACGGGCGGTCTCCTCTGCTTGTCCCACCGCGCCACGCTTCAGAGTCGCCTCGATCACGGTAGCACGTCCATCAGAAGAACCGACTGCACGCGAGAAGACAAAGACCGGTTGCTGGACACCCCCAATTTCAAGGGTGCTCCCTGACATGACTGTGTCTGACTCACTCCCCGCCATTGAAAGTCCATTTGTAGCCTGTAATGTCTCAAGCCCCTGTGACTGGCGATGAAAGACGGTCACACCATCCCGCATGATCGAGAGCGATTGAACATCTGGCCGAACAGAAAAAATGGTATCTGCTGTATCGGAAAGGGCCTTCAAGGACTCAAGAGGCGCATTGGTCGAGGAGACGCCCTGCATCGCGCAGACCGTATTCAGAAGAAGGACCCCCCGATTAAGCACATACTCGGTTGCCGAGACACGTGTCTGTCGCTCATGCGTTGTTTTTAGAAAATAGAGCCCCATACCTGCTAACAACATAAATACCAAAAAGGCCATGAGTAAAATGTACTCAAGCCGTACCCCAGGTCTCTTTTTTTCCTCTCCAAGCAGATTCATTTCAGAAATATTTAGCAAGTACCGTGCCTTGCCAATAAGCTCCTTAAAACGGTTAAAGCATACCATTTTTAGCTTCTCAAAACAAGCCATCTGCGACAAATTGGCGCGCCTCTTTACGACAAGTTGGCCCAAAAAGGTGAAAGTAGGCAGTTGCAGTCGGCAGTAGCAGTTCTGACGAAAGGACGGAAGGACAAGAAGGACGCAAGAACTCTGCGTTAGTAACTTTGACTGCCGACTGCAACTGCCAACTGCCACTTTGTTAAGCCACTGGCACAGGTTGTGCTTATTAAGGCATAGAAAACGATGAGTACGAATACAAATAGTCTATTAAGTTGGTTTGACCGCATACTTCTTATTGCGATCGTTGGTCTTCTTGTGACAGACCGCCTAGGGAGTCGCAAGGAATCATCGTCACCATCAATAACCGATGTTCAGCCACAGGAGAGGGAGGTGGGTGAGCCGGCTCACTATATGGTTCAGGCCTCGCAGCATACCATCTCGTTTTCGCCTGACGGGGTGAGCCAGTCGCGTGTCAGCAGGATTGCGCGTACGCTTTCGCATGATAGTAGCTGGCAGGATGCTCCAGTGAAGCAGGCGGCGGACATGCGAGAACATGATGGTCTTCTTCACATCGCCTTCGCATTATCAAACCAGATTGATGAAAAGAGCGTGATCGTTTCAACTGAAGGAAACGTCCTCTCCCTGATTGCCTCGCCTGTCGGCAATCCGAAAGCAAAAATCTTAAAACAGTTCTATATTCCCTGCTCGCCTCAACAGGTCGGTCCGGTTGAGACGACCGTCTCGAATGGCATTGTGCGCGTTCGTATCAAGCTCGATCAATAGAGCGGGTTAGCGAACACCAATTAGTTTATGTAATTGAAGTGAGAGGCGCCATGGGTTTTCGTGAAGATCCACATTCAGCCGCTTCAGTAAATCCATGGTTTCAGCGACATTCATGTTGCCATTACGGCAGCAAGGGGAGAGAAAATAATTTTTTGCGGTAATTTTCTCCCGCATGCGTTTACAGAAGTCGAACACGTCCCCATCCACGACAATACGCACCTCATCCGCTTGCCGGATCATCTGATCCTCGTGGTAACCCGTAGCTTGAGCCTTGGGCGATGTGGAGATATAATCCAAAAAACGCCGAAGGGGGGGAGCGGGATTGATCAAACCATTGGTCTCAAGAGCGATCCAATAGCCAGCCTCTTTCAACGAAGAAAGTAAGGTCTCCAAGGTGGGATGAATCAGGGGTTCGCCTCCCGTGAGAATCAAGCGTCTGACGCGGAAGGCCGAGAGTTTTTCGAGGATCGTCTTAACATCCATCATTTTAAAGACAGAGGAGTCTGTGTCACACCACTCACAGGAGAGATTGCACCCTCCTAACCGAAGGAAAGAGACGAGCAGTCCAGCATTTGCACCCTCCCCTTGTACGGACTCAAAGAGTTCGACAACAGGGAAAAGGAGAGCATGATCATCCTTCTGCGTTTTCATAAAGAGTGGCCTTTAAAAGGCGTTTAGACAAAGAAGACGTCCGGAACCCACTTCTTAATGACTGCTTTGCAGTCAGCGTAGAGGGTTTCACCGAGGCAATTGCTACGTGAAAGGACATCTTTCGCTAAGGCACGTGCATCTTCAATCGTAACCTGACTGAGCACATATTTGATTTGCGGGATCTGGTTTGGCGCCATACTCAACTCATCGACTCCAAGTCCGATCAACAAAACAGCCAAGACCGGATCAGAGGCCATTTCACCGCAAACCGCGACAGGGCAGTTATGGGCATGCCCTGCACGTACCGTCATATCAATCAGTTTTAGCACGGCAGGATGTGTCGGCTGGTAAAGACGCGACACATTCTCATTGAGGCGATCGACAGCCAACGTATACTGGACTAGATCGTTTGTTCCAATGGAGAAGAAGTCTGCCTCCTGCGCCAACTCATCTGCGATCAAAGCAGCGGAGGGCACTTCAATCATGACCCCTGTTTTAATCTGATCATTAAATGGGATGCCCTCTGCCTTGAGAGCCAGTTTACATTGGTTCAAAACGGCATTTGCGGCACGGAACTCTTCAAGCGTCGCAATCATCGGATACATGATCGAGACGTTGCCATGCGCACTCGTCCGGAGGATAGCCCGCAATTGCCGCTGGAACATCTTAGGCTCATTCAATAAAAAGCGAATGGAACGATTGCCGAGAAAAGGGTTCGCCTCCTTCAAATGACTACCGGTGACCATTTTGTCGCCACCGAGATCCAATGCGCGAATGACAATTTCCTGATCTTTGGGCAACGTATCTACCAATTTAGAATAGGCTTTGTATTGCTCCTCTTCCGTCGGTTCACGATCAAGGGAGAGCCAGAGATATTCCGTGCGGAAGAGACCCACGCCCTGGGCATTAACCGCCTGCAACTCCTCTCGTCCAGTCTTATGATCAACATTCGCAAGCAGGGAGATGGGGTAGCCATCCTTTGTCAGACCAGGTTTTTGACGGAATTGATCAACCGTCTCCATGATCTGATGCGCGCGGGCCACAACCTTTGCAAAGGCCTGTTGGGTTGAAGCACCTGGATTCAAAATAACTTTGCCACGCGAACCATCCAATAAAATACGGTCCCCTGTCCGGACGTGCTCAGAAAAACGGCCGATACCGACGACCGCAGGGATACCCATGGCACGCGCAAGCAAGGACGCATGGGAGGTCACACTGCCACGATCCGTTGCCAACCCCAACACCATCTCCTTAGGGAGCAAGATCGTTTCAGAGGGGGTTAATTCCGACGCAACAACGATACGAGGTTCTGTAAAGGTCAGGATTTGATCATCCTGTCCACGGAGATTTCTTAAGATACGTCGCGCAATATCATGGACATCATTGGCGCGTTCTTTCAAATACTCATCGCTCATCTGGTTAAAGACTGAGGCAAAATGGTTCGCCGTACAGGAGACAGCCCATTCGGCGTTGTACAGATGGTCCCTGATTCGTTTTTCCAAATAGCCGATGACGGTCGTATCCTCAACCAGCATCTCGTGACCATCCATAATTGTGGCGACGCTACCATGGCCTGTGCGCAGACGATTGGCCATCGAACGGATCTGCTCCTTGGTCTTCGTGATCGCAGCCTGCACCCTCAGCAGCTCTTTCTCGACATCGGACGGCGCGATCTTGACCTCTGAAACAGCTTCACTATTCAATGGACGGAAAACATAAGCGGGAGCTGAAGCAAAACCACGGGAAACCGGCATGCCTGAAAAAATCTGCATGCCGTCCTCATGTTCTGAATAAATACAATCTGGGTTATTGTTCATCAGGGATATCAAATTTGCGTGAGACGAGCGCTTCCAACTCATCCAGCACTTCCTTAAACTGTGGGCCACTTGCCGTGACGCGTAACGATGTTCCGCAAACAGCCTCAAGCGTCATCAACGCCATGATGCTTTTTCCCGAAACAATACTTCCATCCTTCTCTACCTCGACATCAGCATTGAATCGCGATGCTACTTTTGCAAACAAGCCTGCTGGACGGACATGCATGCCGTACTTGTTCAGCAGAACCAGATCGCGCGACTCCTGTTTTTTATCAAATAGTCCCATTTGCTTTACTCCCTGTAGCATCATGCTGCTTTTTAATTCGTGCATCCAACTCGGACACAGCCACATATCCCGTCATTCGCAATTTATACTCTTGGGCCGCTGTCTCCACAAGATTAACCAGATCGCGTCCGGGCGCGACTGGCACAATACGTTGCGGGACTCGAATACCGAGAAATTCACGATAGAGCTCTTCGGTTCCTGTACGGTCAAGCTCTGCATCTACATCTGCCTGGCGCATCAAGGTGATAACCAAATCCACGTGCTTTTCGCCACGGACAGCCGTCACCCCAAAAATCGCAGGAACATAAATAATTCCGATGCCACGAATCTCCATGAAAAACTTCGTGATATTAAGGGCCGAGGCGATCAACCGGCCATTACTGTCCCTTCTGAACTGAGTCAGATCATCGGCCACCAAGGCATGTCCACGTTTGATCAGGCCCAGTGCGGTCTCGCTCTTGCCGAGCCCCGGGGATCCTTCAATAAAGACACCCACACCCGAGACCTCAACCATCGTGCCGTAAACCTTGCAACGCGGCGCATCCAGCTCTTCCAGGAGGAAGGTCCCAGCGCGCAAAAACTCGCGTGTCAACATCTCAGACTTCATCACTGGAATACCCAAGTGCTCCGCCACCTCGAGAATCTCCGGAAAAACCTTAAGCCCGCGGGTAAACACCATGCAGGGGATGTTCATTGCAAAGAGTTCATGGACGCGCTGCTTCCGTAACGCCTCTGGCAATGAAGAGAGATACCCATACTCCGCCATACCAATGGTTTGTACACGCTCCCACGCAAAATGCTCATAGAAGCCTGTCAACGCCAAACCAGGACGATGGAGCAAAGGCTCTGTCAACACCCGATTGATTCCACGCTCACCCGCCAGCATTTCGAGTTTCAGTCGTTCGCGCCCTTCCTTGAAGAACTGGTTGACTGTCACGCGCGCATGCTGGTTGATGATTTGATGATTATCTGTCGTCTTAACACTCATTAGACATGTTTAGCCTGATGCAGATGCACTGCTTCAACCTTACTCGCCAATTTACGCAACTGTTTGGTGACGCGTGCTGCAGCGGTATCAATCGCCGAACGCAGATTTTCAGCATGCTCCTTAGCTTCAATCGTGTGTCCCTTGACATGCACAACAAACTCGGCTTCATACAGAAAACGCTGGTGATCAACGACGACATGCACATTGTCTACTTTGTTGAATTTCTCAACAATCTGCTCAGCGCACACCTCGGCATACGCCTCTGCAAACTTCTTTTTGCCTACTTCTGTTTCATGACGCACATTTACTTCAATGGACATAACTACCTACCTTTCGTTGTTGCTATTACATTCTAAAATTTGCACCGAGATAAAACTGGCGCGCCGTTTCATCTTGCACAAGAAAATCACTTGTTCCCTCACGCAAAATTTTACCATCATACACCAAATACGCACGATCAACGATCGAAAGCGTCTCGCGAACACTGTGGTCGGTCACAATAATCCCCAGACCTTTATCGCGCAAACCCCGTACGATTTCCTGGATGTCGTGCACCGCCAAGGGGTCCACGCCACTGAAGGGTTCATCCAGCATCAAGAGTGCAGGACGACGCACCAAGGCGCGCGCAATCTCAAGCTTACGGCGTTCGCCACCGCTGAGGGTATAGGCCCGTTGCTTGGAGACCTTCAGCAAGCCGAGGCTTCCCAGCAACTCTTCGGCACGTTCCTTACGTTGAATCTTGTTCAAAGGCAACGTCTCCAAAATCGCCAGCACATTCTCTTCCACTGTCAACTTGCGAAAAATCGAGGCCTCTTGCGCCAAGTACCCAATCCCCATACGCGCGCGTCGATAAACAGGGGTTCTCGTAATGTTGACACCTCGGAAGGTGACACTTCCTTCGTTCGGCTTAACCAGGCCGACCAGCATATAGAAAGTCGTGGTCTTTCCAGCCCCGTTGGGTCCGAGCAAACCTACAATCTCTCCGCAACGCGCAGAGATGGATATTCCATTCACAACGGTCCGCGTCCCATAATGCTTAACAAGCCCCTCCGCCTGAAGATCAGGGATGGAACTCACCTCAGCAGTTAGTGTTTGATTCTCATTCATTTTTTTTCTGGAGCAGGTGTCTCTTTCTTCTCGAGTTCGGGAACTTTTTTCTCGTGCTCACCGACTTTTTTAAAGGTGCCAGGGGGCAAGGTGATACGCGCACCTTCTAAAACCTCAACACGTTCATCATCGACCCAGATCACAACCTTTTTACCACGCACCTCGCCTGTGGTCTCGCCTTCTGTCTTTAGTCGCACATCACCAGAGAGAACCACTTGGCCATCCTTGCGGGTATACACCGCCTTATCACAGGTTGCTGAGCGCATCTCATTCGAGAATACCACATTCCCGACAGCCATCACCTGACTCACATCATTCGTGCTCTCCATGAAAACCAAGAGACGATCGGAACGCATCACGAATTGCGGGTCATCCACAACCACATGTTCATCAAAGAGGATGACGCCCTCATTATAGTCGAAATCAATCTTGTCTGACGTAATAATCGTCTCGCGCAAAGGGGCATTTGTTGAACTGCCGGACTTGCTCAAAAATGAGTTAGCCGTCTTATGCTTCTTGGGTTGCGCGAGCGTCACTTTCGGTTTCTCAGTTGTACCAACGCCAACTCCAAGAACGTTTGTAGAGAGAACAACACCCTCCGGAACACTCGTGGGAATGACAACCGCCGGCGGAGTCACAACTGCAACAGGCGGTGCTACGACGACAGCAGGCGGCGTCACAACAGGTGGAGCCACCACAACCGCTGGAGTTGTCGCAATCGTAACGGGTTGTTCGCGAACTGCAAGAGCGGGTTTTGCCACAACAGAGCTGGGAGGCATCGGCTTAACTGAAGTCGGCGCCGATGTTTTCAATTCGTTCAAGAGGTCAGCCGCAGCGGTTGACCCTTGCGCCCCCGCCATGCCGGCTAGAGCAACAACAGTTAAAACAGATAGCAGTCCCTTACTCCACATCATGGCAATCTCCCTACATTCGTTGGAATACGCTTTGTCCGAATTTCACATTCGGCAAGTATTTTAATAAATTTTTCATCTGCGGCAAACATCATGCCCCGCCCTTTGATATGATCCGTCCCCTTCGTGACATCCACCAAGCCACGGCAATAACCACGCTTGGTGGATTGATCCAACAGGCAGTCTTCCGCGAGGACAACACCCTCTGTCTTTCCCTCAGGCGACAACATCTCGAGCCGAACCCCCTCGGCAAAGATTAAGGACTTCGATAAAATTTGTGCCCGCCTCGCTAGGAGAACGATACGCTTCCGGCCATCCGAATAGAGATCCACAGGCAAAGAGAGATTCTCGATCGGAGCTGTCATCTCGGCCTTGGAGGCATTCCACTTATCCATCAACCCCTGCCATGCCGCAACATTCAGCCGATTCGTCAGCCAGCGCGTCGCCCGCGCTTCTGTACTCTCGGCTGAATCCGCAGCAACTGCCTGACCCAAGGTCAGACAGGTAAACAGCAAGATGATGGTTTTATTCAATCGCATCCGTTCCGAAGGCTTGACGATCAAGCCTTTCCTTTTGAAACAATCGCATGAATCGCAATCAGATTTTGCCAGACCTTTTTCAAATCTTTAAAGGCAATCGCATTGGCCTTATCCGAAAGGGCCTCGGCTGGATTGACATGCGTCTCCATGAAAACACCATCCACGCCTGTGGCTACTGCTGCGCGCGCCAGCGCAGGTGCCCAACGTCCATCGCCACCACTGGTCTTGCCAGCACCACCAGGACGCTGCACGCTGTGCGTCGCATCAAAGACGACTGGATAGCCGAACTCCCGCATAATCAACAGGCTCCGCATATCCGCAACCAGATTGTTATAACCAAAACTGGAGCCACGTTCGGTCAGAATGATATTGTTGTTACCAGAAGCCTCGATTTTGGCAATCACATTGCGCATATCCTCAGGAGCCAAGAACTGAGCCTTCTTGACGTTGATGACCCGTCCTGTCTCTGCAGCGGCCACAAGCAAATCTGTCTGACGGCAGAGGAAGGCGGGAATCTGGAGAATGTCGACCACATCAGCGACAAACTCCGCCTGCCATGCCTCGTGGATATCGGTCAACACCGGCACATTAAAACGATCACGAACCTCTTTGAGAATTTCGAGACCGTCAAGAATGCCAGGTCCGCGATAGGAGTCAATCGAGGTCCGATTGGCCTTGTCGAAGGATGCTTTGAATACGAAGGGAACCTTCAACTCTTTCGCCAACTTCACCAGCTTCTCCGCAAGATCCATCGTCCCCTCAACCGATTCAATCACGCAGGGACCAGCAATGAATGCCAGCTGTTTACCACCAAAAATCGCTTTTTCTACTTTGATCTTTTTCATAATGTCTGCTTTCTGATAATCGCTTCGACAACAGCCACATCTTCTGGCGTATCCACACCGACGCCCAGCTCCTCAGTCTGGATCACGGCAATTCTTCCACCGAGATACAACGCACGCAACTGCTCGAGACACTCCGTGGTCTCAAGGGCGCAGGGCTTCTCTTTCACCAAGCGCTTCAAGAAGGCTCCCCGATACGCATAAATCCCCAAGTGACGCAAATAGAGACCTGAAGCTAAATCCGGATCACCATCACGGCGACAGGGAATCGGCAACCTCGAAAAATAGAGCGCCCCGCCATCCTTGTCCAGCACCACCTTGACGACCGTCCGCGCCTCCAGATCACGTGTGTTCCGAATCGGACAGGCTGCAGTCGCCATCGCCCATCCCGGATCCGCCTTCATCCGCGCTGCAAGAGCGTCGATCAAATCAGGATTGATGAGTGGCTCATCCCCTTGGATATTGATCACAATATCCTCGTCCTGAGGATTGGCTGCCTCCGCCACACGATCCGTCCCAGAGGGATGGTCGGGCCGCGTCATCGCAACCTTTGCAAAACCTTGTACCGCCGCAGCGATCCTTTCATCATCCGTAGCCACAATGACCTCATCCAGTAGACGAGCCCGCTTGACAGACTCAACGACCCACTGGACCAACGGTTTACCACAAATCGGATAGAGGCTCTTCCCTGGAAAACGGGTCGACCCCCACCGCGATGGAATCACACCAATGATGCGCATACGTAAGAATTTCCTTAAAGCTTCTAAAACAGAGATATTTTCCGATTATTTGCATATAGAGTCAAGAACCTTTCATTAAAAAGGGCGTGAAAAAAATATGGGGTTAATGTGATTCTGTATTGACATCCTAAGCCCTCTGACGCATTCTTTATCCTTTTCAGGTGTAAGAGGAGATTTTTATGATGGAATTTGTGACGGTTTGCCCCATGAACTTACCAGTAGCAACGCTCATTGATGGCTTCACGTCGTCGAATTTGATGGGTAAGGCAATTGTGCTGATTCAGCTCGCCAGCTCCATTGTCGCAGCAGCCATTATCATCGGCAAAAACAAGGAACTTTCGAGCATTGTGGGCAATAATAAGCGGTTCTTCCGAGAGTTTATTGCAGGCGGTGATGTCTTAGCCCTTTACCTTTCCAGAAAGAAATTGACGCTGACTTCCTTGTCGCTGATTTATGATCGCACCTGCGAACGTACACTGAAGTTTTTAGATCCGGATACGCGTCGGACCGTCATTATACGTAACCAAGGAGGAGCTGAACGTGCTGCCTTGGCTCCAGCCGAGCTTGAGTTAGTCCGAAGCACCTGCGAACACGTCGTCATGGAAGAGGAGATTCGTGTCGAGCATGGCATGGGCATGTTGGCTACCATTGTAACCGCCTCACCGATGCTGGGCCTCCTTGGAACAGTCTGGGGCGTTCTGGATGCATTTGCTGAGATGGGCGCAAAGAATACCGTGCTTCTTTCAGCTATCGCTCCCGCGATCTCCTCCGCCTTGCTGACAACGGTGGTCGGCCTCTTGGTCGCTATTCCCTGCGCTATTTTTTATAACAACCTCGCGGGTAAAGTTCGCCATATCAACAACGACATGGAGGGCTTTGCTGACGAGATCGTCGGACGCATCGGTTGCGAATTTAAGGGAGGAGACAACTAATGGCCCTTCGCCGACTGAGGCATAAGAAGACGAATATGATCATCAACAACATCGACATGACGTCGTTGATTGACTTGACCTTTATTTTGCTGATCACCTTCATCATCACCACGCCTGCCCTGGAACAGGGCATCTCAGTCCGCCTGCCCCACGGGAAGACGGATTCACTGCCCAGCAAGAAGGTCAACATCGTGACCTTGGATGCACAAGGAAAGGTCTTTCTGAATAATCGGACCATCTCCCACGATGATCTTGAGAAGACCTTAGGCAATCTTGCGGCAGACGATGCAGAGACCGCCGTGCTTGTGCGCGCCGATGAACGCCTCGACTACGGCAAGGTCATGACAGTTGTCAAACTGCTCTATAAAGTTAAAATCACCAAGATGGCCCTTGTTACGCGCTGTGACGTTGGGCGTATTAATTGTCCTTGGCTGCCTTCATTTCAAAAATATATTGTTTAGCGCGATGGTCATTGACTTCACAAAGCTATCAGCCGCACAACTACTGTCCTTCGAGTGGTTCGTCCCCTTGATCAGTTGCTATGCTCTCTGTAGTCGGAGGAACGAGATTTCGAAAGTCGCCGCCTTACCCTCTTGGATCGGATTCGGATTAACCTGCCTCTTTTTTGGCGCGCTTGTTACATCTGCTACGAGCGACAAGCCTCCCTTCCAGCTTCTCTCTCTTGCTGGCGTTGTCATTTCTGTTTCCTATGCCCTTTGGGGGAAAGAAGTCGCTAAATTATTATGGTTCCCGATGGGCTTTTTAGTCTTCGCCGTTCCGGTTCATTTCTATCTTGATTGTCTCAAGACGCTATCCGAACCCCTACCAGAGATAA
>CAIZQW010000450.1 GCA_903935195.1 uncultured bacterium
CCTCTAGGCGATAGGTGCTGATATCAGTCAGCAACACCTTGGCCGCACCCTTCGCCAGACAGGCCTGAGCAATGAAATTGCCAATTGTACCCGCGCCAGAGACGACCACATTGCGGCCCTTCAGATCCCCGGCACGGCCCGTCACATGCGCAGCGACCGCAACCGGCTCAGCAAAGGCACCCTGTTCAAAGGTAAAATTCGCAGGCAGTTTGACAATCTTTTCAGCTTCGGTCACAAAGAGATCCCGTGCGGAACCCGGAGCCTGGAAACCCCTGACCTTCAGCACTTCGCACGCATTGTACTGTCCACGCCGGCAGGGCGGGCAAATACCGCAGACCTCCTGGGGCGTCGCGGCAACCTTCTCTCCGACCGCGATACCTTGCACGCCGGGTCCGATCGACTCGACCACACCTGCATACTCATGCCCCTGAACCAAAGGATAGGTGACAAACGGATGCTTGCCATGCCACACATGGATATCCGAACCGCATACGCCAATCCGCATGACACGAATGACCACCTGTCCAGGACCTGCTTTGGGCTCTGGAACCTCGCGAAACTCAAGACAACCAGGACGAATTACCACTGCTTCTTTCATACAAAAACCTCATCTTTCATGCGTGTTGTTACTCTGTCGCTCACGAAAGCTTAGTAATATACTATAAATGCGCTGTCGGAGACAAGAGCATAAGAAAAGAAGAAGGGCGGGTTTTCCACCCGCCCCTTGGTTCATAAGTGCCTACAGCGACCAGCCTTGGCGGTACGTCGCTTTGACATACTCATTGGCCTTGGCGCTGTTGGTGAACTGCATCTTCTCGGAGCTCCACTCCAACTTCTCGTTGGGCACGCGCATGGCGATCACCCCGAGCAAGACCATCTCGGTCAAGGGACCTCCGTATTCAAACGTCGAACTGGCAGGATTACCATCCTTGCAAGCCCTAATCCAGTCCTCTTCATGCTTGCCCTTAACCCGAGCAATTGTCTTCGGAGGACGCTTAAAGTTCTGCATACGCGTCTCGGGAATCACCCGCAAACCAGAGGCCCCGTGCGAGTCGTGCATCAATGTCTCCTTGGAACCGTAGATGATTGCACCGCTCTCGGGCAACGGACGATCCGGCTCCAGCATCGGAGGACGCGGCACCTTAAAGTGTCCATCAAACCAGGTCAACTTGACAGGCGGCATTTTACCACGTGCAGGGAAGTTGTAGATCACCTTGGAGGAGATCGGGAAGACGTGCGGACTGAGCTCAGGCTTCACATGTTCCACTTCAGCCTGGACCGTGACCGGATTGCCCAGGTCAAGTGCGTAGAAGGAGGGATCGAGGATATGGCAGCCCATGTCACCTAATGCACCGGTACCAAAGTCCAGGAAGCCACGCCACTTGAACGGCGTGTAGGCCGCGCTATACGCACGCATCGCAGCCGGCCCCAACCACAAGTCCCAGTCCAGTGTCGAGGGAATCTTCTCGTCACCCTTGGGAAGTTCCCGTACAGCAAAATTCGCATAGGAAGGAATCCCGATCGGACGATCGCTCCACGCATGGATTTCAGTCACATCCCCTACCTCACCTGACTGGATCCACTCCTTCAGCAGGCGGATCGGCTCCCAGGAGTGACCTTGGTTGCCCATCTGGGTCTGGACCTTATATTTGCTTGCGGCCGCGGTCAGCACGCGCGCCTCATGGACGGTATGTGTCAACGGTTTCTGGCAATAAACGTGCTTGCCCAACTGCATGGAGGCCAGCGTGATCACAGCATGGGTGTGGTCCGGGGTGCCAATGACTACGGCGTCAATATCCTTCTGCTTCTCCAACATGACCCGATAGTCTTTGTACACGGCTGCCTTTGGATGGCGCTTAAACGTGTGGGCTGCATAGACATCGTCCACATCGCAAAGCGCGACAATGTTTTCACTGCCACTGCAGATACGGACATTCCCGCCACCCTGACCGCCCACGCCAATACCCGCAATGTTCAGTTTGTTACTTGGAGCTTCAGCGCCCAAGAGTTTTCCAGGAAAATAGTTAATCGCAAACACCGTTGAAGCGGAACCCGCCACAAAAGCACGCCTGGAAACGCCGCCCGTTTTCTTCTGACTCATCGTTTTCTCCCGTTTTTATAAATTTAATCCAACATGAAACAGCTTTGTTTGTAAAAAACTTAGAATAAGTATGGCATAGTTTTCTAAAATCAGCAACGCCATATTCATCGAAAAAAGGCGACTCCTTTTTGGGCCCCCTTTTTCATGCGAAAATTCAAATTGCAGTTGCATGTTCGAGTCGAATCCGCTAACGTAATCCTTTGTTTTTGTCTATTATTCCGACTCGCCGGGACAGGACATGCAACCCACTAGCGAGGCGGGAAACGTATCTAAATCATGAACCCATCAGCCAAAACGAATACGCAGGTGCCCAGAGAGGTTGAATATCCGGCACTCTTCCATTTCCGAATCATCACCGAGGCAGAAGCGAAAGCCGAGCAGGCTCTCCTGCTGGCTGTCAGTTCTTATCAAGTCAAGGCGCCCCTCACAGCATCACATGCCTCTGGAGCAGGACGCTATGCCGCCTTCAGCATCTCGATCCTGATGAAGAGCCGTTCGGAGATGGAGACCTTTGATGCGGCCATCAAAAAGGTTCCTGGCGTTCGGATGCTCTTGTAAAAAGGATATCATGTACGATTTTATCATCAAGAATGGAACAGTCATCGATGGGACAGGCGCTCCGGGAATCCACACGGATCTCGCGATCTCTGGAGAACGCATTGTTGCCATCGGCGACCTCTCAACAGCCTCTGCAGGAGAAGTGATCGATGCCAGCGGCCAGATCGTCGCTCCGGGATTCATTGATGCGCACGCCCATTCTGACACGTACCTGCTTCTGGAACCTGATGCCCCCAGCAAACTAACGCAAGGCATTACAACGGAAGTCAACGGACAATGCGGCGGCTCCTCCGCCCCGCGCCTCGGCAAGGCGCGTCTCCCCTCTGACTGGGCCTCACACTTCTATCCGCAAGCGAAAGACGAGAAATCCCTGGAACCCGGCCCGACGTGGTCAACTGTGGCCGAATATCGGGAACTTCTGAATGGACATCCCCCAGCCATCAATACCATTCAGTTTATCGGTCACAATACGTTGCGTGCCGGCGTGACCGGCTATGACCCAAGACCGGCGACCCCTGACGAGGTCAAGCTCATGCAGCAACGCCTCGAGCAGGCGCTGGACGAGGGCGGCTGGGGCCTCACCACGGGGCTCCTTTACCAGCCTGGCAAATATGCCACAGGTGACGAGATCGAAACCCTTGTTCGGACAACGGCAAAGGCCGGAGGCATGTATGGCTCCCACATCCGGAGCGAAGGCGACAGGCTCCTCGAATCGATTGAGGAAGTCCTGCACCTCATCGAACAAACAGGCATCCATGCGCAAATCTCCCATCTCAAGACATCGGGGGCGAACAATTGGCACAAAATCGATGCAGTCCTCGAGACGCTCAACAACGCCAGAAACAAGGGTTTTCAGGTCCATGCGGACCGCTACCCCTATTTGGCCAGCGGGACCGATCTCGATATCATTCTTCCTGAGTGGTCCTCAGCAGGCGGACGCGACAAAATTTTGGCGACCTTGCGAGATCCTTCTGCACGTGCACGCCTGGAGACCGAATTGGACAACGCGGAACGTGACTGGTCGCAAGTCATGATCGGCGGTGGCTGGACGCCAGACGTCCGGGCTGTCAGCGGACTCACCGTCGCCGAAGCAGCACGCCACTTCAATCTCAGCGTCGGAAAGACCCTCTGCCGCATCATCGAACTGGACGAGACACGGACCAATGCCTTTTTCTTCGGCATGTGCGAAACCAATCTGCTCCGTATCCTCTCCCAACCCTGGGTCATGCCTGGCAGCGATGCATCCTTGCGCGCTCCGTGGGGCCCTCTCGGCCAAGACCATCCCCATCCACGCGCATACGGAACCATGCCGCGCTTTCTCTCCCTTCTCACCCAGAAGCTGGGACTCTCGCTTGAACGTGCCATCGAACGCATGACCCAACTCCCCGCCTCCGCCTTCGGCATCAAAGACCGCGGCGTCCTGCGCGTCGGCGCCTTCGCGGACCTCATTGTCTTCACGCCCGAATCCTTCCAGGACAACGCCACGTATGCTCAGCCGCATCAATTCTCGACGGGCCTCAGCCACGTCTTTGTCAATGGCGCCCATCCCTATCAGGATGGACGCTTCACTGGCAAACGCCGTGGCCGCCTCCTGACACGCTGACGAATGTCGCTCCGCGAAAGTTTTGTGCGCAGTTCCAAGTTGTTTGCAGGGGTCTAGAATTCTCTCGCTAACTCACTTCTTCTCTGTTTTCCTTCTCATGGGTGATCCGGCTGGTACGCATCTTGCCCCAGTCGGGCCTATTGGCGGCTCCTTTCCTTGGAGCCGGACAATGCTGCTAAAAAGATGTGCCTGTCACCAACTTTAGAACTTTAGAACTCTCGAACTTTAGAACTTTCTCCTCTCCTGTTCCGGACTACCCGTAAACGCCCGCTGTAGAATCAGCCAGTTCTGGTTTAACGGTACGTTATGTAAGTTCTGATGTAAGCGTTGCCACGGTAAG
>CAIZQW010000451.1 GCA_903935195.1 uncultured bacterium
ACGACGTTTACGACGGAGGTTCCGCTCTGGGACAATGGATGGCTGGCTCTAGTACTGGTGACGCTGATGGGGCTGGAATGGCTTGTGAGACGGAGGTACGATCTGCCGTGAGGCAGGGGGCAGAGGACGGAGGTCGGAGAACAGAGATCAGAGGGCAGAGGCCGGGAACAGGATTAAGAGGATTTAAACGGTGAACAATACACAAGAGCAAAAACTGGATGCTAGCCTAAAGGCTGTGTGGCGCAGGGAGCAAGGGCTGCGGCTGACCGAAGGCGCACTTGTTTTTCTGCGCTGGAGCGTGATGCTCTTTGTTGCGAGTGTCATTCTTGACTGGTTTGTTGATATACCAGCGTGGGGACGCCTGGTCTTGCTGGGCGTGGTGGTGGTGGTTCCGTTTGTTCAGGCCTGGAGAGCGGGCTGGCGGCTGGTACGACCTTTTAATCCCGCGCACACAGCCTTGCAGATCGAAAAGCAACTCGGCGGTTTGGAGAGCCTGCTGGTCAGTGCTGTGCAGTTGCGGGGGACACAGGCAGGAGTTGGCGCGTCCGAAGCGCTTTCGGAACGGGTGCTCAAGCAGGCAGAGGTTACAGTATCTGGACTCAAACTTGATACAGTTGTGCGCTTGCAGTCTCTGCGCAGACCCGCAGTGCTTGCAGTGGCCGTCATACTTTTTCTGAGCGTTCTTTCCTTGAATTATGGGACCCTGCTTTCAGCCGGGGCTGGGCGAATCTTTACACCGTGGTTGGCGATTGACTATCCGACACGTACCCATCTTGAGATACCGAAGGGGGCGTTGATCGTGCAGGAGGGAGCGTCGGCAAAAATCAGTGCACGCGTGACAGGTGTGATCCCGCGTCAGGCAAAAATCGCCCTTCGCACAGGAAAAGGCGCGGCTCGTGTGCGCACGATTGATATTGTCAAGGGGACATGCGGATATACAATCGATACGGCGTTTCGTAGTTTTGAATACCGCTTGATGGCTGGCGATGCCCGCAGTGCGTGGTATGAAGTCAAGGTGATCTCGGCTCCGGTAATCGAGCGTGTCGCCGTGAAGCTGGAGTACCCTGCGTATACGGGACGGCCTGCAGAAACAGTTGAAGCCTTGACGCTCACCGTGCCGGAAACAACAAAGATCAGTTGGACCCTCAAGCTTGATCAGGCGGTGAAGGTGGCCAAGCTGAATCTGCCGGATGAGAAATCGATCCCGATGGAGATCAGCGCGGATGGGCGAACAGTCTCTTTCAAGCAGGCCGCGACGGAATCCTTGGCGTATGGCTTTACGTGGGTGGAGAAGGAGCATGGTTTTTCTTATGCAAGTCCCAGTCACTATTTGCAGGTGGCCCCGGATCAGCCACCGACTGTTGAGCTGACCGCGCCTCACGGCAATATTTATGCAACCCTTGGCCGGAAACTGGACCTCGCCTTCCGTGGGCGTGACGATCATGGGATCGCAGAGTCTGTCATTGCCTATCGAGTCGATAAGACAGAAGAAACCAAGGTTCCGTTTAAACCCGCAGTCCCTGTCGAGGGTCAGGAACAGTTGATAGACTGGGACTATCGTACAGTCCTGCCCGACCTGGCTGTGGGGCAGACAGTCTCCTTTGCGATTGAAGTGGCCGATCGCTATCCCGGAACAGAGGGGCCGCACCGGGTTCGTTCGGAAGTGCGTCGCATTCAGTTTATGTCGGTGCGGGAGTACCTTGCGCAGGTCGAGAAGCAGAGAAAGCGTCTCTTGTCACAGCTTAGGATTATTTACAGGGAAGAACGTGAAGTATCCGAGGTAGTCCTGCGGCTTGATCCCGCCGATCCGGTGTTCGTTCAGACCTGCCAGCTTGAGGCAGTCCGTCAGGATTTGATGCGTGAGCGTCTGAATTTGCTTGCCGGACAACTCCTCGACTTGACCGAGGATCTCGCTGCGAACAGCATTACCAATGCGGTGTTGACCGCTTCGCTTGTTCAGTTGCGTTCAAACTTGGTGGTTGTCTCAACGGAGCATGTTTCGCAGGCGGCGTCTTCACTCAGGGAGCTGGCTAGCGAGACCGGTGGCACTGCCGGCAAGGCTGGCAAGGGAGATGCGTTAAAGGTTAGCGCAGCGCAGTGGGTGAATAGTTCTGCGCGTGAACTAGGTTTGTTGGTGCTCGACCTCGGATATCTGGATGCCGCTGAAGTCATGTCCCGTGAACTGCATGCAGCGGCACAGACCCAAGCCGCCTTGCGCATGCGTTCGGCGTTGGCTACCCATGGAGGCGCTGAGTTGGCTGTAGAGCAGGAACAGCTTGAGAAATGGCTGGCCCGTCTGTTTCGGGCAAGTCCCCGGGGCAAGGAGAGTACGATCGAGGAGGCGCTTGTTGAGTTTACACTGACGCGTCTGGTCAAGCAGCTGGTGAACGGCGGCATCGACCAGCGTCTTCAGAAAGCAGCCGCGTTGTTGCGCGGAGAGACTCCTGCTGAGGCCGTGCGTCTCCAGTCAGAAGTGATCCAGGCGCTACTGAAAGCGGAGTTTCGTTTGCGCGTAGGGTCTGAGCGAGAGTCCCTCGCTATCGCCCGGGATCAATTCCTGGCTCAGATCGAAGGCCAGAAAAAGCTTCGCGCCGAGATCAAGGCGCTTGATGACAAAGAGTTCCAGAAGCGGAGTGGAGAGTTTTCTCTCGCGCAGAGTCGTCTGCACCGGAACATTCAGCTACTGCTCATGCCAGAGATGCCCGCGCGCCGTACACGTCTTTCCGATGAGATAGTGCCGTCAGCGCCACCTGTACCAGAATGGCTTAGTTCTGCTGATGACGCCTTGGCAAAGGCAGCAACCTATCTTGCGAAAGGGGACCGTGCGGCAGCAGAAAAGGTCCAGGAGAAGGCTGAAGAAACATTTGCCGTGTTGGCGGCGGAAGTCACGAAGCGTATTGCAACGCTGACCCAGCAGCTCAGAATCGCCCGTCTCGTCTATGGCGCCCAGGAAGTGGATAAGACATTATCACGCTTTGCTGAACTCCAGCTGAGTATTCTGGAAAGAACCGAAGATGCGGCTGCTGACAAGACGAAATCAGCCTATTTAGGGGATGAGCAAGAAACGCTTGCGGGAAGGGTAGAGGAGCTCAGACTCGAAATAGGTGATCAGATTAAGTCTGCCCCGATGCCAAACGAACATCCGATTGCATTGCCGGCCCGTCTGGAAGAGGCTCTCTTTGCCATGAAGCAGGTCATCCCGTTGCTGAGGGATAACAAGCCAGGTGCAGCAGTGCCGCAGCAGCAGGTTGCGGTTTCAGCACTGGCGGATGCCCGCGGGATATTGCAAGAGCATGGGACGAATCTGACGGCTTATGCGGCAATCGTGGGTTCCACAGACCGCGCAGTTGCTCCAGGCCCCTACGTTGCAGAAATTGAAGAAGAACAGCGTGATATGTTGGCGGTCACCCGGAAGTTGAAACCGGAAGAGTTGCCGGGGCTGGCTATTTCGCAAAAGAATCTGGTTCATGCGGTGGGTGCGGTGGTTCTCGCCCTTGATCCGATCGCGCACTTGGTGGAGTCGGGAACCGTGATGGTTTTTGCAAAGGATGACATGGCGTCGGCTGGAACCGCTTTGGAGAAGAAGGATTCTGCGGAGGCGCTGGATGCCCAGGATTTTATTGTTGAAACCTTGACAAAATTACGTACCAAGGTCAATGCGGTGACACCCCAATATCGGTATCTCTTGGAAGTTGTCGAAGCCTTGCAAGAGCGTGCTCAGGATGGCTTATCCATTCGTGAGGACCAGCGCAAGCTTCGTGCGAAGACGCTTGCAAAAGCAGAGGTCTCCGGGCTTGTCAAAGAACAGGGCGATATTAAGGCGAGAGCGACTGGCTTTGGCAAAGGAGTCAATAAGATCACGGGGTTGGGGCTTGCGGAGGTATCCCTGGGATGTATGACAGAAGCGGAGCTTGCGCTAAAAGACGGAAACACGGTCGCTGCAGCGGCGAATATGGCGAAGGCGGAACAGGCGCTTAAGAAAGATGCTGCCGAGCTCGGCCAGTTGCTGCCGCTTCTGGCGGCCCTGCTCGATCCTCCAATGCCCGGACAGATAATCGCCGAGGAGGTTGCGCTCCTGAGGCAGGTTCTCGTGATGGCTGCAGAACAGAAGATGGTTTGTCGTGAGAGCTGTGCGGCAAAGCCTGAACAACTGGCAGGTCTCGAATCCAAGGTGCGCGCATTCGAAACTCGGTGTGATCCTTTTATTGCACGTGCACAGACCCACAAGAATCCTGTGGTTGTGGAAACACCGACTAAGAAAGCGAAGAAGGGGGCTCCCGTAGTAGAGGCGCCACCCCCGGCGCCTGTTCCGCCGGCTAACCTTCAGGTGAAATTGGTCGCTGCGAAAGAAGCACTCTCCAAGGCGGCCTCCAGCCTGAAGGCATCTGATCGAGCGCCTGCGATTGCAAGTCAAGCTCAAGCGGCAGACAAGCTTTCTCACTTTATTGTCGAGTATACCTTGAAGTTCATTAAACTCGCGGGGGCGGCCGCTGGTGGCGATCCAGTGCCAACAGACGATTTTATAGAACAGGATAGCTCGCTAATTCTCTTCATGCCCGGCGCGGTAACAGGTAAAAAACCGCGTGACGGAAAACTGGATTGGGAAGTGCTTGGCCGCCGTGAACGTGCCGCGCTGAACGAGAATTTTGCACGCGAACTGCCGCTTGAGTATCGAGCGATTCTCAAGGACTATTACGAAAGGTTGGCGAAATGAAAAAGAGTCCTAAAAAACTTTGTCGCGAACTTTGTCGCGAGCTTTGTCGGTTTTGTTGCGCACAAAGCCGCAAAGCCATAATCGTTTTGTTATTGTCCTTGCTAGTCATGCCCCTCAGGGCGCAGCAGAATGATTCGCCGGAATTGACAGCAAAGGCGTCGCAGGCGATTGATAAGGGTCTCAAGCATCTGCTGGATACACAAAGAGCGGACGGTTCCTGGGCGAGCGGAGAGGATGGCGAAAGGGCTGTTGCGATTACCTCATTGGCCTTGATGAGCTTTATGGCCAGAGCGGAGTTTCCAGGGTCGGGTCCGAACGGCGCTGCTTTGGATCGCGCGAAAGTGTGGCTTCTGAAAAAAGCGAAGGAAAGTCCTGACGGTTACATGGGTTCCACAATGTACGAGCACGGGCTGGCTACCCTTGCGCTGACCGAGATATGGGGAATGACGAGGGACAAAAAGGATGATGATGCAATCCAGAAAGCCATAGAGGCTGCGGTGAATGTAATCCTGCGGTCGCAAAACGGGGGTGGCGGCTGGCGTTATCAGCCGTCTGCTGACGGCGGTCAGGACACATCGGTGACGGTGATGGTGTTTATTGCGTTAGCTTCGGCACGACAGGCCGGAATAGTGGTGCCGAACGAGACGATCGCAAAAGTTGTTAAGTATTTTGAATCAGCGACGAGCCAGAATACCGGCGGATTCAACTATGTCCCGACAGGCGTACAGAAAAACGATTCGATTGCCTGTACCGGCGGAGGAGCATATGCCGCACAGCTTGCTGGTGCGCGGGGTTCTGAAATGGTCCTGTCTGCATTGCGTTTTCTCAAGGAGCGATCGCCCGGTATCATCAATAACAATGTCGGCGAATACTACTACTGCCACTACTATGCTGTTCAGGCGATGGTCCAGGCAGGTGATAAAGAGTATGCTGAATGGTACCCGCTGATACGTGATGCGCTGATTAAGAGGCAGGGGCCTAATGGATCATGGACCGGGAAAACTACGGGCAAAATCGCTAGCTACGAGACACCCATGGCAATAATCATTCTGGCGACTCCGCATAGGTATATCCCGATTTATCAGAGATAAGGGAGATAGCAGTGATCAGTTATCAGTCATCAGTGATCAGTGATCAGTTATCAATGATGGTGTTTAATCTGGCGATGGCGCTCATGCTGGTGTGTACTCCTTTGGTTGCAGTGGCTCAGGAGAAGTCTGCTGCCAGTGCAGACATACCGGAACAAGAGATCTCCGCGCTGAATGAGGAGTTGGCGCAGGGATTGAATGGAACGTCTTCTGTTGATGTGCGCAGGGCGTACAAGAGTGTTATTCGTAAAGCAAAAGCACTTCTTGAAACGGCAGGGGAGGCGCCCAACCGGTATGAAGCACTTGCAGTCATGTTTAATGCCCAGAAGCGGGTGTTCGCACTTGAGGTGACAGAGGATAATCGCAATGCTATCTTTGCAACCTGCGAAAAGCTTGCAAAGGCTCCGGATGGATACGCAGAGCTCCGCCTGGAAGCAGATATGCTGCTATCGGAAAGAAGCCTCGCCCTTAAAGATGCCACAGTTGCACAGCGTGAGCAGGCGCTTGAGGAGATGCTGGCCCGTTATCACGGTACACCGGCTGAGTGGAAGAGCCTTGTGATGGGGTCGCTCGTCGCAACAAAACTAATGTCATTTGATCTGGATCAGAAGATAAAAGACACGATGTTCGAACGCTTTGCCGGCGACCACAAAGTCGTCGAGTTCAGGCGTAAGACCAATCCTGGTGAGACGGACGCCGTATTCAGCGGGACATACAAGAGCGCCGGTGGCGATGCTTTCACTTTTCCTTATGATCTTATGGGGCATCAATACGTTCTCTATTTCTGGTCCCAGGCGACCCCAAAGATTGAGGAATATCTTGGATCGGTGAAGGCCCTGCAGGACAAATACGAGGGGCGCTTTGAGGTGTTCAGCCTGAATGTGGATGAATTGCCTGACGCGGGCCAAGAGCTTCTTCGTAAAATGGGGCTGAACTGGACGGCTTTGCATCTTCCCGGCGGCAGGCAGAATTCGGCATTCCGGGCTTATGCCGAGAGGGACCCGAACGCGGTGTTTGTGAACGGTCAGGGCCATGTCCTGCTGGTATCGCCTTCTGAGAAGCTTGGCATCACTGCGGTACATGGTATTCAGCAGGGCTCGCTGGGCGGCTGGAATCTGCCGGGCATCGGGGAGGCGCTGGATGATGAGCGTTACCTTTCGCAGCTGAGGTCGCTGTTCATAGGGGACTTCCTTGCGACAGGTGTCGGGGGGCCTGGAATCAGTCCTGATCTTGCGGGAGAGCTCAAATCCATTCAGTCCTGCTTTACTCCTCCTCCACTCCGTTACCGGCTGACGCGGAAGCAGGAGCTGGACAACTACATCAAGGCAGAGAAGCTTTGTTCCGATACCATAACGAAATATTCAAAATCACCTGGTCTCTGGGCTGTTCGTAATTGCAGGATCATCTCCCTGACCGGCATGTGGAATCTTGCCCGCAAACCAAAGCATCTGGAGGAGGCTGTGAAGGAGGCTCAGACGGTGCTGGCGACAGACTTGCCGGCCGGGGCTGATGTGGCCGCCCGCGTATGTATTGCTAGGGACGCGTTGCGCAATCGGGGTGCTGACCCTGAGGTGCTTTTGTCAGCTTTAATCAAAGATGCCGGCGGCTCAGCGGCACCGGCATCAGCATTCGCCGCTGCGGCCATTCTGGCGGTCGAGGCCAATGCCCGCACCCGTCACGGGCAGTATCGCCGGAAACTTCTGGCTATGAATGAAACTCAGCATCCGAATCTGTGGCAGGTGTATGCATTTCTGCGTGACAGGCATCATCGCTACCGCAGTTTCTGGGCATCGCCCGGAGGACATGGGTTTGGGCGGGTGCAGAAATACAAGTTCAGGGACGCGGTTGCAGGACATGATAATCCGGACGACAGAAACCGCCGCTCAGAATTTATACTGAAGAAGGCTGACGGCGGTGAATTCAAGGTTCCCGCGTTTGCCGCTGGTGAAATGCTGGGTGTTATCTTTGTTGAGCCGCCGGAGGATTTGAGGGCACTGAGCAATCTTGTTGATAGAGTCAACGATTTCGGCAGGTGTTATACGAAAAAAGGGGTGAAGGCTGTTGTTGCATTTCTTCCCGGCGATACGAACGCTGTAAGAGTAATGACTGGCGGTCTGAATGCTGAGCTTAAGGCAGGGATTCTGCCCGATGGAGCGCGTAATCCGCTTGTTCAGCAGCTGGGAATTCTCTCTGCTGACAGGATTCCCAATCCGCTGCTGTTCCGTCCTGACGGCACGCTTGCATGGATGATATCCGGACTGGAATACACGGCTTACGAAAAACGCGGGGCAGAAGCGATATCGCTCGCTATCGCGTCAAATATAGAGAAAGTCAGATCGGATGTGGCTTTCGATTGTCTCGAGAAAGGTGATTTCACAAAAGCGCTGGCGGCTTTCCAGGGATATGTTTCACCAGGCATCGAGAATAATGACTGGTGGAATGCAGATCGTCTGCAGGGCAGGGCGCTTGCATATATGGGGCTCAAGGACTGGAATTCCGCTCTGGGTGAAATAGATAAGGCGATCGAGAAGCGAAAGGATGATTTCAAGAGCTCTATATGCAAGTGCCATGGTCTCGTAGAAATGTTTCTTACGAAAGCGGCTATTCTTGATAAACTGGGTCGTGACCGGGAGGCAAAGATTGAACGCAGCCGCGCTGGCGAGGAGCAGCTGCCGCATTCGAAGCTTCCGCCGGAGATTGCCTGGGCCGGCGTTCCCCTAGGCGTCTATTATGATACATTGAAGCGGTTACGTCTTAAATTTGATAAAGATGCTAAATGAACGGTAACCAGTCATCAGTGACCGGAGTTCTTGTAGAGCCTCTGCTCCCGCCTGCCCTCCCGTTTGGTCGGGAGCGCAAGCCCTACAAGAAGAGGAAGAACAATGTGACAGCTTTAAGTCAGGGTTTGACCATGAACATCAAACATCTAACATCGCATACTCAACAGCGACGACTGGACTCATCTGCGTTGAATGCTGTACGTTGGAATATAAATTTTCGCTGCGGATGCCTGGCCATTCTGCTCGCACTGGGGCCGGTTATTGCCACGGCCCAGGAGAAACAGGCCGAGCTTGTACCCGAAACTGAGATTGTTGCCCTGCAGGAGGATTTGGCGCAGGGTGCGCGCGGGGCATCTCTGGTAGATGTACGCAGGGCCTGCAAGAGTGTTATCAGGAAGGCGCAGGATCTTTATGCGGCATCTCCAGGGGCATCAAACAGGTACAGCCTGCTGGCTGTTATATTCCAGGGACAGAAGAGGCTGTTGAGTCTGGAGACTACTGAACAGAACCGTAGTGCAGTCTTTGATACTTGCAGCGAACTTCTTAAAGCGCCCGATGAATATGCCGAGCTTCGTCTCGAAGCTGACATGCTGCTCCAGGAGAGAGACCACGCGCTAAATAACGCCACGGTAGCGGTTCGAACAAAGGCTCTAGAGGCGCTGGTGGCCCGCTACCGCGGAACCAGGGCAGAATGGAAGAGTCTGACGATTGCCTCACTCATTGCCCCGAAGCTCCTGGCTTTTGAGCTCGAGCAGAAGTTTCGCGATATGATGTCGGAACGTTTCGGTGGAAACCACGAAGTGATTGCCTTCAGGCGAAATGACATTGGTGTTGACAACATTGATGCGGTTTTCAGCGGGACATACAAGATTGCTGATGGTTCGTCTCTTACGTTCCCTTATGACCGCATGGGGCACCAATCCCTGATGGTTTTCTGGTCGGCCAAGGCTGATGGTTACGCTGAGTTTCTTGGTCGAGTCAAGGAGCAGCAGGAACGTTTTCCGGGAAGGTTTGAGGTTTACAGTTTCAATACAGACGAATTGCCTGACGCAGGCGGCAACATACTGCGGACAATGGGATTGAACTGGACAGCGGTTCATCTGCCCGAAGGGAAAACCAGTTCGGCATATCTCGCATACGCGAAGATGGATCCGGTGGCCCTGCTGGTCAACGGGCAGGGACATGTTCACCTGGAGCGGGGTCAGTCTGTTCCGTGGCCGGCGCCTACGCCAGCGCGTGGAAAAAAATCGGCGACTCAAGGTCCAGGTATAGGAATTTGGCTTGATAGTGATAGGTATCTTTCGCAGCTGAGGTATCTCTTTATCGGCGAGTTCCTGGTTGCGGAGCCGGACATTAAGTCCGGTGGCACGATTCCTGGCGAGACGCTGCGCGCAATACAGTCATGCTTCGTTCCGCCTCCGTTCTATTATCGTCTTTCGCGTGATGAAGCTCTGGCTAACTATAAGAAGGCCGAGAAGCTGTGTGCAGATGCCATTAAGAAGAATACCAAATCCCCTGACCTCTGGCTTGTGCGTAACCGCAGGATTATCGCCTTGCTGGGAACGTGGAACCTGGCGCGCGAGCCGAAGCATCTGGAAGAGGCGGTCAAGGAAGCTCGTGCGACGCTTGCCATGCAGTTACCCGCTGGCGCTGATGTGGTATCGCGTTTCTGTCTGGCCAAAGAAGCGCTGCGTAAGGGAGGTGCCGATCCTGAGAAGATTCTTGCAGGTATTGTTGAAGAGACAGGGGGCGTAAAAGCCACTGCAACGGCAATTGCAGCGGCGGCAATCCTGGGGATAGAAGCCAACGCGATTACCCCTTACGGTGAGTATCGTGTCAGGCTGCTGGGACTGGATAATGATGCGAATCCAACTCTATGGCCTGTTTTGTCCTTCATGCGTGATCGTCTTCACACGTTCCGGCTCTTTTGGGGGAATCCAGGCCGCTACAGCGATCCAAGGCTGGAAAAGTATAAATTCCGGCAGTGGGTTTCAGGGGTTGCCGATGCTGAATTTACTGGGCGTGTGTTCAAGGCGGAGTTCAAGAAGCTCGACAGCGGATTACTCAGTTTTCCAGCTGCGACAGATGGGAAAATGACAGGTATTATATTTGCAGATCCGTCAGGGGATGATGCTTCGCGAAGCAATCTCGCAGAAAGAGTCAGTGAGATCGCGGACGAGTACGTGAGCAGGGATATTAAGGTGGTTGTTGCGTTTCTTTCCGGCGACACGAATGTGGTTGCATCCTTGTCGAAGCAAATAGAACCGGCATTTCAACCGGCAATGGTGCCTGATGGCCTCAGGAACCCGCTGGTGTTGCGCCTTGGTTTACTGTCTGCGGATCTTTGCCCCAATCAAATTCTACTCCGTCCTGACGGTACTATTGCCTGGATGACTTCTGGTCTTACATATACGGTTTCCAGCGGTATTAAATACGCGATCAGTCTTGCTGTCGGAATAAACATAATAAAGGTGGGAACAGACGCGGCATTTGAGGCTCTCGAGAAAGGCGATTTTAAGAAGGCTCTCCTGCTGTTTGAGGAACGCGTGTCGCAGAAAAAGCAGAAAGACTGGTGGGCTGCCGATCGCCTTCAAGGTCGGGCACTGGCGCATATGGGGTTGAAGGACTGGAACGCTGCCCTTGCTGAGATAGATGCGGCGATTGAACAGCGCCTGAATGATTTCGGTGGCAGCAACCCATGCCGCTGTCATGGTGCGGCGGAAATGCGCCTGGCAAAGGCCATAATCCTTGACCGGCTCGGAAAAAAGAAAGAGGCAGAAGCAGAGCGCCGGCTTGCAGCCGCTCCCGCTAATCCGCATCCTTTCTATCCTGTGGGGATTGAACGCGATGGCGTGCCCATCGGGGTCTATTATGACAGGTTGCAAAAAATACGGCTCGCATTGTTCGAGGCCGGAGTGAAGAAGTGATCAGTTATCAGTAATCAGATGAAGAAAACCTGAGACCTGAAAGGGAGGCAACATTAACAGTTATCAATCAATTTTCAGAGGCAGGCTGCTTTGCCTGGTGCCGGCTTTACTGCTTGCGCTGGTGCCGATTTTTGGCGTGTCCCAGGAGAAAGCGGCCGACCTTATCCCCGACACTGAGATTGTTGCCCTGCAGGATGAGTTGGCGCAGGGCTCAAGAGGGGCTACGTCGGTTGATGTCCGCAGGGCCTGCAAGAGTGTCGTCCGGAAGGCGCAGGCTCTTGTTGCGGCCTCACCTGGCGCGGCAAACAAATACAGCCTGCTGGGTGTCATATTCCAGGGTCAGAAAATGCTGCTGAGCCAGGAAACCACCGAACAGAATCGTAACGCCGTTTTTGAAACCTGCGGCGAGCTTGTGAAAGCCCCGGACAAGTATGCCGACATCAGGCTGGAGGCTGATCTTCTTATTTCGGAAAAAAAACTCTCGGACAGGAACGCCACGCTGGACGAGCGTGCTAAAGCGCTGGCGGAGCTGCTACAGCGCTATCGCGACACGCCGGCGGAGGCGAAGAGCCTGATGATGGCGGCGCTCATTGTTCAAAAACTGGAAGCGCAGGAGCTCGAGAATGAAATCAGTAATACCCTGGACGAGAAATTCTCTGACGATTCCCAAGTTATTGAGTTTCGCAGAAAGTACCTGAAGATCAGCCGGCTTGATGTTTCTTTCAAGGGTGTGTTCAACCGCGTTGATGGAAGCATACTCAGTTTTCCGTCGGATACAATGGGGCATATGTCCATCATGGTGTTCTGGTCGAAGCACACGCCGGGTATCGAGGCTTATCTGTCACGAATGAAAAAGATGCCGGCGGCGGGTGATGCCCCGGTGGACGTGTTCAGCTTCAACGTGGACGAACTTCCTGACGGGGGTAAATCGATTCTGAGCGGACAAGGGCTGGATTGGACTGTCCTGCAATTGCCGGAAGGGAAGAAACATCAGGCATACCGCACGTATGCGCAAGGCGATCCGGTCGCCGTACTGGTCAACGAGTACGGCTACTCTGTTATTCGCCCGGAAATCGGAAGCGGGGTGAATGCTGCAATCGACCCGGTGAGGATCCGGCCTTTCTCCCCGCTTGATCCCTATAGGATTTCTGACGACCGATACACGACGCAGCTGCAGTACATTTTTATTGGTGATTATCTGGTTCAGCCCGGGCAGCAAGGTGCTTCGATCCCTGCAGATGTCTTACGGGCCATTCAGGATTGTTTCGTCGCGCCTCCCTTCCGTTACCGGCTGACCAAGGCGGAGGCACTTGCTGGTTACAGTAAAGCGGAGAAACTCTGTAGTGATGCGGCTACGCAGTATGCGACCGCTGCTGACGTGTGGCTTGTTCGTAATCGCAGGATTATCGCACTGCTCGGCATGTGGAACCTTGCCTGTGAGCCGAAGTATCTGGAGAAAGCCGTGCTCGAGGCAAAGGCGGCACTGGCTAAGGAACATCCACCGGGAGCTGATGTTGTGCCGCGGTTCTGCCTTGCCAAAGACGCGCTTCGCCACTGCGAAACTAATGCGGAGTCGGTTGTCGCCGGATTTCTGAAGGATGCAGGTGGCGACAATGCGCCTGCATCGGCGCTTGCCGCCGCCGCCGTGCTGGCTCTTGATGCCAGGTCGCGCGAGCTGCACGAGAAGTATCGAGGTGAACTCCTGCAGAAACATGCCGACAATCCTGAGTTCTATGCGTTTACCTCCTTCCTTAAAGACCGCCATCACCGATATCGTTTGTTACGCCCCAACTACAGCCACAGAGAGAAAGGGATGCGGTCCTACCTTGTTAATCTTGGCTCCGAGCCGGCAACAAACAGACTGCCTGGGATTGAACTGAAGAAACTCGACGGCAGTACGTTACGGCTGCCGGTCGATGCGAATGACAAACTGACGCTGCTGCTGTTTGTCGAGCCGCCGGCTGATCTGCATGTAATTAAATTCGCACATGATCTCTCTAAGAAGCACATTAACAAAGGTGTTGATATGGTGCTGGCCTTTCTGTGTGATGACGCAGGACAGGTCGGCAGGCTGATGCAGACGAACGGATGGACCTGCCAGGCCGCAATGGTCCCCGGCGGACTGAAGAATCCAATGGTTCGACAGCTTGGCATTCTTTCGGCGGATCGTCTCCCTAACGTGTTTCTCCTGCGGCGGGACGGCACAATCGCATGGCAGGCTTCAGGTCTGCCATATAAGACGGATTCTTACCATTTTGTGTTTACGATCGCCATGAAAGGGCATATCGAATCGTGCGAGGTGGAGCTTGGTTACCAGGCGCTTAAGAAAAACGAGTACAAGAGTGCTGCGCAAATCTTTGCCGGTCCATTCCTGCCTGCTGAGCCGGATCGCTTTAGCTGGCGCTCGCCCAGATATCACGGACAGGCGCTTGCTTATATGGGATTGAAAGACTGGACCCATGCGCTTGAATCGATAGATAAGGCGATTGACGCGCACAAGCTGATTCATTTCCGGGTCGGGGAGGTAAGGCCTGAGGATTGGCGCGAGGAGGTAGCGGGGATTGAGATAAAGAAGCCGTGTGATGTCGTTTCTGAGTTGTGGGCGATGAAAGTAATTATCCTGGAGCAGCTCAAGCGGAACGAAGATGCCGTTGCTTTGCGAAAACGCTGCCAGGAGCCGGTCAAAGAAGACCACAGCAGTGTTTACAAAGTGGTCCATGAAAAGCTGAAGACTTTGCGGTTAAAAGATAAATAGGAGACAACGCTATAATGAAGAGAAACAAGAAATTGGCGGTTGTTTATGAGCGGTTATGTTCCTTGCGAACCTGTGCAATGTCGCAGCGGCGCAGGACACGAAAGAGGCTGGGAATGGAGGCGGAGAGCAATAAGTGATAAGTGATCAGTTATCAGTAGTCAGTGTCCCGTCCTATGATAGGTTGTCACTTCTAAGTGGGGAAACCCCGAAGAAAAGGAGTGACAATGAATCTGAGAATGGTATATACAGATGACTTTCGCAGGATGA
>CAIZQW010000452.1 GCA_903935195.1 uncultured bacterium
GACCCTTTTTCCGTTACGATTAACCTTCTTGAATGAGAACTGACTGGAACACTTGCCTATGAAAAAAATCTTCAATCCCCTTCTTGAGGCAGCGGCTGTCATCCTCTTGTTTCCCCAACTTTTTGTCTTTTTCTACTTTTTCATCCCCACGCTCCGTGGTGCGGACAGTCTCAGCATGATGAACCCACTCATCCTCTTAGGCTTGACGATATCCCGCCTCGCTGGCCCCGTTCTGTATATTCTGTATTGGGTCATCACGATTCTCAACCGAGATAAACCAAGAGGCGTCGCCACCTTTCTCATTTGCGCCATAACCGGTTACCTCTGCGTCATAGCCTGGAACCACTATATTTTCACGAACTTCTCCTATTTCTGGAGTATAATTCCTGTACTCCTGTGTAGTGGAGGCGTAGGCCTTTATCACACGTTCAAAGATAAGATTCACATGGCCCCCCGCAAGCCTGAACTCTTCCTCTCGACATAACAAATGACAGAACAAATGACCCCCTTTTGGCATTGACTTTTTTTTTTAGCCTTTGATACTATCTCCTGCAACTCATCATGGAGAACAGGTTATGTCTAAGTTGATTCTTGGGGTTGCGGGAGGGATGTTGATGGTTTGTCTCATGTCAGACAGTCAGGCAGCAGAGGCGGAAAATGCTTTTGTAAAAGTCTCAGCGGATACACCGGTCTATCGTCTCGAACAGAAGGGCGAAAAAGATTTCAATGCCTATTGCGGCGGCGTTGCACCAGCGACCTTTTC
The DNA here is from genome assembly GCA_903935195.1 of uncultured bacterium. Lineage (GTDB taxonomy): Bacteria > Verrucomicrobiota > Kiritimatiellia > RFP12 > UBA1067 > CAIZQW01. The sequence continues at coordinate 764 of CAIZQW010000452.1, forward strand.
AGTCGCGGCACAGCAACCGGACTGGGTGCTCGTCACACCGTCAAGCGGCAGCCTTGCCATTACGCCTGGGAATTCAAGCGTCTGGAAGGTTAAGAGCAAGCTTGGAGAAGATAAGCCTGATGGAAGGATCTACCTCTGGAATTACCACATTAAAGCCGAAGGGTACAACGCGAAAGATATCACCGTGCCCTTCGGGAAGACGGTTAAATACATTTCATACGAAGGGCCTAATCCGGTCAATAGCGACTGGGATGTCAGCGGCTATGGCAAGAATGATCAGAAGAATAACACGGACAGCATCATCTTCAACCGAAGTACCTGGGATATTACCGAGTGGTTTACAGAGTCTTATTCCACGCCCAAGCCAGGTGTGTATGAAATCAAGGCACACTTGACTGGCAAACCTAGCGTCAACGATTCAGGCGTGATGACGGTTGTCGGTGCCGAATTTACTGAAAACGAAAGCCACAATTATGGTTTCGACGACTACTCAAATTGGAGTTTAGGTCCGACTGACTACTACAAGGTTGGAACAGAGAGAAAAGGGCATTGCACGCTACCTTATGCCTCCGTCCGTGCTGGCGATCAAGGCATGGCGTATCTGACGGTAGATCCGACATCAAACACAAAAGAGATCCAAATCTCATCGTCTGCCAGCGAGAATGATCTTGCGCTTAATCCTGAAACAACAGTAGCCACAACGGATTTCGGCTTTGTACCTGCCTCAAGTTGGTTTCCGGCAACCGCGACGGTGACAGCCAAAATGGATGATACGGGCCTCGCCAAGCTGGAACTTGTCTCATATAAGAAAATGAATTACACCTGCCTGATCGTCAATGTCATAAGTCGCAGTACTGACACCCCTCTCCCTCTCCATAGTTCGGTAACAAAATATAACAACGTTTTTAAACAAGCTGTTATTGAATTTTCGGTTTCAATACACGACCAACCTTTTGTGTACCGGCTTCCGCCACAGAAGGAAGGTATTTGGGATAAAGTAGACCGAGATGCCTTAAAAGTTTCATTTGCTTCTACAAACCCTGAAACTATGGCCATGTATGATTTTGTTGTTTTTAGTATTTACGGAGAGGACCGCTATACTTATGTTTTAGGCAGGGCTGGTGATGACGAAGTGTTTTGCTTCCTATATGCGGGATTGTTGCTTGGGAGCCCCGATTCATTGACTGCGCCCCACGAGATGGGTCATAAGTTTGGGTTAAGCAATCTATATACGCTTAACGGTGTCACTCCAATAAGTGGTCCTGACTGGGAAAATTTAATGAATTCAACCAGCCAAAAAAAGCTACGAAAATCGCAGTGGACTACGATCAGGGCGACCCACCAAAATAGTGGA
>CAIZQW010000453.1 GCA_903935195.1 uncultured bacterium
ACATTAGCCTCATTATATATCTCCCAAAGCTTGTCTTTATATTGTTTAAGAATCAAAAATTCTTTGTAGCTTTTGAGTGCAGCAGAATAGAAGCGACTGCGCCAATAGCTTGGCTTATACTTTGTTTCAAATATTCCTGAATCACCCAGATTCTGCTGTTCAAGAATATAAAGATACAAGCCATCTATATATTTAATGGATTGGATTCACTAGCATCCCATAGAAATTAAAAAAGTGTTGCTCTTTGAGCGTTCCCTTGTAACTCTACAAGGTACTTATGAACAAACAAAAAGCAACGGCCTCAGTATATACGACCCTTCATCAGATTGTCCAACTGATTCCGCGCTGGACGATACAGAAAATCGCCAACGAGGTTGGTGTCGACACACGCGGGTTTTCGGTCAGGAGCCATGTCGTCTCGCTGATGCTCGGGCATCTGGCGCATGCGTTCAGCCTTAACGAGATCTGCGACTCCTGTTCGATCCATGCCGCCAGCCTAGGGCGGATCGGCGGGGTCACGGCCCCGAAGCGCAACACGTTCTCAAACGCCAACCGGACACGAGACCCGCTGATCGCCGAGCGGCTCTACTGGGCCGTGCTGGCGAAGCTGACGGCATCCTGCGATGGATTCGCCGCCCCGGGAAGATGCAAGGGATTCCTGCACAGATTCAAGCGCCGGATCTTCGCGATCGACTCGACCGTCATCCAATTGTCCCTGGCGTGAATTGACTGGGCGAAGCACAGGCGCAGGAAGGCCGCCGCGAAGACGCATGTGCGCATTGACGTCACGTCGTTCGTGCCGTCAGTCGTCATCGTCGAGAACGCGGCGCACCACGACTCGAAGAAAGCGGCCGAGCTTTGCCGCGGGATCAGGCCGGGCGACATCCTTGTCGCAGACAAGGCCTACCTTGACTTCTCCTTCCTCCACGGCCTTCACGAGAGGGGTGTCTTCTTCGTCCTGCGCCAGAAGGAGAACATGTCCGCTCGCGTGACCCGCGCCACGCCATGCGGAGAGAGGATCCTCGCCGATGAGGTGGTCGATCTGGACGGCGCACTGACGGCGGGGAAGTATCCTGAGGAACTCCGCCGCGTCCGAGCACTCGTGGAAGTCGACGGGCAGGACCGGGAGATGACCTTCATAACCAATAACATGGACTGGGCCGCCCAGACCATCGCGGAGCTCTACAGGGCGCGCTGGTCAGTAGAGATTTTCTTCAAGGAACTTAAGCAGACGCTCCAGCTGGCGGACTTCATCGGGACGAACGAGAACGCGGTCAAGTGGCAGATATGGGTCGGGTTGCTTGTCCATCTACTGCTCCACTACCTCAAGCACCAGTCGAAATGGCGGCACAGCTTCTCACGCCTGGCAGGGCTTGTGCGCTCGGCGGTATGGATGAAAATAGACCTGCTTCAAACCTTGTCGCACTATGGGACAGCAAGCCCTCCCCGGCGGCCTGTCGCTACCGCAAAACAGATGTTTTTGCAGGGTTTCGAGCCCAACACCTCTCGGCCTATGGGACAGCAAGTCTAATAAAAACAATAGCGCAGAAAACTTCAAACAATACGCATTGAACAACCAAGCAAGAATCCCAATGTTTTAAGGGATTCACATGCTCATTTTGCCCTTATGGGATGGTAGTGAAAATGATTCTAAAAATAAAACAGGATATGAACATGTCTGTTAATTTTTTGATATTGAAAAAAGTGCGAAAGTCCACTTTAACTGGGTCATGCCAAAATCAAATAATATTTTTATTCATAATCTAATAGGAAGCAAATAATGATAAAGAAAGCTTAAAAAAATTCAGATACAAAGAAAGGATAAGAGGAATATGAAAAGTCTCCGTTTCGGGTTGGTACTCTTGGCTTCAGCGTTGTTGGGTTTGTCGCTGCAGGCGGCAGAGAACGGGGGAAGCAAAGCACTCCGCAAGACGATTTCAATGAATCGGGAATGGAGCTTTCAGGAGGGGCAGACATGGGGCTTTCCGGAGGGGGAACTGACTCTGCCTGGGCGGACGCCTGTTTCCAGTTGGCATTACAGGATGGAGCCTGCGGGTGAGTCGCCTGCTTTTAAGGCGGCGGAGGTGACCTCCTCGTCGGAAATTGACTTGGAAAAGGACGGTTGGAAAAAAGGAACCCACTTTTCATTTGCCGAAGACGTCTCCGGACGTGAATGGGAGCTGGGCGGAAATAAGCTCCAAGAGGGGGATATTCTTTATGCCTTGTTCCGCACGGAAC
>CAIZQW010000454.1 GCA_903935195.1 uncultured bacterium
AGAAACCCGCTCCGAAAAACGCGCCATGGGCATGCTCGCCACGGGCGGTCAGAAAGAGGATGAGCAGTGCGAGAAGCGCCAAGAGGGTTCCAAAAATATTCAAGAGAGGCGGGGATATTCTTGAAGGATGCAAAAGTGGTGTCATACGTTCATCCGCCGTCTGCCAAAGGGTGGTGGGGCTTTGACGTGTACGGTTTCGTAGTTGGAAAAAGAGGATGAGGCCCATGATGGCTGTCGGAATCAGAATGCTGATCAGCGCAACGGACATTGAAAAAGAGTAGGTGAGGGTAGCCTCGGCAAAAGCGGTTCTCCAGAAACGTGAAAGGCTCCAGATCAGAAAACGTGTCACGCCGCATCCAAGAACCACGCCGAGAATACTGGCGAGGAGAAGGGTTGGCGTCCATTCGAGGAAAAAGGTCAGGAGACAACGTTGACGCGACCAGCCGGTAGCCAGTAAAAGCGCGAGCTCCCGTTTACGCGAGTCAAGGGTCAGGGAAAAGGTCAGGGATGCCAGCAAGAGGGAGGAGATGATTAGAATGAAGAGCATGCCGATAAAGAGTCCGTTGAAATCCGTTGATCCTCGTGCGGCCTGTTCGCCATCGCGTGCGAGGTTCATCATTATGGCGCCTGCATCTTCGGCACGTAGGCTCGTCTCAATCTGGTGGCGGATCTGTTCGGGCGTCTCTTGGAGGCGGAGGCTCATGGCTTTGCCGAAGATGGCTCCAAAGCACTCCTCTCCTGCGCTTGCGCTCATCAGGAGCTTAGGAGTCTCTCTCCAGGCTTTCCAATAGGCTTCGTTCTCCTTGTCATTCAGCTTCGCTTTATCCATCGGCATTCCGACATCCCAAGCGGCACAGGAGTCCACATCCTTCATTCCGGGGAAGGTCGGCATAACCGCTTTACAGGCTGCAGCCTCTTCGGTGGGCATAATAGAACGGATGCGGAAGGTGCGTTCCTCGGGGACAAGTTTTCCATTCGTCTCGAAACGACGCCATTTCAGCGTGATCTTTTGTTGCGGTTCCAGGGCGAGCTGGTTGGCGAGCCAGGCGTTGATCACGATTTCATCGGATTGCAGGTCAAGGGGTGTTACGCAGAAGGAGGGGGTGACCGCACCTACAAATCCATAGGGCGTCTCACGACCTTGCGCTTCGAACGAATCCGCAAGATAGAAGCTGGCTGTTTGCGGCGCGGCGTTTGAGGAAAAGAGTGTCGTCACCTTGGGTGGAAGGTAAATGTACTTGCTGGTCAGGGTTGTTCCCGAGGGGGATGGCTGGAGCGTCAAACCGAAGTCCTCACAGGAAAGAGGGAACGTGAAAGCGGCGCCTGTGGAGACAAAGAGGTTGGCTTGGCCAGCAAGGCCAAGTGTCTCCTCTAGGAGGGCATAGGGCACGAAGATATTGACGGGCGGGAGGGTATTTGGCTCAAGTGCAAAATCAAGGGGCAGGCGGGTCAAACCTTCGGGGAGTCCCGCGGATGTTTCGGGAAATTGGATCGCTCGCCGGATGATGCGGGAGCTTTGCGTGTCACCCAAGGGAAGTTCGACAGAGAGCCCTGTGGATTTCTTGAAGCGAAGAGAAGCTTCCGTCCCCTGAATCATGTTCCGCGCCCGCTCGTTGAGGATGGGATGGGTTAGCGGTGCGGAGCCTTTTTTTGGGGCGATGCCAATAATGTGAACCTTGGTTGCGCAAACATTGCCTTGGCTATCCAGTAATTCCCCTTGTATGAGCAGCGCGGCTTCGACCGCGGTGTTCGTCTCAGCAAGAGAGGCTCGGACAGAACGCTCAGGAAAGTAGAGGGCGTGTTGAAGCGTTCCAATCCGCTTGGAGAGGTTTCTCCGCAGTCCATCATGGAGGGAATGCCCTGTCATGAGCGCTGCGCAGAAGATGGCGGCAGACAAGGCTACCGCACACGCCAGGATCAGATGACGACGGACGTAATAGCGGATGCTCTTATGAAGCCAGGTGAAGACCATCAAGCAATTCCTTATGAGATGATTTCAACAAACGTTTCAAAACGTGCTGTGCGCGGGAACATGTCGAAGAGTCGGACTTGACTGATGCGACGTGAACCCTTGGACAAGATGATTTGCAAATCGCGCGTCAAGGTCGCCGGGTCGCAGGAGACATAGAAAATACGCGGAATGGCGCTCTCGGCAATCGCTTCAGCAACATTTCGATCAATCCCCTCACGCGGGGGATCGATAATCAATGTTGTCTGGGTGGGATTGATCAGCCAATCATGCAAGCGCAACGGTTCGAGTCCGAGGGCATGCACATGAAACTTTGCGGGAATGCCATGGGTTGAGGCGTTCTCCTTGGCGGCGGCGATCGAGGCGCGTCCTGATTCGACTCCCGTCAGGCAGCGTCCACCATGTTTCATGCAGGTCAATCCAAAGACGCCGACCCCGCAATAGAGGTCGAGGATCTCCGCACAGTCAGGCCGCTCTTCAAAAATCTGTGCCGTAAATGCAAAGAGGAGTTCCGCAATACGACGGTTCACCTGGTAAAAACCACTGTGCGGAACGATTAGCTCTCCCACGGGGCTTTGGACAGTCAAGTAGGCAGGACAGCCTGGTGATGTAGCGCCCTTGCTGTTTCGCCAGATCACCCCGTCATGGAGCGTGTAACGGAAGATGAGGTCATCGCCATTCTTGACGAGATTTTTCAAATCACCTGAGAGACGCATGGCATGCAACGCCTCATTGATAGCAGGGTGAGCCAGCGGACAGGCCGGGATGTCAACCACACGATGCGAAGGCTCTTCACGGTATCCGAGCTTCATACTGCCACACGGCGTTATTTCTGTATGAAGCGTGATTTTGTTTCGATAATGAAGGGATTTCGGCGAGGCGACGGGGGGGTGAAAAATCGTATGCTCATGGGGAATATGACGGAAGAAACTTTTCAGCTGTTGCTGCTTAATCAGCACTTCCATGGGGTAGGCGACGTGGTCATAGACACAACCGGGTACTCGGGTCAGCACGCCCATGTCGTAGATGCGGCAACAGGGATCGATGCGGTGGGGGGAGGGTGTCGAAATGCCAAGCAGATGGGCACGTGCAAAGGTTTTTTTACACTGCGTGATTCGAATGATGACTTGTTCGCCTGGAAGTGCGTTAGGAACAAAGACGACGCACCCATCAATGCGGGCGACGCCATCCCCTCCGTATGCGACGGACTCTATTGTGCAGGTGTGTGTACTGTTGAGTGTCATCCGTTCGTTTGTACGACCTCTCCATAAAGTGTTTGCGGAGCGACTCGGTTGATACGGATCTTCGCAAGTGTTCCAGGGGTCAAGTCAGGCACTGGATCGAAGACGACAATCTTGTTCCCCGGGGAACGGCCGGACCAGCGCGCTGCATTACGCAGACTAGCCCCCTCGACCAGGACCTCCTGCACAGATCCCATGAGTCGTTGGTTAGCTGCTTCGCCTCGCGTGTCCTGGTCCGCGAGCAAGAGTTGGTTGCGCCGCATCTTTTCCGTCTCCGGAACGTCGTCCTTCATGGCTGCTGCCGGGGTTCCGGGTCGCGGTGAATATTTAAAGATGAAGGCGTTGTCAAAATCAGCCGCGTTCATGAGGCTACGCGTCTCTTCAAAATCTTGAACAGTCTCTCCGGGGAAGCCCACGATGACATCTGTTGTCAAAGCGAAGTCCGGCATGACAGCTCGTAAGCGCCGGATAGCATCTAGATACGCTGCGCGTGTGTAACCACGCCGCATCGCGGACAAGATGGCGTCTGAACCGGATTGAACGGGGAGATGCAAATGGTGACAGACATTCGGCAAGAGGCTGACAGCCTTCACCAGCTCATCGGTGCACCCTGAGGGATGGCCAGACGTAAACCGTACGCGCAGAATGCCAGGGATTGAGGATACAGCTTCGAGAAGTCTTGAAAAGGGTTCTTTAAACCCATGGGGGCTCTGAGGGTCATTTGGTGTCCAGACCTGTTGCATTAGCCCGTAGTTCATCACGCTTTGTCCGAGGAGTGTCACCTCCTTGACGCCCTGATGGGCCAATGCTGTGACCTCTGCTAAAACTTCGCGCGCAGGACGGCTGAACTCAGGTCCGCGTACATCTGGGACAATACAGTAGGCGCACCGGCGGTTGCATCCCAGGAGAATGGTGACAAAAGCGGAGAACCCATGTTCGGAGTGGGCATCTGGCACATCTGGGATTTCGTCGGGAGAGGAAATTTCGGTGATGTTTGTCTCGCCTGCCATAACACGGGCAACCATAAAGGGGATGGCTCCGCAACGCCGTGTGCCGACGGAAAAGTCCAGGCGAGGAATCTTCTTGAAAATATCAGACCCCAAGCGCTGTGCCATGCAGCCCATAAGACCAATGATCCGATTGGGGCGGTCGCGTTTCGTTGCGCAGAGGAGTCCCAGTTTGCCGATGGCTTTGTCTTCGGCTTTGCCACGAACACTGCAACTGTTCACAATGATCAGATCAGCCTCGTTTTCATTCGCGGCAAGGGTATGTCCGGCAGCTTTGAGTGTAGCCTCCGTGGCTTCGGAGTCGCGGACATTCATCTGGCAACCATAGGTATGTAAAATAAAATTCATGCTCTATTTTTTTTCAGGCGTAGCCTCTTCAGGTGTGAGGGATTCGGTGATTTTTTCAAGGATGGTGATATAGGACCATTTAGGTTCTTTCGTTGAGCCACCCAAATGGAAGTCCAGGAGCATGCGCGTGAAGGGGAAGGCGACGATGCGGGAAAGGGTTCCAGCGAAGGTGCGTTCTTTGAAAATATTCACTTTGATGGACATGTCCAGTTTGTCGGTCGGAAGCGTTAAGCTCCCCTTTCCAGAAACGCTGAAAATGTTTCCTTCTACAACCATATCCTCTGTCGTGGCGACTCCATTGGTCATCGTGAAGGTGAGGTTGCCCGAGGACTGGTTGACCAGCGTCCCGACCCCTGGAATATTGTTTGCAAGCCATTCCGTGAGGCCACTGAAGAGGGGGATGCGCGCAAAGATGCCATCGGTCATCTGGAAGTATCCCACTCCATGAAGTGCCGAGAGGATGTCACCTGAGAGTGGCCCGTAAAGATGGATAGACCCTGATAGTTTTCCCGGATAGGTGTTTGTAGGATTCGCGATGCACAAGATGTTGGCAAAGTCAGCTTTATCCGCCTGGAGCTTCGTGACAAATGTTGTATTTGATGCGACATAGTCTGGAAATTCGGCCGTAAAGGTGCCTGAGGCACTGCCACCATTTGCAATTTCAGCTTTAATATTGTTACAGTGAGCTGAATAATGTTTGAGGTGAAGATCGGTTGACGTCTTGGTCAAGGGGATTCGTAAAATGCTTCCCTTGTCGAACGAGAGCGCGACATGGAGGTCGTTCGTTGTCAGGGGGTTTTTCGAGTTGACGGTGATCACGCCTTTTGCGGAGACGCGCAGTCCACTATCACACCGGATGGCATTCAGTTCGCCCCGGTTCAATACATTGATGATGGAGAGTAACTCATCCTTGTTCACAGTTGTCTCGGCATCGATTTCCAAGGCGTCTGTGTCGTCCGTATAGACGAGCCTTCCTTTGAGCGTCCCTGTATGGGTTGCGCCATCATTAACGTGAATATCAACAATCACCAGATTATTGGTGTCTGTGATGTTGATTGTGCTTTTGACAAACTGGACCGGTACGCCGCGATAAGTGCAGGCGCCGCCATCAATGTCAAGAAACATGACATAATCCAGAACATCCAGGTCAAGATCCACGGTATAGGTCGCCCGAAGCGGACGGGCAAACGCTTGAAAGCACTCGATCTGTTGTACGGCGCCGCGGGCGCCTCGTAATTGTGAGAGCAAGGGTGTAATGTGCGTGGGGTAGACGTGTCCGGAAACATTGCCGACCAGGCGCTTTTCGCGCAGGTCGATGGTAGCACCCCCTGCAAGAGTCAGTTCCGTGGGCTTGTCCGGCCAGATCCCCTTGAGCTCTTTGACGGCAATCTGCTGTTTATCCACGCAGATCGTCGTGGTCAGCTTTTGCACACGGATGCCTAGGATATTGGGGTTCTCGAGAACAAGCTCAAAAGGGGGAAGGGTGGGAAGGGTGATATCTGGGAATGGCTCCGGTTTTGAACCTGGCGGTTTCGTCCTTTTAGGGAGCACGGGGAAGTCGAAGTCACGCAGCCTCAATCGCTTGAGGCGCTGGTCGAGTGGTGCCCGCGAGAAGACCGTAAATTCAGCTTGGAGTTCGTCAAAGGCGAAGAGGGGTTCCGTGATGGTCCGCTTCTTGAAGAACTTGACATGGTGTACGGTCAAGCCATCCCGCAGGGAGAAGGTCAGGCGTTCAATTCGGCAGACGAGATCATCGGTGGAGAGCTTTTGAGCCAAGCGCTGGACATAGGTGTCCGGCACACCCTGTTCGAGGATGTAGAGGCATACTCCAGCAGCCACCAAAAGCAGAATAACGATCCAGAAGAGCGCTTTGATGAGCATTCCGATACATTTGATCAGTTTCCACATGGGCAATTAAAGGATAGGGGTGGTTGACGATTGACGTTTCACTTCATCCCATAACGCATCGAGTTCGGCCAGCGTACACGCCTTCATCTCAATGTTCCGTTCCTTCGCAAGGCGCTCGACTTCACGAAAACGCCGGGCAAACTTCTGTGTGGAGGCGGAGAGTGCACTCTCTGCGTCAACATGGATAAAGCGACAATAGTTTACCACAGAGAAGAGCAGATCGCCAGTCTCCTCTTCAATCTCCGTCTGTTTTCCCTCTTCGACTGCTATATGAAGCTCCTTGAGCTCCTCTTCGATCTTCTCAATCGCGCCAGAGGCGTCTTGCCAATCGAACCCGACGCGGGAGGCCTTGGCCTGAACCCGTTGCGCCTTCAATAAAGCGGGCAGTGCGTGGGGAACGCCATCGAGTGCGGAGTGTTTGGGTTTGTCTGCCTTTTCCGTCTGCTTGATGGCCTCCCAGTTCTTGAGGACCTCCTGCGATGAGGAAACAGTATTCTCGCCAAAGACATGGGGGTGGCGCCGGATCAGTTTGTCAGCGAGCGTTGTTGCGACATCATCAAAAGCGAAGAGTTCCTCTTCCTCACGGATAGCGCATTGGAAGACGACCTGTAAGAGGACATCACCCAACTCTTCACGATGCAAAGCTACGTCGTTTTTATCGATCGCATCCAGCAGTTCGTAAGTTTCCTCGAGCAGGCAGGGTTTAAGGGAATGGAGCGTCTGTTCGCGGTCCCAGGGACATCCCCCGGGTGCCCGCAACTGCTTCATTACCGCTAATAATTTCTGAATGCCAGTCACTGGTTCGCTCATGGGTTTTAATAATAATAAACCCCGCTTCAATGAAACGGGGTCAAGTTGGCACTGCATCTCCTGAAAGGCAGGGACACGTTAAGAGCTTAGACACGCAGCATGGCGACAATGTCTTTGACAAGTGCTTTGTCGAAAGCTTGGATGCTGAGATCGCCACCGCTGAAGTCCTGATGGGCGGTCAAGGGGTTCTCTTTGAAGACCGATCCCATGCTGGAGGTGAGTGCGCCCTTCACAGAGAAGCCACTGCCAACCACAGCGACGCACAAGCGTTCGCGGAGATTGTTCTTACGCGCTGCACGACGCCAGACGTCCCACCCTAAGAAGCCAAAACCACTGGAGGTGTCGGTCTGAAAGACGAGATGTTCCGAGGGGTTGGGGAAGAGGGTCTTCACTGCCTCGACATCTGCACGCGAAATGATGATCACTTTCACACCCTTTGCAAGGAGGGCCTCAATGAAGGGGACGAAATCAGAGGGGATATCCTTGAGGGATTGCGTCAAAGCTGCCGAAAAAGCGATATTTGTCTCTGCGATCAGCGCTGGAGCATCAATTGTCTTCGCCTGCTTGGTGGTCAGGGCGTTCAGGCCGCTACTGAAGGACTTGCCTCCCATATAACGTGCCATGAGGGTTGCGTCCACTGTTAGTCCCGCCTTGGCAAAAAGCTCTTTGCTGATCGCTAACAAGAGTTTATGGCCAGGCAGCACCGCAAAATCGAGTTCTACAATCACTCCACGCTGAACCTGCTTGTCATTAGAATCGCTCATTTTTTCTCCTCGGGCTTCACAAACCGTTTTATTCATTAAATTGAACCGCCTAGTGTACCTAAGTTAAGCCCTTGCGGTCAAGCTTATGATTTTACCCAACCATTTTTTTGCTGGATACCCGTGTCTGTTTACACATGATTACTGCTTGGGCATCAGTTTAAGTGGTCCGCATAGGGCGGTGCTGTCGCCATCTTGACGCAAGTTAAAGCGGTTGATGCGCGGCGCAGTCCCAATGCGCGGACGCACGGGCATGATGCCCGTTTCAATCTGTGGTGACTGTGGGTCATACATCTGGCGAATCTCTTCATCACCTAGGAAGGGGCCGTTGCAATCGACCCAAGCAATCAACCGCTCGCGTTCGACTCCTGTTACCTTGACCTTGTTGTGTTCCCCGCTACAGGCGAGATGGACGAGCTTGCTCACCGGCGAGAAGGCTGAATAGGGCGGAAGGGTTTCAAGGTTCTTCGGGTCTGTCGTGGAGTATCCCTCTACGATAAAGAGTCCAGCCAAGTTTTTCGGAACTCCCTTTTCATTCTTGTCTTTTGACTTGCCCCAGCCGCACGAGCCGTCCACGAGTGTATAGTAAGGCTCGGCAAAGGGACTGACATCACCGGGACGGTCACAGACGTTTTTGCTAAAGGTATGCTTGGAGGGACGATAGGTGGTGTTAAAAGCCTTCAGCGCCTTTGAATCTTCCTTGGCATGACACGTTGAGCAATGTTTATCAAGGACTGGCTGGACAAAACGTTTGTACCCGATACTTTCACCTGCACCCCACGGCGGAGGGGTCAGCTTGACGGCTGGCTTGCCGAGCGCAATACCCTTGCGCGTCAGGGCGGCACCCTGGGACGTTCGCGTCTTCATGCTGGTTTCATGACAACCAAAGCAGCCACGCGTTTCGCCGGGCATACCGTTTGCAAAGCTGCGCATCACATGAATTGCACGGCCTTCCGCATCCAGCATCTGGAAGAAGATGGATTGTCCGGGTGGAATTTCAAAGTTTACGCTGCCATCGGGTTCAATGGGGATGGTGCCGAGAATGCGCTTCACGCCATCTGCCTGAAATACGCTGACGGCGGGTCCATCATGTTGAACCGTCTTGTTCCACGTCGTATATGTCTTGGGATCCATTTGGACGACGCGTAGGAATTTACCGTTCTCTCGCAAGATGGGTGGCGCATTTTCAAAGACGTCATTGCTGTAAAAGTGGACGGGGGCCAGCGGTTCCTGCGGGACACCTGTTCCTTCGGTAATCACGGGCCACTTCACTTTGTCGGACATCACCGCTGGAAGGGGCCGTGTCTTGACGGGGATGGCATGATAGGCATTGTACGCGCCTTTGTAGATTAATTCTTTGTTGCCATACACGTCCATGAGATAGAGACGAAAGGTGTTTTCGCGGCCTTTCGCTCCGCTGTAGAGGCGACCGCCTTCGCGCGCAGAGACGAGAAAGAGCTCTTCAGACAAAGGGTAGGGCGTCTTGTATGCATAGAATTTCCCGGCGGCGTGATAGGCGACATGTGGCGGCGGATCAGCAGGTCCATTCCCTACTTCGGGCCATTGGGCATCCCGCGTGATGCGGTAAAGCCCATCCGGATAGTTTAAGCCCTTCTCTGGATCAATCATGCCGATTGACCCGTCAAACCAAGCATGATGCCCCAGTCCCGTAAACATCAATTTCTTGCTTCCAGGGATGGCGCGGGCTTCGGTCAAGACGTCCGGCCAGACACTCTGATTGCCCCATAAGGCCTGCACGCCGCATCCGTCTGGGTCCATGTACCAGAGGCTTTGGACACGCCACAACGCCTTATCTGTATACTCCCACCGTGTGAAGACAACACGTCCGTCATTCAAGACAGAGGGCTGATATTCTGGTTCACCGTTTGCGGAGAGGATGTAAATATTCTTACCATCGCCATCGCAACGCGCCATCGCGAAGGAGTGGGTCATCGGCATGCAGCGCACATAGCTGTGCTGACGGCTCGAACAGAAGACCAGTTTGCCATTTGGTAGATAGATCGGATCGAGATCATCATAGTCGCCTCGGGTCAGTTGTGTAAAGTTGCTCCCGTCGGCATTGCATTCATAGAGGTGAAAGGACTTCTCACCGACCGGACGATAACTCATGACAATCTTTTTCCCGTCATACGCCAGATCGGGCCGCCAGTAACTGCCCTTTTGCTCAGGAAGAATATCCGTTACTCCGGTGTCGCCCGCTGTGAACGCCTTTTCCGAATCCATCTTCACCGTGATCAGCTTGCCACCTTCCTCAGCCATAAAGCCGTTGCGATGACGCGCCTCGTGTCCCCATTCGTCTGTCGCATCGCCCTGTTTACCGTGCGGATAGGGGTTGTCGATGAGCAGAACGCGTTCGAAATTAAGCACGGGATTCTTGAACATCACACGTCGCTTCAGACGGCGCACCTCGAGATACGCCTCACCCAGTGCCGTTTCGTTAGTCGACGACGTGGCGACCTGCTCGAGTGTCTTGAGCTGTTGAAGTTCCTTCACCCAGTCAGCAACGGTAGGGACACGCTGAATCATTTCACGCGTGTAACCGATCTCATTCGTCACCGTCTCCACGGAGACCGCGTTATTGCATTGGAAGAGCCAGTCCGATTCGACCAGCTCAAGCGCAAAAGAAGTCCCTGTCGCCCAAACGAGCGATGCCCCGAATACAATCCATTTATGTGTCATCGTTCCCCCTTGATCGCAATTTATATTTTGACAGTTTAATCAATATTCCCTCTGAGGTCAAGCGGACCCTTGTCCCTAACTTCAAAAGGTTGGAACCACAAAATCCACAAAAAACACAAAAAGGAATTGTTTCTGGAGTGCGGTGACAATCCGGCAGAGGCCGAAACGGCACCGTTTTTTTTGACTTCGCAAAAGCGGCGTCGCTCGGAATACCGTTTGCCGCCGCACGCCAAATCAATTTCAGCCTCTGCTCCCTTGCGCCTCTGCGGGAAAAAGTTATTCCTTCGTTTGGTCCCAGGGGTTCACCCTGGCGCGGCGTAGACTTATCGAAGTCGGATCGTCGACCAGCGGTCGATCCGACCGCCTTCCCGCAAGGATCTTCTTCCAATATTCCACCAATCCATCATTCCATTATTCCTTTTTCGATTATCCCTTTTTTTTGCTATTGCACTTGTACATTAAAATATGTATTATAGTTCACAGGTTAAATTTCAAAGGGAATCGTATGCAGGATTTGAAGAAGTATCACGTGCCGAATTTGGATCGTGCGTTGCTGGTGCTAGAGGTGCTGGCGAAGCACGCTGCCGGACTGAACCGCAATGAGCTGGCATCGCTGACGGCCTGTTCGCCGACCATGATTTATCGTATCTGTATGACGCTGACGCACGGTGGCTTCCTGTTGCGCAATGAGGAAACGGGCGTCTACCGTCTCTCACGGAAGCTACTTGACTTGGGCTGCCAGGGTTCCGATGAATACAGCCTTGCCGCGCTTGCCTATCCTGAGATGGTGGCACTGCGCGATGAGACCGGCGTGACGAATATGTTGGGATGCCTCTACAATGATGAGGAGGGGGTTGTTCTGGAAGTTGTTGAAAGCCGTCATCATTTGCGCTTTGTGGTCGAGAAGGGGTTTCGGACAAGCGATTTCCATACGGGTGCAGGGTGGAAGAGTATACTAGCCTTTCTACCGTCCGCTAGGCTTCAAGCCATTGTGAAGAAGATGACCTTCAAGAAGTTTACCGAGTATACGCTCGTCACCGCAAAGGCTTTCTTAAATGATTTGTCCAATGTACGCGAGAAGGGATATGCGCTGGATCGCCAAGAGGCGACCGTGGGCATCCATTGTAGTGCTGCGCCGATCTTTAATCGCAAAGGTGAGGCGATCGGTACGATCAATATGTCAGGATTTACAGATCAGTTGCCGCAAAAGGATTTTGATAAGAATGGATTACTGGTGAAGCGCACCGCGAATAGGATTAGCCGTAAACTGGGTTACGAAGGTTAGACTTACCGCTCGGGGTAACGGGAATAAACGCGGGAGGAGCTTTTATCTCACAGAGGCACAGAGAGCACAGAGGAGTATTTTTTACCGCAAAGAACGCATAGAACACAAAGAGATAAGCTTAGATGAATAAAGCATTTAGAATTTGATCTTTGCGCTCTTTGTGTTCTTTGTGGTTAAATCAAATCAAGTTGTAGATTAGGAGAGTTCATATGACACGCGAAGAGAGAGTGCTGAATATTATTAAGGGCAAGGAGGTTGACTACCTGCCGAGCCAAATTACCATTGCTGACCGGTCGAAGGATGAACAGGTGGCCAAGGCATTGGGGTTGAAGAGCGGC
>CAIZQW010000455.1 GCA_903935195.1 uncultured bacterium
GACAATGCCAACACGAAACAACTACCTGAGTACCTTGAAGCCGGATTTCAAGGCCAAGACCTATAATCTTGGCAAGATCCCTGCCTATCAGTACAAGGGCTCTCTGAAAGAAGAACTCAAAGCGGGTACGATCTCCGCGTCCAAGGCCATTGATGTCCTGGAAGACATGCTGACCATCCGCGAATTCGAAGAGATGATCGTGAAGTTGCGTACAGGTGCTTATGAGTCCTGCAAGGGATATGAGTATCGCGGACCCACCCACGTCTCGATCGGCCAGGAAGCTACGGCTGTCGGCTGTTGCGCGGCGATGAATTATGATGATTTTATCACCTCCACCCATCGCGGTCACGGCGACTCCCTAGCCAAAGGCTGCGTCGCAATCCGCGGCATGAGCGAAGTGGAGCTGAAAGCCCGTATCCCTGAAACCAAGGCCAGCAAGAAAAAAGAGTTGATGGAAGAGGCGCTTGAAGGCCACGTCTATCGGGCCATTGCGGAGCTCTTCGGAAAAGAAGATGGCTACTGCAAGGGACGTGGCGGCGGGATGCACATTGCGGACTTTAAGGCCGGACACCTCGGGGCAAACGCCATCGTCGGCGGTGGCGTACCGATTGCAACTGGTTCGGCCATGAGTTCCCGTTACTTCAAAACAGGCAAGGTCACCTGCTGTTTCGCGGGTGATGGCGCCTATGCAAACGGCGTCGTGCTGGAAGCCCTCAACTGGGCCGCCATGGGACAGTTCACGGATCCGACATACACCCACAATCCGTTTGGGTTGCCGATCGTCTATGCGGTCATCAACAACCACTATGGTTTCACGGGCCGTATTGACGGTGAAGTCGCGGGCGTCTCCTGCGTCGCACGTCGCGCAGCTGGTTTCTCAGACACTAACATGCACGCCGAGGTGGTTAACGGAATGGACATCATGGCCTGCATGAGCGCCATGCGCCGGGCTGTTGAGATTTGTCGCAAAGGCGAAGGACCTGTCCTTCTCGAATTTGACACCTATCGTAACTATGGCCACTCGCTGGGCGATCCGCGCAATGAGTACCGGACCAAGGACGAAGAGGCTGAATGGAAGGCTGTTGACCCGATTGCCAACTTTGAAAAGCAACTGCTCGACTGCGGTTGCATCACAGCCAAAAAACTGGCCGACCTCAAGGCCAAGGTTGCTGACCGTAATGCACGGATGGCGGCCAAGGCTGCATGGTCGAAGGATCCTGATCCAGCGGATGTCATCAAGTACATGTACACCGACACCCGCGTCGACACGGTTCCAGAAGCCTTTGCAACACCCAAGGTCGTTGGTGAAATACCGGTCATCAAGCGGACCGAGGATGGTCAGCTCACCTACAAGGACGCGATCAAAGAGGCGCTCATCGAAGAGATGCTGCGTGACAGCCGCGTCGTCCAGTGGGGTGAGGACATCGCTGAGTACGGCGGCGCCTTCAAGGTGACCAAGGGACTGACTTCAGCCTTTGGACGCGACCGCGTCTTTAACTCGCCGATCTCTGAAGCCTGCATTTGCGGAACAGCCGTCGGGGCGTCCATGACTGGGCTTCGCCCGGTGGTGGAACTGATGTACATGGACTTCGGTCTCATGGCCTCAGACCAGATCTCCAACCAGGCTGCGAAATGGCATTACATGTCAGGCGCCAGCATTGAGGTGCCGCTTGTCTATCGCGCCTCAGTCGGCGGCGGCAAGGGTTATGGCGGTCAGCACTCGCAGACCCTCGAATCCATGTTCGCCCACATTCCCGGTCTCTATGTCGTCTATCCTGCTACCCCCGCAGATGCTAAGGGCATGTTGAAGAGCGCCATCCGTGACAACAACCCGATCATGTTCGTGGAGTCCCAGATCATGTACAACATGAAGGGCGTCGTCCCTGAAGGCGAACATCTGGTTCCGCTGGGCAAGGCGGACATCAAGCGCGAAGGGTCGCAAGTCTCCATCGTGACCTGGGGGCCCATGCTTTTCGACGCACTCCGTGCGGCAGATATGCTCGCAAAGGAAGGCGTCTCGGCCGAGGTCGTGGACATCCGCTCGCTCGTTCCGTTGGACATGGAGACCATTTTGGCCTCTGTCCGCAAGACGGGACGCTGCGTCGTGACGAGTCACTGCGTCGGTATCGGCAGCTTTACGGGCGAGATCGCCTCTCGCATCATGGCGGAAGCCTTTGACTCGCTGGACGCCCCTGTCCTGCGCGTCGGGGCCAAGGACGGAATCGCACCACAAGCCTACTCGCTTGAAGATGCCTTCCTGCCTCATGACCGCGACATTGTCGCGGCAGTCAAACAACTTCTCTAGGCAGATAAAGCACATTATAATTACGGACTGTTTAGAGTTGCGGCGACGGGAGCAATCCCGTCGCTTTTTTATTGCCTGGGACCGCGGACACTCCTGTCCGCCAACCTATCTTATCTACATACGCAATGTAAAACCCTGGACCTAGCAACAGCCTCTATTCGTGATACTGTATCCGTGGGCTAACGACTTGCTCTGGCGGACAGGAGTGTCCGCGTTCCCAGGCCTTGTCACCCCCTAGCGGCTTTCCCCTTTTCCATTATTCCACCATTCCATTATTCCCCTCTCCGTCTTAATATGCTATCCTTCTGAAAAATTAGTCTTCATTAACACATCATGAAGCTAGGAGGATTGAAATGATCACGCGGACGACATTCATGAGTATCATCTGTTGCGGCGTTTTTGCCACGACATTCAGTTACGCAGCCACTGACAAACCCAAAACTGCCTCAAAGCCCGAATCAGGATCAAAGGCGGAGACGAAAAAGGCAAAAGTTCAATGGGAGACGACCGCCAATCCGGCATTGCCGAATGTCCTGATCCTCGGTGATTCGATCTCGATCGGCTACTATCTGGACGTCCGTAAATTACTGGACGGTAAAGCTAATCTCTATCGCCCGTTGAAGCAGGCGAAGAATTTGATGATGGAGCCTGAGAACTGTTCAGGAACCCTCCACGGCGTTCAAAATATTGACCGCTGGCTCGAGGGCCGTAAGTGGGATGTCATCCATTTCAACTTTGGCTTACATGACCTGAAGCATGTCTCCAAGGATGATCCCTCAAAGCCCTCTGCTAACGCGGAAGACCCTGTGCAGGCGCCTCTTGACGTCTACACCAAGAACATGGAAGAGATTGTCAAAAAGCTGAAAGCCACTGGCGCCACACTCATCTATGCCACCACCACGCCCGTCGTTCCCGGCTGTAACAATCCGCTCCGCGAACCCGAGTCCCCGGGCAAATACAATGCAGCAGCCCTCAAGATCATGACCGAAAACAAGATTGCGGTCAACGATCTCTACACCTTCTGCCTCCCCCAGCTTGAAAAGATCCAGCAACCTAAAAACGTCCACTTCACCGATGCAGGATCAACAGCCCTCGCCAAGGAGGTCGCTCAGAAGATCACGGAAGCACTGGCGAAGCCGAGTAAGTAGAGTCTTGGAATGTTGGAATAATGGAATAGTGGAACAATGTGTCTGGAGGGCGAGACTTTGGCGAGCCGACCCACCGGTGATTGCTAACTCCGACTGCCAACTGCTACTGCCGACTGCCATGAACCCTGCAACACACGATAGACCCCTGACGTTCCCGCCGGAACTACCGATCAGCGCCTACTGCGAGGAGATCATCCAGACCCTGCGCCACAATCAGGTGGTGATTGTTTGCGGGGACACGGGATCAGGCAAGACTACGCAACTTCCGAAGATTGCACTCAAGGCCGGACGTGGCGTGCGCGGCATGATCGGCTGTACACAGCCCCGCCGACTGGCGACACTTGCCATGGCGAGACGCGTGGCAGAAGAGTTCGGCGAAGAGCCGGGCGGACGTGTGGGATACCAGCACCGTTTCGAATCCAAGCTCTCCAAAGATACCGTGGTCAAGTTCATGACAGACGGTATCCTCCTCGCTGAGACACGCCATGATCGCCTCTTTAAAAAATATGACACGCTGATCATTGACGAAGCTCATGAGCGTTCGCTCAACATTGATTTTCTCCTCGGCATCTTGAAACGTACCCTTCCCAAGCGTCCAGAGCTGAAGATTATCATCAGTTCCGCCACCTTAGATGTGAAGCGCTTTTCCGCCTTCTTTGCTAACGCTCCGATTGTCACGGTGCCGGGGCGCCTCTACCCGATTGAAACGCGGTGGCGTGCCACGGAAGACGCTGATGACGCAGACCTCTCGCGCCAGATCGCGAACGCGGTTGATGAACTGATTGCCGAGGGCCCTGGCGACATCCTTGTCTTTTTACCCGGCGAACGCGACATCCGTGATGCCACCGAAGTCCTCAACGGACGCCGTCTCCCCAACACCGAGATCATCCCCCTGCTCGCCTCCCTCCCCGCAGGCGAACAGCAACGCGCCTTCAAACTCTCCTCCAACCGCCGAATCATCCTCTCCACCAATGTGGCGGAAACCTCGGTCACACTTCCCGGCATCCGTTACGTGATTGATTCCGGTCTTGCCCGGATCAGCCGGTACAATCCGCGCACGCAGGTTCAGCGCCTCCAGATCGAATCGATCTCGCAGGCCAGCGCCAATCAGCGCAAGGGCCGCTGCGGACGCCTCGCGCCGGGCATCTGTATTCGGCTTTATGGCGAGGACGATTTTAAAAAGCGCGACGACTACACGCCGCCTGAAATCCTCCGTTCCAGCCTGGCGCGAGTGATTTTGACGATGATGGATCTACGGCTCGGCGATGTCGAAACCTTCCCCTTCATTGAACCTCCCGGCGCTTCGATGATCCGCGATGGCTACCGTGAACTGGAACTGCTCGATGCCATACAGCCCGATGACCAGCGTACCGATGACGAGGTGACGCCCTGGACCTTGACACGGCTGGGACGCGAACTCGCGCGAATGCCGATTGCCCCTAACCTGGCGCGCATTCTCTTTGCAGCCCATCAGGAGAAGAACCTGCAAGAGGCCCTGATTGTTGTGGCGTCACTGGAGTGCGATGATCCGCGTAGACGTCCCCTTGAGAAACAGGCTGAAGCTGACAAATGCCATGCGCGTTACCTGACCCCCAACTCCGACTTCGCCGCGATCATCCGTCTCTGGCGCTGGTTTCATGACCAGACCAAGGGCAAATCGCAGACCTTTACGCGCAAACTCTGTAAGGAAAACTTTCTCTCCTATCCCAAGATGCGTGACTGGATCGATCTTCGGGAGCAACTCGAAGGACTCTGTACGGCCAGCCAGCTGGCTGTCGGCGAATCCGCAGGGGGTGATATGGGCCTCCACCGCGCACTCCTCGCAGGACTCCTCGGCACCATCGGCCAGCGCGACCCTGACTCCAACGACTACCGTGGCGCACGCGGAATCCGCTTTGCGCTCTTCCCGGGTTCCGGACTGATGAAGCTCAAGGAGTCCAAGCCTGCTAAAAATGAAACGGGGCCTCGTCACAAAGCCCTAGCAGCGCCCAGCCGCGATTGGATCATGGCGGGGGAACTGGTGGAGACCGCGCGTCTCTATGCGCGGACTGCAGCCTGCATTGATGTTGCCTGGATCGAACCGATCGCCAAGCGCCATTGCAAATACAGCTACCACTCCGCGCAGTGGGATCCTGTGCACGGCTACACCCGTGTGAGGGAACGCGTCACCCTCTTCGGTCTTGTCCTCGTGGAGTCCCGAACACGCGACTACAGCCGGATCAATCGGGAAGAGGCACGCGCCATCTTTATTCGCGAGGGCCTTGTTCCTGGTGCTTTTCCGAAACCGTGGCCGCTCTTCCTCGCGGAGAACCTGACGCGGACAACGGCACTCCTCGAAGCAGAGGC
>CAIZQW010000456.1 GCA_903935195.1 uncultured bacterium
AGGGCTGGTCGGTTGACGGGAACGATGTCATGGCGGTTTGGCGGGCTGCGGTGGAGGGACGTGCGCATGTGGAGAAGAATGGTCCGGGATTCCTCGTGGCCAACACCTATCGCATCATGGGCCACTCCAAGAGCGACGGCAACAAGTACCGCGACAAGACGGTGATTGAGTCCTGGAAGGAGCGCTGTCCGATTAAGATCATGCGCACATGGCTGCTGAAGGAGAAGCTGGTGAAAGAGGCTGAGCTGGTCGCCGTAGAAGAGCAGGCCAAAAAATCGATTGAAGATGCACTGGCCTTTGCGGAGGCCAGCCCCGAGCCGGAGCTCGAAAGTGCGCTGACAGATGTTTATGCGGATTGACGCTGGGGCAGGCAATTGCCTGCCCGTGCGAAAGGAATTTTGAATCATGAGAGAAATAACGTATGCACAGGCGATTTGCGAAGCGATGAGCGAAGAGATGCGTCGCGATCCCAAGGTCTTTTTTATGGGCGAGGACGTGGGCGCGTATGGCGGCGCCTTCGGTGTCTCGGCCGGCATGTTGAATGAATTCGGGAAAGAGCGTGTCCGCGATACGCCGATTTCTGAGGCGGCCATCATGGGCGCGGCCGTGGGCGCGGCCATGACTGGGATGCGCCCGATTATCGAGATCATGTTCTCGGATTTCATCTCCTGCTGTTTTGACGGGCTTTGCAATCAGGCGGCCAAGACGCGTTACATGTTTGGCGGACAGACGACCATGCCGATTGTGGTCCGCGCACCAGCTGGTTCCGGCACAGGGGCGGCAGGCCAGCACTCGCAAAGTCCTGAAGCCTGGATTTGTAACATGCCTGGTTTGAAAGTGGTGGTCCCCTCGACACCGTATGACGCCAAGGGCCTGATTAAGGCCGCGATTCGTGACAACAACGCAGTTGTCGTGCTGGAACAGAAATTATTGTATCGGACCAAGGGCGATGTACCTGAGGGTGATTATATTGTCCCGCTCGGCGAGGCTGCGATCCGGCGCGAAGGCAAGGATGTGACGATCGTGACGTATGGACGCATGGTCGCGCGCTGCCTGGAGGCTGCGGAGCAGGCCAAGGAGGCCGGAATTGATGTGGAAGTGATAGACCTTCGCACCTTGGTTCCCTTGGACAAGCATGCGGTGATCGCTTCCGCCATGAAGACCGGACGGGTCATGATCGTGCATGAGGCGTGCAAGACGGGCGGCTTTGGCGGTGAATTGGCAGCGGTGATCACGGAGTCCGAGGCTTTCAACTACATGGATGCGCCCATTCTCAGAATCTGTGGCGCGGATGTGCCGATCCCTTACAATCCGAAGCTGGAGGCGAGCATCGTCCCCACGACGCCGGTCATCTTGGACGGCATCAAAAAAGTGATGGAGTAATTTTATGGCGACCGCAGTGATAATGCCCAAGGCTGGCATGGCCATGGAGACCGGTACGATCACCCGCTGGCTAAAGAAGGTGGGTGACCCTGTCAAAAAGGGCGAGCCCCTTCTGGAGATTGAGACCGACAAGGTTTCAATGGAAGTCGAGGCTGAGGTCGCTGGCGTGCTCTTGGCGGTCTTGGCTGACGCTGGCGCTGTGGTGCCCGTGATTCAGACGATTGCCTGGCTTGGCGCGGCAGGCGAGGCGGTCCCGGCTGTGGAGAAGAAAGCTGCTGCTCTAAAGCCAGCGGCTCCCGTCAAGGATGCCACTAAGGTCAGCGAAGTTGCACCTGCGAAGACCATCAGCAATAATGTCACGGGTAAGATTGCAGCCACTCCCGCGGCGAAGTACTTGGCCAAGGAGGCGAAGATCGATCTGGCAACAATCAAGCCCACAAGTGCATCCGGGGTTGTCAAGCGGCGCGATGTCGAGGCCAAGGCGAAGATCAAGGTGAGCCCACTTGCCCGCAAGATCGCGGCTGCACGTGGCGTAGATTTGCAAACCGTCAAGGGGACCGGGGCAGGGGGCAAGATCATGCTGGCCGATATTGAGGCGTTGCCGCTTCCGCCCACAAAGATCCCGCTGGTCGGCATGCGCAAGGTGATTGCTCAGCGTATGACCCAGAGCAAGCGCGAGATTCCCGAGGTGACGCTGACCCTTTCAGCCGATGTCACGGCACTGCTGGCACTGCGCGTAAAGCTCAAGGCGGAAGGTCAGGCCTATACCGTCAATGATTTCATCATGGCTGCGGTGGTCAAGGCCCTCAGCGAGAGTTCCATGGTCAATGCCACACTGGAGAACGATGTCATCCATTGCTGGCCCGATGTGAATCTGGGTGTGGCAGTCGGACTGGACAATGGGCTTGTCGTGCCGGTGATTCACAAGGCGCAAGCCTATGCGTTTTCCGAGTTAGCCGCATTCGCCAAGGAGCAGGTCGCGCTTGCGCGTGCGGGCAAGCTG
>CAIZQW010000457.1 GCA_903935195.1 uncultured bacterium
ATAATGCACGCCATGCCCACGCGACTCCATACTCTTTTTAATCTGCCGGATGAAGGTCTGCCCCTCGTCTTCCTTGCGCCAATGGCAGGTTACACGAATGCGCCCATGCGCCGCATCTCCCATCAACATGGGGCTGCGCTGACTTATACCGAGATGACCTGTGACCGTGGTTTGCTCAACGCCTCAGAGAAGACATGGTACCTGCTGGAGACCATCAAGGACGAAGGACCCGTGGTTGCCCATCTCTATGGATCCAATCCCGACAGCCTAGCCGAAGCTGCTGCAAAAGTCGAGGCAACCGGACGCTTTGTCGCGATTGACCTGAACGCTGGGTGTCCTGTGCACAAAATCACCGCGTGTGGCGCTGGCGCCGCGCTCATCAAGAACCCACAGCTTATTCATGACATCCTCAAGGCCATGAAAGGCGCCGTCAAGCAACTGCCGATCACGCTCAAGACGCGGCTCGGACCTGCCCCCGACAAGATTGCCGTCTTCGACATCCTCGCCGCTGCTGAGTCCGCAGGTGCAGGTGCCCTCGCGGTACATGGACGCTTCACCTCGCAAGGCCATGGAGGGCCTGTGGATCTTCCGCTTCTCGCCGCCGTGAAAGCGCGCGCAAAGATCCCTATTATCGGCAACGGCGGTATTTGCTCGAAACACTGCGCCTGGACCATGCTCCACGAGACCCACGTGGACGCGCTCATGATCGCGCGAGCAGCAATTGGCAACCCTTGGATTTTCGATGATATTCGCGCAACCCTTCACGCGGGCGTTGAACCCCCACCCTTCAAGCCGACCGGACTTCGTCCGCAACGCGAACTGGACGATATTCAGCGTGTCCTTAATGAGCATCTGGACCTCAACCTCCAGTTTCTCACCATGCTTAAAGAGAAATATGGCGTCCCACGTGACGACACAGCAATCCAAGAGAATCTGGCTGCCGCCTTCCGGTGTCACCTCTTCCGTTACTTGCACGGACTCAAAGGCTCCTCCTATCTTCGTGGACGCCTCTTCGAACTCAATAGCCTCACAGCCATCCGCGAAGCCGTCACCGGCTGCCTCGAACGCGAAGCCGACTGGCGCGCTGCAGGGCCGGCGGTCAGAGGGCAGAAGTCAGAGAGCGGCGGGCAGTAATCAGTTGGCTGTGGCAGAGTCAATGAGTCAAAACTTGGGTCACACCTGCCTAGCCGCCCACTGGGCTTGCCCCAGTGGAGGCAAACGTTGAGTAAAGGAGCGATGCTCCTTACCCAACTTGATTCACCTGCGACACAAGGTCGCAGGGATCTTAAAGTGTCACTGCCAACTGCCGACTGCCACTGCTGCCTCATCCTTCGCGGACTTCGACCTTCAGCTCGCTCTTGAGCGCAGCAATGATCTTGTTGAAGGCGACATTGACGACCTCATCCGTGAGCGTCTTGTCGGGCGAACGAAACTCCAGCGAATAAGCCAGACTCCGCTTGCCCTCCTTGGCCATCTCTTTGGACTGAAAGATGTCGAAGAGCGAGATGACGGTCAGCTCCGCAGGTCCAGCCTTCCGAATGGTCGTAAGCACATCCGCATGAGAGAGCGCCGCGGTCGCCACAAAGGCGATGTCGCGATGAACTGCCGGAAATTGAGGGATGGGCTTGATCGCCCCGCCGGTTGGCGTTCCCACCAACAGAGGTGCGAGTTTGAGTTCCGCCACGACCATCGCGGTGGTCATGCGCCATTGATGACGCAGGGTTGACGAGACCGCGCCCATGACTCCGATGACGCTCTTGTTGAGCGAGATCTCAAGGGCGTACCCCGCATCCATACCCGGATGCGTAACAGGCGCGAAATCCAGTTTGCCCGCATGAAGCGCAGCCACCAGATTCTCAATGGCGCCTTTCAGCCACAGCAAGGCCTCCTCGTTAGAAACCACGCGGCGGCTATCAATCGCTGAACGTCCAAAAGGCCCCATTAACCCAAGCGAGACGCGCTCCTCTTCTTTCGGCTGGCCTGCTTCGTCGAGGAAGAAGACCCGTCCCATCTCAAAGAGTCCAGCCTTCTCGACTTGACGCGCGGCATTGCGTCCGAGCGACGCCACCAACTGAGGCAACAACGAGTCACGTAAGACACCATAGTCAGCGCTCACTGGATTAGGAAGCACGGCGCGCCCCTTGGCATTGCGCTTGTCAAACATATCCAGCTCTTGAGCCGCAAGAAAACTATAGTGCATCCCCTCTGAAAAACCCATGCTCAGCAACGTCTGACGACAGTTTGCACGCACATAAAAGGGCCGATCATCCTGAGAAGAGATCGCAGTGGAGCGTGGCATGCGGTCAGGGATTGAATCGAGTCCATGTAACCGCGCAATCTCCTCAATAAGATCCGCTTCCAACGTTAAATCCAGGCGCCACGAAGGAATCTTAAAAAGTGCCGTGTCTGCCTGTTTTGAAACCACCTGAAGCCCCAGCGAGGTCAACAAAGTTAGCATCTCTTCTTGGGTCAATTCGACACCAATGACGTCATTCACGCGCTTGAAACGTAAAGTCACCTCGCCGTGCTTGAAATTGCGCGCATCGCAATCAATAACACCCTTGGCAACCTTGGCTTCGCCATATTTCGCCAGCAGGTGCGTCGCACGGCGACTGGCGAGGTCGGCAAGATCAAGATCCACGCCACGTTCAAAACGGCGTGAGGATTCGCTCGATAATCCCAGCTTGGTCGCCGTCCACTTTGTCGAGGCGCAATCAAAGAGGGCGCTCTCGAGCAACACGCATTCAGACCCCGAAGCGATTTCACTCTCTGCTCCACCCATGACACCTGCCACGGCATTGGGCCTCTTCGCATCCGCAATCACAAGCATGGAGCTATCAAGCGTGCGCTCAATGCCATCCAAGGTCTTCATCTTTTCGCCCGCTTCAGCGCAACGAACCACAATCGTATGTTCGGCAAGCTTGCGGAAGTCAAACGCATGCAAGGGCTGGCCCATTTCAAGCATCACATAGTTAGTGACATCCACAGTCAAACTGATGGCTCGCACGCCACACAGCTCGAGGCGCCGTTGTAGCCACGCGGGTGAAGCGCCATCCTTCACGCCGGTCATCACGCGCGCTGTGTAACGCGGACACTTGGCCGTGTCTTTCACAATGACCTTTGCAAACTTCTCAACAGGTTCGTTGGTTTCGACAAAATCGAGTGCAGGCATTTTGAGCGGACGCTTCAAGAGTGCTGCAAATTCGCGGGCGATTCCGATGATCGAGAGGCAATCCGGACGATTCCACGTGATTTCCAAGTCGAGTACGACCTCGGGCTTTTGTAGCACGTCACGCATCGGCGTGCCAGTCGTAAGCGCAGGATCCAAGATCATCAAGCCGCCATGTTCCGAGGAGAGCTTGAGTTCGCGCTGCGAGCAGAGCATGCCGAACGACTCCACGCCGCGCAGTTTCGCCTGCTTAATTTTAAAACCACCCTCTGGGACAACCGCACCGACCTTCGCCAGCGGCACCTTGAGTCCAGCCGCCGCATTGGGAGCGCCACAGACGATCTGCAAGGTTTGCGCGCCATCCGAGACACTGCAAATATGCAGATGATCCGAGTTAGGGTGCTTATCGCACGTCAAGATCTCGCCAACCACAAAGTTATCATCCAATACAGCTCCGACCTCCTCAATGCCCTCCACTTCGACACCCGAAAAGGTCAGCTTATCGGCCAACTCCTTCACAGAGAGATCCG
Organism: uncultured bacterium; assembly: GCA_903935195.1. Lineage (GTDB taxonomy): Bacteria > Verrucomicrobiota > Kiritimatiellia > RFP12 > UBA1067 > CAIZQW01. Next base: position 3,700 of record CAIZQW010000457.1, read on the forward strand.
AGAGCTCCACATACTCGTTCAACCAGCTGATAGGTACTTTCATAAAGAGTCACTTCCTTGCGCTTCAAAAAATGTTTGAAAATAATAGCCCACTATGCGTCTTCGACGATCTTGGGGAGCTTGACCTCGTAGCCGTTGCGGCTAGGGGCGTTGGAGAGGGCGGCTTCGCGGATGGTCGAGGGTACAGGGACATCCTCGCGCAGGACATTAACCTGTCCTTGTCCATGAAGGGTCGGTTCAATCCCCGTAACATCCAGTTGCCCGATTTTCTCGACGTAGTGAACAATCTGTTCGAGTTGACCCTGAAATTGTTTGGCCTCTTCAGCGGTCAAGGCCAGACGCGCCAATTCAGCAACATAAGCGACATCAATTGTTTGACTCATAGAAAAACCTCACTGGAATAATGGAATATGGGAATGTTGGAATAGTGGAAATTTGTTTCTAGACGGCGAACCTATAGACTGAATGACACATATGCAGTAGCTTGTTCTGTGTTTCACGCTTACCAGTATTCCAACATTCCATCATTCCACTATTCCATGCATCTTTCACTTGATCGCCATACGCATATACGGCATGTATTGTCGCGTGTAGACGATGATGGACCAGAAATTGAGGATGATCAAGATGGCCTCCAGCGCGAAGATCAGTCCCTGGGGCAGGAACCACGGCTGATAAGCCGCATAGACATAGATGACCACAGAGGCGGGAAAGCTGGCCGCAGTCCTGAACTTCCCGAGCCAATTGGCCCGACAGTCCGCATTATACATGGAACCGATGGAGCGGAGGAAGCTGACCCATTGATCGCGCAGAATATAGAGGACCGTAAAAACCAGCATGACCAGCGCGTGGATGGTCTCATCCGGCATACGCCCCAACATCCAGAGCAGGGTTGGAAAGACGACGAGGTAAAAGACCTTGTCCATCAACGGATCAGCCAAGGCGCCAAACTTGCTCTCCACATTCCACTTCCGCGCCAGCATCCCGTCAAAGAGATCCGTCAGGCTGGCTGCCGAGAGAAAAACTGCTGCTAAAACAATCAACCACGTTTGAAGCGGATGATACGCCTGAATGATCGCGGTGATCATGAAAAGAAAGACCAACGGAACGCGTCCGAAGGTTAGCGCATTGACAAAAAATCGTTTGGCTTTGAGAGTTTTAAGCATTTGGGGGTGAAGGTTCAGCCGGCTTCGCTAAGGCTACGCCGCGCCAGGGGGTTAAGGGGTAGGATGTGAAGGAGCTTCAACGACTTCAATTTCAGGCGCCACAAACTCGCGCAGCCGCGCTTGGATGAAGTCTTGGCGTGTGAAGGCGGCAGACGTGCATCCCGCGCACATACCTCGGAAAGCAATGGTCACTTTATCACCTTCAATATCCACCAATTCGATGTCTCCGCCGTCACGGCGTAGCTGAGGACGGATCTCGCGGTCAACGATCTCCTCAATCATTTTCATCTTCTGAATATTCGAGAGTTTCTTGGGCGCGGTCGGCGTAGGCGTGGCCGTTGCCTTCTCATTACGCTGATTTTGGACGAGATCAATAAGCTTCTGGATCTCATCGCGACACATACCGCATCCGCCGCCAGCCTTGCAAAAGTTTGTCACTTCATCCACTTCTTTCAGACTGTTTTCGGTAATGACACGCCGAATCTCGTTTTCGGAGACCCCAAAGCAGGTGCAGATGATATGATCTTCGAGATTTTTCACCATGGTCTCTCCCGTCTTGTA
>CAIZQW010000458.1 GCA_903935195.1 uncultured bacterium
CCCTGCCTATGCGGGTGGCGTGGCCGGTGGGGCGCGGGGCGCGGGACAAAACGCGTACGCAGGAGCCCCGCAACCGCCCAAAAGCGGCGCGGCGCCAGCCGCCCGGTATGCCCAACAACCCACACCCGCTCCCGTGGGTGCCGGGCAAACGCAAACGGCGAGTTCCGGGGCAGCTCCGGCCGATTATGACGAGGAAGTGGGGTTCTGAGGGGAACGATGTTGCCGCTAAGAGGCTCAAAATCCGCAAAGAAAATGAAACCAGTGAGGATGATATCATTCCGTGATTGGGTGGAAATCACCCCTCACCCGGCGGTCCGAGCCGGACTGGCCAAACGCGCCACCCTCTCCCCTCGAAGGGGAGAGGGAGTTTTCTTCTGGGATTTCTATCCCAGGGCGGCTCTGCGTTTGCCCTGGGCTATCATCATCTTGCCCCGATGGGCATGTGCGTCAAGTTAGGCTAAAGCCTCCCACACATCGCAGTAGTTCTGGCGTTTTCGTTTGTCGTAGCAGCAATAGCGCACCAGCGCCTTGTGGAAGGTGTGAAGTGGCGCGGCTCCGTTTAGGAGCGCGCGCAGCGCACGCAGGAAATTCTCCTGACCGCCGGAGAGGTATCGCATGAACTTGAGCAGGCTCAGTCTGCGTTGGTATCGCTGCCGGAGCCCCACTGCCAGCGGGCCGTGCAGGATGTTGGTGGCGCAGGTGATCAGCAGCAGCCGCGCTTTGAGCAGGATTATCAACTGGCACTTGGAAACGCGGTGCTGGAGATGGACCTTCATGTGGCTCTTCCACGCTTTGAAGATGACTTCAATGCGCCATCTCAGGCCGTAGAGAGCCAGGATCCGGTCAAAGTCGGCGCGGGCCTCCGCGATGGTCGTGATGAAGATCGTCCAGTCCATCAGTTCCAAGACGGCCTTGGAGGGGTTGTGTCCCCTGGTTTCCTTTTTCGCCTTCATGCGCCTGAGGTTGGCCGTCTCCTTATCGACGGGCGCCGCCAGCAACCGCACGGGCGTATGGGAGGGATTGTTGAGCAGGACCTGCATGTCGAGCCACTGCTGGCTCCGAAGCAAGGCGGGCAGATCGATGGGTTGGAGGGTTTGCGGGTCGAGATAAATCGTCCCGGTCTTGTGCCGGTAAATGCAATCGGCGTCTGCGGCGTGCGTCCGGCACACCTCGTCGGCCGCCAGATAGCCGCGGTCGCGCAGCACCAGATCCCCCGCTTGGATGGGTAGCTCCGGCGCGGCGGCCAAGTCATTTTTCGAGTAGGGGTCGATCGAGAAGCCGACGAGCCGTGAAGAAATGAGATCGTAGGTGGCTTGGATTCTGGCGTTGCAGACGCTCGACGGGCCGTTGGACACGCCGGAAAAGTCTGCATAGAGGTGGCCCGGAAGCCTGATGACCGTGCTGTCCTGCACGAGCACCCGCTGGTAACCGCCGAACCGCTCTGCGGGGGACTCGGGATGGGCATGGTCTCCGGCCAGCCGGTGGGCGATGACGTCCCCGAGGATGAACTCGATGAAAGTCTCGAAGGACTTGCCAAAGCGCAGCGCGACAGCTTGGCGCGACGGGCCATGGTCCGGGCAACTGGCCTCCATGCGCGCGGCAAGGTCGTTATAGCTGGGCGTGACATTGAGGCATTGCGCGCAGAGGGAAGCCAACAGGCCGCAGGCGTCGATCTTACGGGGCGTGCGCTTGAGGAAGCCGGAAGTTTTTGCCAGATGCAGGAGGTAATCCTTGGCGAAGATCGTCGGTCCAATGGCGAAAAACTTCGGGAGGGAGGGTAAAGACTGCGAGGCTTGAGAAATTGCGTTCATTGCTTGACAATAGTATATATACTATTATAGTGACCAGCAAAAACGATGGGACACCAAATCAAAATCCAGCGGGTCGAGCGAGGGACAACTAAGTCCTACTACGTCAATTTCCCGGCGGCATTGGCCGAGGCAGCCCAGATTGAGAAGGGCGAGGCGTTGGAATGGCTCGTCGAAGACAGAAACGCATTCCTCCTGCGACGGGTGAAGCCCAAAAAATCCATTTTGAAAGACCGCGCCCCACTAACTTGACGCACATGCCCTATGGGGCTGCAGTTTGAGCCTCCTTGCGTCGGCTACTACAAAACATTGAAGGAAAGGATAGTTATTATGACTCTAATTGAAAGACAACAACCGAGCCATTGGTATTTACGCGATGGCCAGCCATTTCATGAAATTGCCAAGAAGGATGGGACGGGGAACCGGTCGGTTACGCTGGCCGATGCGCGGAAGGTTTCCGCGCTGCCCAGCGTCACGAACGTACTGGGTGTGATTGCGAAGCCAGGACTGGATGCCTGGAAGATTGAGCAAGGCATCATGGCCGCGCTCACCCTGCCCCGCCAGCCAGGCGAGCCGTTGGATCTGTTTGCGCGACGGGTGGTGGTGGATATGGGTGAACAGGTGGAGAAGGCCGCCGACTTTGGGAGTGCGATTCACGCCGCCTGCGAGGTTTATGCCCGAGAGAAAATAGTGCCCACGGATCCGGCGTTGCTGCCGTATTTTAC
>CAIZQW010000459.1 GCA_903935195.1 uncultured bacterium
CCGACGGTCCGCACGCGGCTCGATCAGGTAATTTTGTCGATGAAGGCCTTGACCGGCCAGGCCGAGGAAACACGCATGTCGGTGCTCGACAAGCTTGAAAAGGGCGAGATCACGGCCAAGGAAGCCGGCCAGCGCCTGCGGTTGCTGCAACGTTGACAGATCAACAGGAAAGGAATCTGGACCATGAATTTCATGATGTTGCTGATCATCGGAGTGTTCGCGCTGGTGCTGCTCGTTGCCTTTGTGGTGCTGGTCGCGCTGCTGATGCGCACGGGGCGGCGCGATGCCCCCGCCCGCATCAGCGAACCGGTACGTGTGGATGAGCCGATGCGTTCCGAACGGGTTGAGCGGATCTCGCGGGAGATCGAGAAGATCAACGGGATGCAGGTTGCCGGCCGGATCAGCGCCGAAGAGGCCGCCGACCTGAAGGCGGCGCTGGAAGGCGAACGCCGCGAATGGACGGCCCAGTGCGTGGACTTCGCCCGGCAGTCAGGCGAGGCATGCGCCCAGCAGGCGCAAAAGCGCCTCGCCAAATCCCCAAATGCCGTATTGGCCGGCGTTTGTGGCGGGCTGGCGGAATGGTTTGGCTGCGATGCCGCCCTTGTCCGCGTGGTGTATGTGCTGCTGGCACTGTTCATGGCCGGATTTCCCGGCATCCTTCTCTATATCATCCTCTGGATCGCCATGCCGGAACCAGAAACCGTGTCCGAAACCCGTGAACCTTCTGCGATTGCCGCTGCCAGTTCCTCCCGCCGCACATCCGGAGGAAAAGGATGGCTGATCGTCCTGCTGATCGTGCCGCTGGTCGTGCTGTTGCTCTTCGTCCTGGCCACCGCTGCGCTGTTCTGCGTCCGCGTCAGCCCTGCCGGGGCCGGAACGAATCACCAGTCCATGGAAGAAAAACAACTGCGGAATGGGCATGGTCAGCCAACAACATTTACTGAAACCGAGGCGAAGCAACCATCAACGGTTCCGGAAGTGGAAAACAAACACTACCCGCGTGCGACCGGCTATTGCAACACATGTTGTGTGAGTGAAAGGGTCGCCGCGCGGTAAGCCACTATGTTCTTCGTGTGCTAGCAACACCCGGAGAACCATATGACTTACCTGCGCGTGACCGAAGCAGAACGTACACTTATCTACCGATGGAATCAAGAGGGCCTTGGAAATCGTGAAATCTCCCGTCGCCTGAATCGCGCTCCGAGCAGCATCGGCCGTGAATTTGCGCGTAACACAGGGCAGCGTGGCTACCGTCCCAGGCAGGCCCACGCGAAGGCGGTGGCGCGATCCAGGCGCCCTGGGCCTCGGCGATTTACAGAAGAGGTTCGGCTCGATGCCGAGACGCGCATCGAAGCTGGCTGGACGCCGGAGATGATCGCAGGGGTGGCCAAACGGGAGGGTCGGGCCTGCGTCTGCAAGGAAACGATCTACAAGCACGTCTATGCCAATGCCAAGGCTGGTGGAAGCCTGTGGCAGCATCTTCCGCGCGCCACGCGCCGGCGAAAACGGCGGTGTCCCCGGCAGGATGGGCGAGGACGTGGACGAATCCCAAACCAGCGGTCGATTGACACCCGTCCGGCAACGGTGGAAACCCGACTGAGTGTTGGTAATTGGGAAGGAGACCTGATCAACGGGGCAAACCAAACGGGCAACCTGGTCACGCTGGTTGAACGCCACACGCGCTTCTTGCTGATCGCCCGCACGGACAGCAAGGAGGCTGGGGAAGTCACAGGCAAGATCTGCCGCCTGTTTTCCTCCCTGCCGCAAGAGGTTCGCCAGACTGTGACCTTCGACAATGGCAAAGAGTTCGCCCACCACGAAGAGATCGCCCAAGTGATGGCCATGGATGTATTCTTCGCTCATCCCTATCACTCGTGGGAACGGGGAACCAATGAGAATACCAATGGACTGGTTCGCCGGCTCTATCCGAAAAAGAGTTCGTTCGCAGAAATCGGCGATGAGGAACTTTGCCGCATCGAATCGTTTGTGAATGATCGCCCGCGCAAGTGTCTGGGTTGGTTGACTCCCAGGGAGAAGATGATGGCCTGCAGGGCTCGCATTCAGTAAGCTCAGCAAGTCTGGGGAGGTTGACTTCATTCGGTTGTACCCTAAAAGGGGGGGGGGGAGCCAGAAACCAAGCCAGCCAAAACACTCTGATCCCCTTGCCCTTCCGATTTCACCACGACATATTTCACCCGCTAACAAATGTACACGAAGACGAAGCCAAGCTTAAAGCAGTGCTGTTGCACTGACTACTGGCTATCGGGGAGTAAAAAACGGATGAAAAGAAATCCCCATTCTCTGTTCATGTCAGCCCTATTGTTTGTTGTGGTTCTGTTGTGCGGATGCGTCACCAATTATCAGCTCGATCCCCCCAAGAATAAACCCTATGGTTATGTCGAAATCGTCCTTGAGGACAAAACGCGCGTTCCCGCCGCTGATCCACACATTACTTTGTTCATATCCGAGACCGTCAATAAAACCCAAAAGAATTACGGTCCTGTCGGTCCGGGTTCGTTGTATAAATACACCAAGATGCGACGGATTCCTTTAGAGGTTGGACTGCACAGGCTAAATCTAAAGATCACGACATTTAGGAGCAGCGACAAAAAAATCATACCCATAGACGTTGATGTTGTTGCCGACAAAATAACCTTGGTCACAGTATTTACTGAGCTAGAAAGCCGCGGGTTTTCATATCCCGTAGAATCGAGGAACTATTCAATTATCTGCAAATTAATTGGTTTAACCGAATTTCCCAAGCACATCTGGACTTGGGATCCAAATAAGCTCACGCCAACAACGGTCGATATCGAGTTCCCGCTCAATGATGCCTTTAGCGGCAAAGGGATTTACGAGATCGAATTTAATTACACCAGTGGAGCCAAGGCGCTTCAGATCGAATGGACCGCCTTGACCGCCGATGGTATCGAACTTGTCCGCGATACCCATTTGGGTGAAACCGGGAACCGTCAATGGAATAATTCCTACAAACTTAAAGTCGATCGGCTCGTTGATGGCGCCAAATACGGCATCAAGGCCCGCATCAAGGGCAATGGTGGCCAGGATTCCTATGGCATGGTCACCGTTCGCAAGATAACGAACATGTTATCGCAACAAAACATGGAGTTCATAAATAAGGCACAAGAGATTTCCGAGTCAATAATGAAGGGTACCTCCGTGCAGGAAAGTGTCATTAGCGATAAAAACGGCAATCCCATGTTCAAATTCGTGGATAAAATGGCGATGGCAAAGCGGAAGAGAAATACATATATGATGTGAATCAAAAAAAGTGGGAGCCGGTGAACTGAATCGGTTCTGCTTTTTGAAGGCGAGGGAAACGAAGCCCGTGAAGGCTGACGTTGGCAAAAAGGCAACACGAAGGAGATATGAATGAATTTGGGCCTGTATATCCTTATCGGATTCTTATTGTTTATTGCCCTATTCTTCATTGCGGCTAAACTTGATGCTCTGCGCGAACAGCGCAACGCGCGACGTAAACGCAATGCTATCTTGGAGGCCCGTGAGACCATCCTGGTGGAATTAAAGCATCTTGATCGTAGTGTAAGACTTTCCGCCATCAGAAAGGTCGTGCCGCCAACATATTACTTGCCATACTTCGTCAGAGGAGCAGATATAGATGCCAATATGCTTCTTGTCTTCTCCGAGGAAGAAAGAGTGGCTCGCATTAATACTCTGGTTGACACCCTCGGCCCAGTTATACATGGGGATTCCGATCCGGAGATTCGCAGAGCGGCGGCGGAGTATCTCCGCGAGATTGCCAAGGAAGAGATTAAACCCTGCAATAGGCCTACTTCAGTATCTAAGATAGACCTGTACTCAGGTGAACTTGAGTATAGGCCTATTCCAGTATCTAAGGAACTTGAGCACGCCAGACAAAGACTTGAGCAGACAGCAAACTCCGTCGATAGCGCTAAAGACGGTGACATGTTGAATAGCGTAATCGCTGCATATCGGCGAGATATCCCAACAGAGCTTACACGATATGAAAGCAACGAGGGTTATCTGGTCACCCTCCAATTTATCAGATCGTGGATTGCCGACGGTGATTACCCAAAGTTGACGGTTGTCGGGCTCACGGCAGTTGGTGATTCAAAGTATCCTAGCATAATTATACGCCAAGGTGCTGTGGATCAAGTGGAGTATCAAGAGGCCATGCCAATAGAGGATTGGCGCGCTCGCAAGAGTAAATATCTAGGTGACAATGGTTTCTGCGGTACGGCGGGAGTTTATCATAATTACAGTAGTCCCGGAAAACGATTGGTGTCACCAGAAAAGCTAACCGGTATTATGAACGAAGTTGAACGTGGTCTGTACAAACTTGACACTACGGTCGCGATTGATGGAAACGCACCCCCTGGGCTAGGGGGTAAACCGCATCAGAAGCAGGCGCAGGAATCTACCAAAAGAGAAATCGCACAGCCAACCATGCCGGACATGAATTCCGTTAAGTTCATAAAGAAGGAGCAGCGAGTGTCGGCACTCGGAAATTTGGGTACCGATGAAATATACAAAGCTGCTGACGCGGTTTCGGCGCAAGCTTTTCTACAAACAAAGACAGTTTCCCAGATGTACCACATAATCATTGTTGAAACTCCCGAAGGCAATTATTGCAAAGACGCTAACGGAACATACAAGGAATAATGAGCTACCATCTGGAACGGCA
>CAIZQW010000460.1 GCA_903935195.1 uncultured bacterium
GGGCAACAACGACCAGGCGGCCGCCCTGCGTCTTCAAGAAGCCGTCTGGGCAAGGGTTGTGGAGCTGGCGGGGCCGGGGTATCCGATCTGGGCCGCTTTCCCCTCGGGCCACCAGAATAAAAATCTGACCTTGCCCATCGGCATGGAGGCGGTCATGGAGTCCGCCAGCGGCACCCTCGGCTTGTTGCCCCATTCCGTTGAGATGAGCTGAGCCGCTGCCGAACAATCATGCCAAATCCAGCATGATACAATTTAATCCAGACGTTAGTCATTGGATCCAAGGAATGTTGATCAGCTTGGAATAATGACCCCGCTCTGTTACCCACTCCGTGGTCATTCCAACACCGAGGTAGAGGATGAGGATTTCAAAGGGGTCTGTCCCGACTGGCGCTAGTTTAAGGTGTTTCGCTGCGGAAATCGTCTGAAAATATTGGCTAAAATTGGTATGGTTACCAATGCGAAATACAAAAAATACCATGCCAATGCTTCCAGGGTTTTATCTCCGGCTCAGACGTCGAAAACCATGCTCGGCCCAACAGATACTTGCCCAAAAACTTGCCCTTCTGAAACAAAAGTCCTTCAAGCAAATCGGCGAGGTCTTTGGAAAGTATATTCCCAGCATGCTTCTCAAGCCTGAGCACATCGGGGCCATGAGTCGCTGCCGACTTTTCTCCAAAGAGAACACATTCTGGGCCTTCTTTAGCCAGGTGCTGGATGCCGACGGAGGCTGCAAAGAGGTAATCCGCAAGCTTCAGTCCTATGCCTCGATCAAAGGAATCAAAGTCCCTTCATCCTCGACTGCTTCATATTGCACGGCCCGTAAAAAGTTAAAGGAACAGACGCTTTCCGATATTTTAGATCATACGGCTCGTCAGGTTGACAAAAAATCGGAGGCCGGTTCACTGAACAATCGACGGGTTATTGTTGTCGACGGGACGGGCGTCAGTATGCCGGACACGCCAGAGAATCAGGAGGTTTGGCCACAGTCAGCTTCGCAGAAGCCAGGCTGCGGTTTTCCGACAGCACGTATATGTGCCTGTTTTTCGTTGGAGAGCGGGGCCTTGCTCAGTTACGCTCTTGGCAACAAGAAGAGTAGCGAACTGCCGCTGTTTCGCAAACAGTGGCAGATGTTTAAGCAAGGAGACATCTTTCTCGGCGACAAAGGGTTTTGCAGTTATTTCTACATCGCAAATCTGAAGAAACAAGGCGTTGACAGTGTCGTTACCCTCGCCCGAAGAACGCCGGTCAATACAGCAAGCAGCCTCAAAAAACTCGGACCTGATGACTTGCTGATAACGTGGAAACGCCCCGTCTATAACCGCAGGCTGTCGTATTCACAAGATGCAAGGGAGGACCTTCCCCTAGAACTTGTCTTGAGACAAATCAAAGTTACAGTGACATATCCTGGCTTTAGAACCCAGAGTTTTTATATCGTCACCACTCTGCTCGATCCCGCGCTCTATCCCGCGAAGGAACTTGCCGAACTTTACTTTAAACGGTGGGATGTCGAGTTGTTCTTTCGCGACATCAAGACGACCATGGGCCTGGATATCCTGCGTTGCCAAACTCCGGAAATGATCCGCAAAGAAATTTTAATGTATTTCATCGCCTATAACTGTGTGCGGCAATTGATGTACGAAGCAGCGGAAAAAGCGGATATCAAGGCCCGGATTGTAAGCTTCAAGGGCAGTGTGCAGGCCATTCGCAATTGGGAGCCACATCTCAATCAAGCGAAAATCAGCAAGGCAGAACGATATCAACTGATCTGTGATTTGTATGAAGCGATGACCAACTCACCGATCAGGCAACGCCCAGGGAGAAGTGAACCCCGATGCCTGAAGCGACGACCCAAAAATTACCAATTGATGACCTCGCCCAGGCCTAAAATGAGAGAGATACAGCATCGGAGCAAATATCATGCTGAAAATGCTTAAACTAGCGCCATTCGTGTCAGTCCACCCTTTCTGGTTCATCAGTCCCGCTGTCTACCTGTGTCATTCACCATTCTATACTGTGTTCTTTGTGTGACCCGCTTTAAATGCGCATAATTATACATCTTATATGAAATAGCTGAAATCTTTTCAGCTCCCTATTTCAGCCCTTGGCCATCTCGGTCAGGGGCTTTTTTTTTTGTCCATTCAACAGAGGAGCATTTCATGGAAACCATCAACC
>CAIZQW010000461.1 GCA_903935195.1 uncultured bacterium
GCCAAGATCGGCGAGAAGCAGACTCGCGAACTTTCAGACATTTCGCTCCGCTGCTACTCCAATGCCGCTGACTATGCTGCCCAAAATGGCATCATCATCGCAGACACCAAGTTTGAGTTTGGCGTGGACACGCAAGGCCGCTTCATCCTCGCAGACGAAGTGCTGACCCCTGACTCCAGCCGCTTCTGGCCCCAGGAGAGCTATGCGGTTGGTAGCAATCCGCCGAGTCTGGACAAGCAGTTCGTGCGCGATTGGCTCGACAGCGTCAAGTTCAACCACCAGCCGCCTGCTCCCGTCCTTCCGGACGACGTAGTCGCCAAGACACGTGAGAAGTATGTCGAGGCCTTCGAGAAGCTCACAAAGAAGCGCTTCGTCTAAGGCGTCCGTCCGTTTGTTCTCAGGATCTCACTGCCAACTGCTACTGCCGACTGCAACTTAATCGGCACCCCTAAGGGGCCGATGTGCCACCTTCAATCACAAGGTTGATAGGCGTGCACTGCTTAAAGACCACACTGCCGACGGCCTGTTCTGGGTTATTTTGCGCACTCTTCCTAACCTCTACGCGGGAGATCAATCCCACCACATTGCCGCAGGCGTCCATCACAGGTCCGCCGCTGGCGCCCTTGCCGAACTCCGCCGTGATCTCCAGCCACTCGGTCTGACCCAAGACCTTCTTGACCTTGTTGGCGTCCTGTGCAAAGACAGTCTTTCCCTTGCCATAACGCGCGACATGGCCCTTGCCGTATGAGAAGAAATGCTCATTGGGATGGCTGACCAAAAAGATTTCCGTGCCCACAGAGATATTGCCCTTCAACGGAAGCGGCTTCAACTTCAGTTCCGGGATGCGGATCAATGCCCAGTCCTCAACAGGATTGCAGGCGAGGATTTCCGTAACGCCGCCGACTTGGCCCTCTGCTGTGATCGCAGCCATGCCGACCGAGTTGGTTACACTGGCGACCACATGATAGTTTGTTAGAAAGACACCATCCTCTGCAACCGCGAAGCCTGCGGCTGTACTCATGTGGGGATTGTTGCACTTGCCGCACATATAGAAAGAGCCCATGATCACGACGCTTGACCGTCCATAGGCATACTGGTCTTCCACAGGCATTGGACGTGTTTTGGGCTGCGTAAAAGTGACCTTTGTTGTGCGGCGTTTCAATTGGCTGCGCAAGGTCTGCCCCGGCGTCAGCGTCTTCGCCTCCAGCCGTTTCTTCGCCTCGGTTGTGAGCTTCTCCTTCATTGCCTCATCGTCAATGGCACTTGCATAGAGCGCATCTGCTGCCTTTGTCCCGGTGAGCGTTGTGCATCCCTGAAACAAAAAACCAACTGCGATAAGCATCATCCCAACTATGTTTTTCATATTTTTTCCTTCCTGCGTCTCGGTAATAGTGATGGTGCTCCCTTTTTACGCAATTAGTTTTATTCAGCTTATAAACTGCCGACGATACGTGCCTTAATGGTCTCGTATTCGGAATCGGCGATCAGACCCTTCTCCAGCATCTCCTTGGCCCGCTGAAGTCTCGCCACCGAGTCATCGCCAGCCCCTGGCGTCGGGGAGGCACCGCGGGCGGACCCCATGTCGAAGCCGCCGGACTTGGCGCGCAGCTCCTCCAGTTCGCGCAACCGACGCTTTTCGCGCCACGCCTGTTCCTGCCCCTGGCAGACGCGGTAGACCGCCTGCGCTTCTTCCTTCCGTAAACCTGTGTAGACCAACGTCTGCTTCTCACCGGCAACCGCCATGTCCGGCGCGGACAACGCTTCAAGTGTGATGTCCGCCCCTAAGATGCCGACCTTAATGCGGGCATCCTTGACATCCTGCCAACGAACATCTTGGATCGCAAAGCCGCCGAAGAATCCGCGTCGCATCAGAATAAGCCTGCCCGAGGTCGCAATCACGATGTCCCGCCGGTGTTTCATCGCGAAGATACGGCGCTGAACCGCATACGCCTCAATTGCCTCCCCCGGAACAAGGATGGACGAGATCCTGGCCAATGCCTTTAAAATCGTGCTCTGTTCATCTTCCTGTACCGAGTGCATAATGTGCCTCCAAAATAATAAATCTAAAGAGATGTGCTTTCTGACTCACGGTTTTGATATTAGCCCTTCCAAGCGCATCAGGTCAAGCAAAGATCAAATTCTAAATGCTTTGTTTTGCATCTGGCTCACATCTTTTCCCTGTGTTCTCTGCGTTCCTTGCGGTAAAAAATCTCCTCTGCGCCTCCCTGGCTCGGCGTAGCTTTTAAGCGAAGCCGGCTGCGCCTCAGCGGGAAAAATTCTCAGTCCTATAAATCCTGTCAAAAATAAATCTCCTCTGTGTTCTCTGCCTGTCCACCGTAGCCTTGGCGAAGGTGGGTGCCTCCGTGTTAAAAATTATTCCATTCCGAGAGCAAAATCAAGCCGAGCTTCGCATTCTTCCACGCATACGCATACGAGACTTGGTCGGCGGTATCTTTTGGCGTGTGAGCAGGTCCGTGATCACTGCAGTGGAACATCAGCGCACAGAAGCCGGCATCCCAGAAGGGACGATGATCGCTAAAACACTTTTTTGTATTTTGCGACAATGTATAGCCAAGTTTATACTGCTCATTGATTTCAACCACCCACTTCGCGATCTTTTCAGACAGGTTGTTGTGCATCAGATCCAGTAGACATTTGCCAGTGTCAAATCCGACGGAATCATAATTGAGATAAAGGGCGATCGGCTCTTTCTTCTCCACCGCCTCTTTCACATACGCCTTGCTCCCCTTGCCGCCAAGCTCTTCACCATTCCAAAAGGCGAACTTGATATCATAAGCGAATGACAGGCGACTGAGAAGACGCGCCTGTTCCAGCACAATCGCGACTCCGGCGCCATTATCCGTCGCACCCGGCGATTTTTTTGCGCTATCATAATGCGCACCCACGATCAACACCTCGCGCGGCGCTGCATTCGTGCCCTTTAAAAGTCCGACCACATTTTGGAGTTCCCCGCCTTGAAGCGCGACTTCGAGTCCGATCTCCGCGAGCTTTTTTTGCAGATACAGCGCAGCAGCCTTGTTTCCTTCAGTGCCCACGCTCCGGTCCCCGAATGCTACAAGCTCTTGCACCGTCTTCTGAAGCTCCTTTTCGCAATTTTCCTCAAGCAACCCGCCCGCTGCCGCCGGACACAGCACTGCAGCACACACCACCACGCCAGCAAGAATAAAAGCCTGTCTGATTTTATTCCATCTACTCAGCATATTCGCTCCCCTCTTTTACAAATTGACCGCACCCTCGAAGCAAGGCACATCATAGTGTTTTGCAGGGCTTGGGTCAAGAGGTGTAGTTCCTTGATAGCACCATCATCCCGATGGCAGGCGATGACTATGTTCGCTCTTCTCTCACCAAATAGGTTATGTTGAGATCAGGTGGGGCTTCGGTGAGAATACAGGCGAGCATGCCACTTGGATTGAGATGTCCGATGACCATGCGGTTACAGTGCGCCAGAACATACTCATTGCACCAAGCGGCACGCCGCACGCTTGGTGCATTGATCTGGTCTGCAAACGGCGAGATGATCAGCAGTCGCTCTTCCGTGAGGGCTCTCTGAATGCCCGGCGAATCGATGCCCTCTTCCAGCGCCCAGGGCTTGACCCAGATCATGGGCTTCCGGTTGACCAATCCCGCCTTGAACACGGCTCGCTCCATCGGCGACAAAAAGCCAGACAGTATAACCTCGCCTGATGTGAGTGCTAAATGGCCATGCACCGCGTTTTCACCGCGTGAGGCCAGAAAACCAACCGTGCTCTTGGTCAGCAGTGCCCGCGCCCCGAGAACCTTCGGCTCGTCGCAATTCATGACCACATCATAATTCATGGGGTTGAAGCGAATGTAATTGCGAATGTTCGACAAAGCCTGCTCGTCACGCACAATCACATCCCAATAATTGCGATGCCATAAACCCCTGCCGGGCGTGCCATGCAACTCATTGACCCTTTTGCCCACAGCGCCCTTGTAGCCTGCGACCAGTGCACCCAATGACCTCGGCAACAGGCGGGCCTGCTGTTCTGGACGGGCGACCTGCGGGTCGCCCCTGCGAGAACACAACCGCACAATACCATGCATATGATTGGGCATGATGACAAACTCATCACATTCAACCTCTTTGCGAAGGGTAGCGCTTTTAAGCCACTCTTCTTTCGCGATCTGCCCGGCTGCATTCAAGACCATGCGACCATTGACAATCGCCCCGAAAATGGGCTTGTTGTCACGTGTGTTGCAGGTGATGAAATAACACCCATTTGAATAATCCCACCCTTCTAACCGCAATGGTTTGCGATTAGGTAGGTTAGCATTTAACAACATAACGACCTTCTCTTATCTAGACTATTCCCGTCTATCCTTGCCACACCCAGTGCACCAAACAGAGGCAAGTGCTACTACAACCAGTAGCACGTTCAAAAAACTCTGTTGCGATCTATTCAAATTATGATTCTTGCTAACTTCTTAAACACTTTGGAACTCTCGAACTTCCCCGGCGCGGCGTGGCCTCAAGCGAAGCCGGCTAGAATTTCCCCGCTCCTCTCACGGTTTGTACGTTCGCTCCCGCGAGGTGGAATTCTTCAATAGGTTATTCTTCCCATCGAATTCAAGGTTTCGGTCATTAGGGGTCGGGTTAAAGTAGTAGTAGAACACGACCTCACGGTCTCTTCCATCAGCAAACTTAAAGGGGCCATATATCTTTCCATAATGTGCTGTTTTCAGCGCACCTTTTTCGTCAGTCTCCGTGCGAGAACGGAAAACAAGGTAATCCTCAGGTGCAATTTTAATATCCTGAATTATTTTTGAATCTGTCCTTTCATAAACAAATGAAAGACACGAAGAGTAAGCTTCTTCAGTAGCTTCATGTGAAGAACCTAATTCACTATAGGTGTCTTTCTTCTTTATATATGCACCACCTGCGGGAGCTGGAAACTCAACCTTAAAGTCATATTTACTCCAAGAGTCTTCACGTTCGATTTCGCTATAAGTTAAAATCATATCCGCGATTATTCCCTTACCATAGGGAGCTACCCAATCACCCGCCTTAAAATCAAACCCTACCGGAACATCAAATTTAGGCAACTTTGACTCTACCCTCTTCACAATCATCGGGACCGGTTTGCGTATTTCCTTTAGTGTCACTTCAAATTTCGGATCCCAGGGAATCCAACGACCATTCTGAAGGCATCGTGTACCTATCTTAAATACCCCGAATGTACTGGTTGTTCTATAGTATCCCTTCTTCATTACGATAAAAGAAGGTTCCCCGGTTGTCTTGTCTTCTACCAAAAAGAGACCATGGGCATCCGTCTTGCCCGATAGCGTATTCCCTCGGCGTCCATTAAATGGGAATAAAACCTCAACCTCGGCATCAGCGACCTCCTTACCGTCCTGATCTACGACATGCAATGTGAACTTTGAATCAGCGCCCTTCTCCGCAGCGCTGCGCAGTTCCAGCAGGTAGTTATTATAGTCCAGACCATCAAATCGTATCTTCTCGCGCGTGTCCACAACAATCACGCCATTTGACACCACAAGCATGGTTGAAGTGTTGGGGCTGGCCTTGCCACAGCCTGTACACAAAAGAAGCGAAAGTGCCACCTTGGCTAGTAGCACATTCATGAAACTCTTTTGCGACCTTATCAAATTACGTTTCTCGCTAACTTCTTAAACACTTTAGCACTCGAACTTCCCCGGCGCGGCGTTCTATCCGTCGTAGGCATCGCGAAGGTGGAAGCTTTCAAGCGAAGCCGGCTAGAACTTCTGCGATCCTCTTACGGCGTATAAACCTTCTCTAGCGACGACAAATTCTGCATCAGATTATTCTTTCCATCAAACTCAAGATTGCGATCGTTTGGCGTGGGGTTGAAGTAATAGGTAAATCTAACAATTCGACTAATGTTTCCTGGAACTTCAAGGGGGCCATAAATCTTGCCGTAATGTGAAGAGACAACATTGCCTTTCTCGTCGTATCTGTTTCTCGTTTTGAACACTAAATAATCGTTTTCCGTAATCCGTTCTTCAGTCACATAACGGCCATCTTTTCGATAAATCCGAAAAACTATATTTGATGAATAATTGTCTGGACGCGCTTCATGGTCGGACATCAGTGTACAAAATTCTTCCTTCCTTTTCATATAACAACCATTGTCCGTACCGGGAAAAACAAGGGACAGTTTGAGATCATAATTAGCCTTGTCTGTACGCTCTTCTTCATATAAGTAGAGCATATCAGCCGTCATCCCCTTTCCATGGGGAGCAACCCAATCTCCGACAAGGAAGTCGAATCCCATTGACTGTAGATTTTTAGGAAACTTGGTTTCAACCTTTTTTGCAAACATCGGGATCGGCTTGCGGATTTCCTTTAGTGTGACTTCCAACGTCGGATTCCATGGGATCCAGTGACCGTTTTCGAGGCAACGGGTTTCCCTCTCCATGAGCCAGAATCTGGTGCGTGTCTCATAATACCCCTTCTTGTTTACACAATAGATTATTTCTCCTGTGAGCCTGTCTGTTGCGGTAAAACATCCGCTTGTATCTGTCTTTCCCAATATGGGTTTGTTTCTTCCGCCGTTTAAGCTAAAATGAATGTTGACATCCGCATTCGTGACATCGTAGCCGTTCTGGTCCACCACATGCAACGTCACCTTTGCATCGGCCCCCTCTTCTGCAACCTTCTTACATTCGAGTTGATATGCTTCATAATCTGGTGAACTCGGCGCCACCTTCTCACGCATATCAGCAACAATGACACCATTCGACACCACAAGCATGGTTGAAGTGTCGGGGCTGGCCTTGCCACACCCCGTGCACCAAACAGAGGCAAGTGCTACCGTAGCTAGTAGCACGTTCATGAGACTCTGTTCTAAATTGTTCATCTTTCGAGGCTATTCAGTCTAGTTTTTCTTATTATGAAAGGGAACCCCAAATATGGGTTGAAGCTCATGGCATTACAACCGCGGTCTTCGCTTCCTTTTTCGGAACAAGGTTTTTCTTGGGGTCAAACTCCATATTCAGATCGTTCGGCGTGGGGTTGACATAATAAATCATGCAAATGGGAATATGTTTGCCACCCTCCACCCCGACAGGTCCATGTATTTTGCCGTGCAATCCCTCGACGAATTTACCGTCCTTGTCAATTTTAGACCTGATCCGGAAGAAGCAGTTCGTAGTCCCTGTATTCGTCATGGTCTTGAATTCATGTTCTCCAAAACGCTTTTCAAAGCGGAACTCCTTTTCCGAGTACCCTTCACGCGGGGCGCAGTACGGCAGTTTTAGCCAACTTTGATTCGAGACCGTCTGATCATTGATCCCGCACACGCCGTTTTGTTCACCCATGAACAGAATGGTCAGTACAACGGCAGGCTGCGTCCGATCATACGCAGCCGTAGCCCGCAACACATGTAAGCGCACATCCTCAACCTCTCCCTTGCCATGTGGCGGCATCCACTCAGCCAGCAGCATGTCGTAGCCGACCCACACGTTGGTCCCCACGGGATAGTCCATGCGACGCATATTCCATGCGTACATCGGGATCGGGTTCACGATCTTACGAAGGACGAGTTTCCCCTCGCGCTCGTATGGCAACCATTGTAGCTTCTCACGGTCGAACTTAAGGTTGTACAGGGTTTCACGGCTTTCATAGTAACCCTCTTTTTGGATCACAGCCGCCATTCTAGCCATACTTTTACCAGTGGCGATCGCCTTTCCTTCTCCATCGGTCATAATAGAAATCTCGTCGCTCGTCTGCCCCTTCCATGGATCTGTCTTATCCACTGGCTTGCTAAAATAGCAAAGGGCTTTCGCGTCTCTTATGGGACTTCCCTGTTCATCGCTAACTGTCACCTGCAACTTAACATCTAATAGTTGCCCCGAGGAGTCAAGTGGAATTATGGACATGACAATAGTCCATTGTGCAAGAACCCTATACGCTTTTTTCATTTTAACTTTCCTCTCATTATCATCTCTTTATAGACCTCCTGCGTGTACAGAAGCGCCATATTTTTAAAATCACTGTGTGTCCACAATTTATCAGGATTCCACCATCCGTGCTTAATGCTGTTTTCTAAATCGTTCATATTCCAGTTATCAATTGCAGCGGACCCCGTCGGGTTGCTTCCCATCCCATACGTGGTTGCCGGGAAGACATGGGACAACAGGAAGAACCGATTCGTCTCTGCGTACGAACTTGCCGTGGTATCGTTGATGTCCGTAAGGGGAGCGGGAAGTGTGAACAGGGGACGGAGCGTCCAGATCGCCTCGCCCGTGAGAACGGGGTCGAGCATTTCCGTCAGCGTTTTTCTGCGGTAGCAGGCTACGCCAAGCCAGTCCATCGGCATCGAATAGGAACTACTTAGATTTGCCTTGTTGATCATCCAACCACCGTCCTTGAAAGGATACGCCTCGTTAAGAAATGCGGTTAGCCAGTCATTGGCATATGTTTCGACCGTGCCAACCGTAGGCCAGGTGGTTGCCATCAGGGCATCTGACCAGGAGCCCCACCAAAAAGGAGCAGATATCAGGTCGGCCTTGCGAGGGATGCGGCCCTTGTTTTTTTCCTGAGCACACCAGGCGTAGCTTATCGCGTCCAACCCGCTAATGCTGCTATCACTCCAGTCATCCGCGTACCCATACGGCGCATTGCCAACGACATCCTCCCCTGAACTGTAAAAATTGCAAACGCTCGTGTTGACCATGTTCGTGAAAAGACCTCTCATGGTTAGTTTTCTGCGTGCGTCCGTCACAGGGAAGAGCGAGTGCCATTCGCTCGCGAAAAGGACGTTTGGAAAGCCGTTAGTGGTTAACCACGACCAGTTCGCATTAACCATGTTGGGTGTTTTAGGCTCCATTTCGTTATAGGCCTCTTGCGCCACGGCGGCATCCAGCATGAAGTAATTTGCCGCTGGGGCGTGATAAAGGCTAATGGCCGCTGATGCGACCATGTTGCCAAGACTATGGGCGATCACGGTGACTTCCCCATCTTCAGCCAAACTTTGGATGTATGTCGAAACATAAGGCGCGGTCAAGAATGCGTTCGCAGTGTTCGTATAGAAATTCGGTGTTTTGCCTAGCGCCAGAATCTGCGTCGCATCCCCGTACCAGCTCACGGCATGGAAGCGCGCATTAGAACCGCACCACCAAAGGTTCTTGAAGACAGCGCTCTGCTCACCGACGGCATCTGAGCCGTTCATGTTGTACCCATGGACGTAGACGATGTGTTTGTGTTCCGTCTCATCGTCTGGCAGATTAAGTGGCTGGTTGGTTTGCGTACTCATACCACCTTCTCCGCCACAAAGGCTTCGAGTATTAAGCTGCCGATACATACTGGTAACCGTGTCGAGTGAGAGCATAAATCGATATTTATACGCAATACTCCCGTCTGTCTTGGAACGAATCTCAAGCGTTAGGCAGTTGTCCGATCCGCGCGTCAACCCGCGCCCCTCCAGCAAAACTGTTGCCTTACCATTTATCGCCTCTGAGATTTGCGAAGTGACTTCTATGCCGTTAGCGGTCACTTGAGCAACACGCCCGCCAACCAAGTATTTGGCGGTATCAGGATCAAAGATGTGCGAGTTACAAGAGTGTGCTCCATCGGGATAAGAGAACGGGGTGCCGTCTGGGCGTAACAAGATGTTGACGGCAGCATCTTCATGGCAGATCCAGTAGGAATATTTTTTCATGCCTATTGTCCCTATCACTTCACTCGCGTCGATCATCAAGGGCATCCAATCGTTTAGGTCTCGTAAGCCATTCACCTTGGCATCTGCACAATCTGGCTCGGTAGCCCCAGGCGTATCATCCCCCTCTCTAGCGTCTATGTCCTTATCATTGTTAACCCAGAATCGGAAAGCGCGGTTATTGACGGCATTTGTGCGATCAGTTTCAGAGATGCTTCCATCGCGGTCATAATCTGGGACGAGACCTAACCTAACAGCAGTAAACATCTGCTCATCCTCAACTTGAAGAGGTGTCGATTGTTGATAGGTACTATTATAGTTAATTTTGATAGAACCTACTCCCGCATTAGTGCAGATGATATGCGCGTCTGTGCTCATGGATCCACGTCCGCAGAACACTCTAAACCAATCAAAAAGGGTAATGGTAGCGGTTCGATTCTCAGGGGTCAATATTAATTCGAAGGGATTTTCGCCGGGGGTAAAATAAGCTTTGTAAAGATAAACGTATGCAGCAGACCCTGTAGCTTGAATGGTTATATTGCCATAATGGGAGGGCAAACTAATCTTAGTGTCAATTATAAGATCGCTGGCCCGAATGTTCCGCTTCGATTCTGGAAGCTCTTCAACTGGACTTGGAACTTTGTCCACGCCAATATACCAAGGAGCAGATGCATCTACTAATCCTAGGTCTTTATGAATCAATGGGTACACGTCAAGTCCGACCACATAAAGTGTCGCTATTTTGCTGATGGTATGGTTGGGGGTTTCAAAGTTTTGGTCCACAACTCCAAGCAATCCGGCTTCGTTATCTATGAGGATGTTGAGGTCACTGCGGGAGGAATAGCGAGTCGCAGTTGGATGCGTCTTGCCACTTTCAAGAACAGAGGTCGAGGGTAGGCCACCGATCTGAGCTTGCCAGTCGTAGTCAGTGGTATTTCCAGAGGCGGTCGCTTGGTGTTGCAAGGTGATTTCGTAGGAGTTGCCTTTGCGGAGCTTGAAGTTTTTAGTTCCTACTGTTCCAAAGGTTTCATTTACGAAATAGAACGCACGTGTGTCAGTAGGCCCCAGACTCTTAATGTTCATCTGCCACCGTTCAGAATGGCTGCCGCTTGGATCGCCCACGGTAAACGGGATTTCGACGAGTTCGCTGGCGGGGGGTGGGATGCCGTTGTCGGATTTGTCGAGGGGGTTGCTGCCTTGCTCTACCTCAACCTTGTCACTGACACCGTCGCCATCGGTGTCTTTTTTGGTCGGGGAGGTGCCGTTGATGTATTCGTCGAAGTTGGAGAGGCCGTCGCCGTCCGGGTCGCCTAGCTGTCCGTCTACACCGGTGGCATTGAGCGGATTGATCCCGCCGTAAAACTCCCAACCATCGGACATACAGTCGCCATCAGAGTCCCATTTGTTGGGATCTGTTCCCCTGGCGATCTCGATCTTATCTGGAAGGCCGTCTTTGTCGGTGTCCACATAGACCGCAAATTGATTGGGATTGAACCCGTAACGCACTTCTTCAGCATCGCTCAACCCATCGTTATCAGTGTCACTTTTAAGGGGATTCGTGTTAGCACTGAACTCTTGGGCATCCGTCAGACCATCGTTGTCCTGATCAAGGCTGGGGTCGTTCCTGACCAAAGGAGAATAGCCGTAGCGGACCTCCCAGCCGTCGGATAGGCCATCGCTGTCGGTATCTGGATTCATAGGATTTGTCCCTTGAATCAGTTCCTCGCTATCCGGAAGGTCATCACCATCGGTGTCTGGATTCAGGGGGTCTGTGTGATGGGTGTTGACTTCTGCGCCGTCCTCCAGTCCGTCACCATCCGTATCTTTGATTGTCGGATTCGTGCCCCTAGCCACCTCATCGCCATCCATTAGCCCATCATCGTCGCTGTCGTTGTCATTCGGATCCGTGTTTTTTTGATATTCCTTGAGATTGGATAGCCCATCCTGGTCGGGGTCGTCGTCAAAGCCGCTCCTAGTACCATCTGGAAAATGTTCGGCTATCCAGGCCAGGAAGATCGGGTCGGCATAGTCGGCAAGGACCTCGACCTCATCCAGAAATATTCTACCTCCAGGTTGCGGCGTGGATCCCGTCCAACCTGTCAATCCTCTGAAGGCGATCTGGGTGGTGGCGCTCAAGCGTGGCAGGCGGAAGACAACCTGCTTCCAGGTGTCGGTGTCTGGGAGGGACTCGCCGAGAGAGCCATTGGAATTAATCGAGGCGCTGGCGCCCATATATGTTGTCTCTTGCCCGTCCAGAGAACAGACGATCAGATAGTCACGGTACCCTTCGGCACTTTTAGGATTGCGGTAGTAGAAGCGCAACACCACGTTTGACGTGCACTTGCTCAGATCCATAACAGGGCTTATTAGTTTAGGGGAGGTCGTTCCGTTTCCTTTATACCACACATTTGAACCTGCCGTACCAGTAGGCGAAATGCCTGGCACAGCAGTCCAGCTGCTCTGCGCATTTTGCTCTTCCTGAGTCCACCCTTGGGGAAGCCATGTCGAGTCAAATTTCTCGGATAACGCAACGAAGGGGTCTAGGACAAAGAGAGTGAATTGGTTTGTCGCCACCTTGCCGTAGTCGCTCTTGGCTTCGACAGCGAAGTTCCAGGTGCCGGGAAGGGCTGGTGTTCCTGAGATGATACCGGTGTTCTGATCAAGCGCTAGGCCTTGCGGAAGCGTGTTGGAAACGATGCTCCACTGGTAGTGCCACAGGAAGGGACGCAAGCCGCCTCTAACCGACAATTGGGTCGAATAAGGCATGCCCTTTTTCGAGCTGGGTAATGTGGAGTCTGTCTCAATGACCAAAGGCATTTGATCCTTATAAATGACTCCATAGTCTCCTGTGATAGACACCTCATCCACATAGACACCTAAGCCTAAGTATGTATATCCATAAACAAAAACGATCTGGCAATCTGCAGATGGATTCGGAATCCGAATGGACATGGACGTCCAATAGTAAGACGCAAAATCAGGATTTTTTGCGTTAAATATCTCTCGATCATCAAAAACTTCCTGCCCTTCCGCAGTGCGGGTCCTAGATCGACAATAGACTACAAGCTGATCTCCTTTATATGCATCATGGGATGAAGTAAGATAGTGGTTATAATTAAAAAATCCGGGGTTACTAAAATAAAAATGCAAAATGACGTTTGTCATGCCCTGTCCAAGGTTTATCCAAGGTGACATCAGACTTGATTGCCCGTATCTATTATTATCACGTCCTCCAACATTACAGATTCCAACATTCAGTCCTCGGTTTCCTTTCGGACATGGAAGAACCTGCTCCAAGCCAAGCCCTGCACTGCCCCAAGTCGATATCCATTTTGGAGCATCAAATGGAGTTGGCATCCAACTCCCGTTATATGTCCCATGCATCCAGTCTGAGGGGATACCGCTGTCAAACGTTTCCTTGAGGAAGTATCCCGCAGTGGGATCGCTACCCATCTCGTATTCCCGCTTGTTCAACGTGTGGTCTTGGTCAAAATCCAGCATTGCATCCTCTGAGTTCAGCGGATTTAGTTTGTAGGTTAGCTCCCAGCCATCAGGCATACCGTCGTTGTCTGTGTCCGCGTTACGTGGGGCGGTCTTATTAGTAAATTCGCTCAGATTGGAAAGGCCGTCAGCGTCGGAATCTTGCGAGGCATCCTGTTTGTTGAGGGGGTCAAAGCCGTTGCTCACTTCCCAGCCGTCAGTCATGCCGTCCCCGTCCGAATCGCTCTTCAAGGGATTACTGTGAATGAGGGCGAGGTTGTGCCTCAAACCTGCGGATATGGCGGCTACACAGCTGAGATTTGTTGCCCCCGAACACTGCAAGAAATCGTTGTTTCCCCACGCAATGACCTTTCCGTCCTTGCGCAGCGCAAGACTATGGTATTCTCCGACAGCCAACGCAATAACACTTGTGACTGACGCAGGGATCGAGTACTGGCCATAACTGTTCGCCGCCGTGACTAAATTATAAGACATATCAAAACATGTTGTGCCCCAGCCAATGACAGAACCATCCGCCCGTAGGGCTAGATTGTGCATGGGACCATCTGCAACAGTCACAACATTGGTCGCGGAGGCCGGCACATTATTGTTCATTCCCCAGGAAATAATTCTCCCTTCCCTGGTTATAGCGAGACTGTGATAGCCTCCCGCTGAGATAGCGATGACATTGGTCGCAGAGGAGGGAACATTAGTCTGGCCGTAGTAGTTGAATCCCCAGGCGACCACGCGACCGTCCGCCCGTAACGCCAAACTGTGTCTTTCACCAGCTGAGATAGCAATAACATTGGTTGCTGAGGCAGGAACATTGGTCTGGCCGTGTGAGTTGAATCCCCAGGCGACCACGGTGCCGTTCGCCCGCAGTGCCAGACTGTGATAGCTTTTAGCGCCGGCGCAGATGCGGATCACGTTTGTCGCGGATGCAGGTACGCTACATCGATCGTAGGAGTTGTCTCCCCAAGCGACCACGGTGCCATCAGCCCGCAGCACCAGACTGTGATTGAAACCTGCTGAGACCCCGACTACATTGATGGCCTCGGAGGGGATGGTACATTGATTCTTCGTGTTATCACCCCAGGCGACAAGACGGTTTAAACGCATCTCCTGAAAATCCGATAGTCCGTCGTTGTCGGTATCCGCGCTGATTGGGCTAGTAGCAAGCGCCAGCTCCTGCGTGTTAACAAGGCCATCGCCGTCAGCGTCATCGCCTGGGCCGTGAATGCCGTCGGTCTGCCAGACAGACCTATCAAACCCATATTCAGCCTCCCATAAATCAGGCATGCCGTCACCATCGGTATCAAGCGTGAGGATAAAGGTGAAAGAGAAGAGATTTTTCGCCTGACCGATGTTGGCGATGGCATAGTTATTCGTGGACGAACTCTTCGCCCATGGGTAATTCGTGGCGAGCCCTAGTCCGATCAGACGATTATAACAAGGTTGGGCAACCGCCTTGAGCTGTCCGATGTTGACAGCCGCAAAGTTGTTCGCGGCGTTTGTGAAGGTTGGCTGGAATCCTGCGCCGCCGGGGAGGGATTCCAATTCCTGCCAGGCGGAGAAGGCGATCTGTTTGAGCTGTCCAACGTTGAGAGCAGCATAATCA
>CAIZQW010000462.1 GCA_903935195.1 uncultured bacterium
CGATGGCCTTCAGGTGCTTTGCCTTCTTGTCATCCAGCAACCAGCCATTGGAGTCCGAAGTAATATAGAATTTCTGTGGATCAATCGCTGCGACCAGTTCATCGAAATCAGGAAACACGAGAGGCTCTCCCCCCGTGATCACGATGTTAGCCAGTCCGAGTTCATCGGCTTGGCGTGAAAGCTCTTTGACATCCGCAAGTGTGAACGAGCGGGCATCCTTCTTGCCTTGGAACCCTTTGATGGAACAATGGTCACATTTGAAGTTGCAACGGTAATTGTACTGAAACTGAATAATGGCAATGCTTTCGCCGCGTTTCACTTTTCCGTCAAACTGCAGTATTTTTTCATAAACTTGTGGCTTCTCGCGACGCAACTGGTCACGTTTTAAATTTTCTGCGGGGTTAAGCGTTTCTTGTCTGTGTGTCATTAATGATTTCCTTCAATGCTAGAGATTCGTACGCCCATCTATGAGTTTCACTTTATCAAACGGTGCCTAGTGTATGCAACCATATCCTATAGATGTCCTATCCTATTTTTCATGTAGTAAGGCAATTTTCATCAAATAAGCCGAACCGGTCAAAGTATTTTTTCCAGAAAGGTGTTGCCCCTTCACGTTGAGCAGTTTGCATATATTGATGAGCCTTATCTAGATCACCAGTTTTCTCAAGGCACCGCGCCGCATAGAAATATGCAATGGCATGGTCGTCCTTTGCGCGGATTACGTTTTCGAATCCCTTCAGAGCCGCTTCATAATGGCCAAGCTTAAAATCCCAATTGTTGACAAAGTTGAGTTCAATGTTCATATCGTATGCACTCTGCTGAATCTCTGTCGCCGTGAAATCTTCGGTGCTGATACATGCATGTTTGTAATCAGCGCCAATGTGATTATCGTTCAAATATCCTTTCTGTTTGCATATTTCGTACATTTCGCTCCCCACAAGTGGCGTAGCACAAAAGATCATGTACCAGTTACAGGGAATCGTTTTGAGAAAGGCAATGGCGTCTTCGATGTCTTTTTTTGTCTCTCCTGGAAGCCCTATCAAAATATTTGTATTTGTATAAATGCCAAGCTCTCGGCAGTCATTTGCCACACGTTTGACAATTGAAAGATCGAGCGGCTTATGCATAATATGCCGCAGAACTCGTTCGCTACCTGATTCAACGGACAGAAGCAACTGATTGACCCCCGCATCTTTTAGCAGTTCCAGCATATCCCTGTCCAATGCATAAAGAGCTAGTCCGTTTTGAAAAACGGTGTTCATCTTTAGGGCTCTGACAAATTGAATAACTTGCTTGGCACGTCGCTTATCTGCCATAAAATGATCGTCTTGAAAAACTATTGTTTTTGCGCCATATCTGTCACGAAGACACCGCAAATCTTCTTCCACTCGTGACAGGCTGAAGTAACGCATACTGCGGCCATGTACAGTATGTGAAGAACAAAAGCAACAGCGATGCGTACATCCACGTGAAGTCATCACATGAAAGTTCTGCAACTTCTCATTTGCGCCACCAGCATAAGCTGTTATTGCTGGATTAAGACTGTAGTCATCTGGATTACAGATATCATAGTCGCAAAAAGGTATTTCATCTAGGTTCTCAATAAACGCGGGTAAAAAGGTTGCGTTTGTTTGGGACTTTTCACGTGTAATCCATGCAGGATTACTCATCAGACTCTGTTTTTTGTCCTGAGCTTTCAAAAGGTCAAGGAACGGCAATTCCCCTTCGCCAAAACAAAGCGCATCGAAACTTTTACAGCTACTAAAAATCTCACGATAAAGATTTGTAGGAACCCCCCCGCCAGCAGTAATTATTGCCAAAGGAAAGAGTTTGCGACAAGTTTGGCCAAGCTGGAGCGTGTTATCGTAGGCAGAAGTAAACAACGTACTGATGCCGATTACCGTCGGCGAGTAATTAATCCAGTCTGACAAAACGTCATAAAAAAGACTGCCAAACGAATCGGACTTGAATTCCTGGATTTTATTTAAAACAACATTAAAGTCGAGCAATTTAACTTCAACGTCAGCATGCTGCTTGATGTAACTGCTGATGGAGAGAACGCCCAGCGGCATGTCTGTTAGAACGCTTCCGAACGCCCTCCCTTTTTTTTGAACAACTCGTGCATTATAGGCAGGGGAAACAAAATCATTGAATTGAATATGTGGTGGAATGATAAAAAGGACTCGATCCATGAGAACTCCAAGCGTAGGGTTAATTAACAGCTTCCAGGGTATCGTCACGCAAAATGGCGATAACGATCTGAGCCCCGAATGATTTTCGGATGATGGAGGCCACCTCGTTAGAATAGGCGGCGGCCATGATCAGGACAGCTGCCACAGGATCGGTGGTGAGCGTCTCGGGAGGAACGATCGGAATGTGTGTGGAAGGCGTGAGGCGGCCCTGTTTAAAGGGTGCGGAGTCTACGACATACTTGATGGTCCCGCCTAAGTCGGCCAGCGCTAGAACAGCCAGCGCTTGATGGCCAGCACCCCAGACAGCCACATTCTTCTTCCCAAAGGAGGCCACAAAGCGGGTTAATTCACTCTTCAGGAGGGCCTGTTGCTGACGGAAGGCTGACAGGTCTATGGGTCGACGTTTTCGGACGACAGCAGAGAGTATATAATCATGCCAGATCTCCCGTGTCTCAATGACCTCGAAGCCGTTACGCTCCAGAAGTGCGTTGAGGGTCTCGCGCGTGAAGTAGAAGAGGTGGTCGGCAATAAACTCGGAGAAGAGCTTCTTCTTGAGAATCATATCGAAGTTTGGCACCTCGATCAGTCCAATCGCATTGTCGGCGAGATTAGCACTGATACCCTGCAAGGTTGAATTTGGATCCGCGAGATGTTCAAGAAAGTTCAAGATAAAAAATGCATCGAAGGGCGCATCCCGGAGCCTGATTTCAGGCCCCTCGACAAAGAGGCGTTCGACACGCATCCCCGCGTGAATGCAATGTGATGCGGAGGCTTCGCTGAACTCGGTACCTGTCACCCTTGCCCCAGCATCTTGCATGAGCGACAGGTATTCACCCTTGCCACAGCCAATTTCTACAATCTTTTTTCCGGAAAGCCCATACTGCTCCACAAATGCTTTGAATTGTTCCTTCCGGAACTCGCCCATCTCCTGCGAGAAAGCTGTTGCGCGGATCACTTCGCGCCAGTAGGGGACAGGTTCATTGTGAAGCTGAACAAGGCCACAGCGCGAACACTGGAAGATGTCGAGATCACACCCGTGGTCTTTGTCGACAGTCGTTGCATCGGGCAGGTGTTGAGCTGCCTTGGGCATGTTTTTGAATGCCAGAAGTGGTTCTCTAAAGAGGGCTCCACCGCAGACGCGGCATAAATTACTACCCATAACGGTCTTGTCTGTTGGTGTCATAAGAAGTCGGGATTAAGAAGGTGACGGTTCTCGTCGTGCCACTGGTAGACGCTAGCAATGGCCTGTGTGATAGGAGTAAAAGAGAAATTGCCCAGCTCGTTCAGCAATCGGGTATTATCGCCGCTGTATTCAAGACCCATTCCTGGCGTCTTAACAACAATGTCTAGAGATTTTCCAGAAGTCTCTCGCACCCAGTTCGCTAAGGCCATGAAGTCATGGGGAGTACCGGAGCAGACATTGTAGTCGTGATGTTTGGGCGTGGCAGTCAGGAACCAGGTGACAATACGGGCGAGGTCAGCCATGTAAAGATGATCGAAGAGGCGATTCTGGTTCATCACGATCGGCCGTCCCATTACCGCGCGGCAACAGGCGTTGGAGAGAAATCGCGTCCGCCAGTCATCATCCGAGCCGAAGACGCCGAAGAGTCGCAGGTTGTAGATGTTTGCCGAAGCCTGCGCATGAACGTTCATCAGGTATTTTGAGAAGCCGTAGGGATCTGACGGGACATGGCGATCAAAAGCGGTTTCTGCCATCTTGGGGGTCCAGTGCGCCCGGCTGAACTCCGCGCCAGAACCGAAATAGAGCATACGTCCGAAGTGTTGATGACAACGGGCAATATGGAAGAACATCTTGAGGTTGTTCTCGAGAACCAAGGCTGGATTTTTTGTGGAGTGCTTTGGCGCTGCATCGTAGGTGGCCGCATGGATGACCACGTCATAACAATTGGAAGCAAGAAAATCGGCAACGCGCGTGGCATCCAGGAGGTCCAGCTCAGTACGCCCTAAACAAGTGACCGTATGGTCGCTCGTGAGGTGTGCCGCGAGATTGCGGGCGATGAAACCGTTGCCGCCTGTAATGAGAATCTTCATGATTTATTCGGGTAGGGGTGGAATGATCATGTTGGCTCGAAACTCCTCGCGGTCCAGAAAGGGCCAGAGGTCTTCAAGCGGTTTGGAGGCCATACTGCCATCCTTTTTCTGATAGGAGGAGAGCTTGGGGCTGGTCGGCTGATCCTTGGGGACGACCACATCGCAGATACAGGGCCCGGGGGCTGACAAGATCTCGCGTATCTTCTCGCGAAGATTATCATTCGTGAGGAGCCGGCAGGTCGGAAGTCCATACCCTGTTGCCACCTTGCAGGTGTCGGGAAGCGTGAGACCGCTCCCTGCGTCGCTGGCGACAAAGTGGCCATTAAAGAAGTTTTGTTGAGAACCGCGGATTGACCCATAGCCCTGATTGTTGAGGACAAACAACTTGACTGGCAGTTGAAAGCGGTGGAGGAGCTCCAGCTCTTGAATGTTCATCTGGAAGCCCCCATCGCCATCAACGCAGATGGTGCGTTTTCTCTGAGAGGCGATACAGCCACCGATGGCGGCGGGAAGGCCAAAGCCCATGGGCCCAAGCCCCTCTGTGTTGAAAATGCGCTGTCCCTTTTTGACTTTGAAGGCCTGCATGGTCAGTTCGCTACACTGTCCGGAACTGCCTGGGATGAGCTGATCATCAGCAGTCATCTCCTCAGAAATGGCATCGACGAGAGCATAAAGATCAACGGCGTTCTGTCGGGTCCAATGCTCTTTTGTGATTAACGGATACTTTTTGCGCCACGCCATCACGTGTGCCCGCCAGGATGCATGGTCACTGAAGGGATACGTCTTGAGTTGCTCCAGCATCTCGGCGAGAAAGAGGCGGGCATCGCTTGTAATCTTCTCGGCGAGGGGCATCTCCATCTTGTTGATCTCGGCAGCGTCAATGTCCACCATGATCTTCTGGGCGCCACGGGCGAAGTTAGGATGGTTGTATCCGGTTTGTCCGTGATCCAGGCGAGCGCCAATGACGAGGAGTGCATCAGAATTCTGCTGGGTGAAATTGGCGGCACGCTGACCGATCGCGCCAGGCCGCCCAGCGAAGAGGGGGTCATCGTCCGAGAGAAAATCAATAGCCTTCCACGTGAGCAGGACAGGGATATTCAATTTTCGAATCACGGCTTCGAATTCCGGCAGGGCGTTTGCGAGGCGGATGCCATTGCCTGCGAGGAGGACGGGGCGTTGGGCTCTGCTCAGGATATCGAGTGTGAGACGGACCTGCTCTTTAAGGCCTTGACAATCGGGTTCAGAGGTGAGTCCCTCTTTAACAGGGTCGAAGCCTTCCAGCGTCTGGGGATCGATTGTGGAGGCCTGGATGTCAAGCGGGATATCGATCCAGACAGGACCGGGACGTCCATTGCGCGCGAGATGGGCCGCCTTTTCTAAATGGTAACGGATGGTACGTGGATCCTGGACAAGGACGGCATATTTGGTAATGGGCTTGACGAGCTCGATGATGGGGATCTCCTGGAAACCCATCTGGCGTACCCCTTTTCCGACAGAGAGGTCAGCGCGCTTTACTTGTCCGGAGAGCATGAGGAGCGGAATCGAGTCGAGCCAAGCGCCCGCAACGCCAGTAATCGCATTCGTGCCGCCGGGGCCTGTCGTGACGAGTGCGACACCCAGTTGGCCTGTACATTGGGAATAGGCATCAGCGGCAATGACCGCGGCCTGCTCATGAAGCGTGCAGATGAATTCGAGGCGAGGTTGCGATCCGAGGGATTCCACCAGGTGCATACACCCGCCACCCGGGAGCATGAAGACCTGTTTGACTCCTAGGTCGGCGACAAACTGCATGACATAATCAGAGAGTTTCATAAATTATCCGTTTAGGGGTGAGGCTTGGAAACGAGATCTGTTAGGTGGGATAAGAGTTCTTGAACGGAGGAGTCTTTAGCTGAGTTCCAAGGCTGAGGATAGAGGCAAGCGCTGATGCCAAGGTTTTGGGCTGCGATGGCATTCGCTTCGGTATCCTCGACCAACACATCAATCTTGCCTGTGTGCGCGAGAAACTCCCCTTTGCATTTGTCGTAAACAGGATGTTTGTCAGTCGGCCGTGGCGAGGGGACAAAGGAGAAGGATCGGATCCAGTCGCCAAAATAAGTCAATAACCATGCGGCAGAAACGGGCGCAAACGTTCGTGGCACAGCTGATAATGCCACATGCCGAGCAAGGTGGCCATGCAATTTGAACCACTCAAGGATCAGGGGGTTCGGACGCATACCAGCATAGCGCGTGGCGCGAAAGTGATCGAGTGATTCCAAGTACTGCGCGCGCGGAAGGCCGAGAAGCTCTGCTGGCGGATTACAGGTAAGCGAATGAAAAGAGTGAGGGGTTGGCTGTGTTGCCAGCCACTCCTCTGTCAGGTTGTTCAGAACATCATCTATGTCCCACGCGATGGTGATCATGGCGAAGTTAGGAGATCGACTTTTTAAGCCAGTCGGCCCAGAAGGTCATTTCTGTTTTTCGGTTAGTGTTGCGTTCAATCGACGGGTCGTCATAATAAGAGTCGTTTTTATAATGGGTCGTGGAAACCTCTTCAAAAATAGCACCTGTAGGAGAGGAAAAGCTATGGGGTTGCCCACGTTCGACGGTAATGATATCCCCGGCTTGGCAGGTTTGAGTTTGGCCAGCAAGCGTGAGCTGAAGGGTTCCATAAAGAATATGGAAGGTCTCCTCCTTGAGTTTATGTGCATGGCAAGGGTTTTCCTGGCCTGGAAGCAGGAGGATGATTTTCTTGCAATATTCGCGGTTGATGCAGTTGATAATTGAGCATCCCCAGCGCTCGAACTTATCAATGCCATAGTGGTGAGACAGCTCCAGCGTGAGTTTATTACGAAGAGTGACTTTACTGTCTTTTAAGAGGGTCGCCAACTTCTTGACGATCTCCAAGATCAGCGCGCGATGATCAATGATCTGAAGATTGTCGCGAAGAATGGGGGCATTCGCTTCAACAGGAGTGATCAGTGTATATTCCATGTACTTCGAGAGATCATTCGCAAGGAGCTGTCCAGGGATGTTGGGGATCGCGAGGAAGGTCTCCTCCCGGGTTAAACGTGTTCCAGCAGGC
>CAIZQW010000463.1 GCA_903935195.1 uncultured bacterium
CCTGGTTAAGAAGCAACCCGTCGCCTTCATCGCCGGCTTCTGCGGTGACAAGGACGTAGCCACCTACTTGCATCGTATCGCCTCGCAGGCCGCTTGCGCGTTTGCCGTCCCAGTCCGCAATCCACGCACACTCACGCCTGGCCAGACACTGGGTCAAATGCACATTGCAGGCCTAAGGGATGCGATTGATTGTGCATCCCTTGACGAAGCTCTCGCACGAGCAACCACCTGGGCGAAGGCGAACAACGGTGTTATCGTCATCTGCGGTTCGCTCTTCCTAGCCGGCGAAGCCCTCCAGTTTTTTAAGGCGTTGCCTGATCAAACAAACAACCGGATTGACCTTGCAGAGCAACTGAAGCCGAGTACCTAAGATGAAAACAGATAAATATCGTTTTGTAATCCAGGGCACGGGACTCATTGCCGCGTTTCATGCGCGCGCCATACAGGAGCTTCCTAATGCGCAACTCGTCGGCTTCTGTGGACGCACCCTTGAAAAAGCGCAAAAGCTCGCGCATGAATTTAACTGCTCTGCTTACACGTCCCTTGACAGCGCACTGGACAACGCGGACATCCTCTGTATCGCGACTGCCTCCGGACTCCACCTCGAGGGCGCCCTCGTCGCTGCCCAGCGAGGCAAGCATGCCCTTGTCGAAAAGCCCCTTGAAATCACCCCTGCGCGCATCGACCAGATGATTGCCGCGCACCGGGCCGCAGGCACGCGCCTCGGCTGCATCTTCCAGCTCCGGCACATCCCTGCGTTACAACCGATCAGGAAGGCCTTGCAGGAGGGACGGTTCGGAACCGTCACCCACGTCGGTGTTCATGTTCCGTGGTGGCGAGAGCAGTCCTACTACGACGAATCGTTCTGGCACGGCAAATGGGATCTGGATGGCGGGGGCGCGCTCATGAACCAGGCGATCCACATGATTGACATCCTGCTTGACCTCTTCCCCATGCCTGACACGGTTAAAGCAGTCACCTCTTCTGTTGGACATGGAATTGAGACAGAGGACGCTGCTATCGTGGCCCTCAAGTGGAAGAACGGCACGCTGGGCTTAATTCACGGAACGACCTCGGCCTGGCCGGGAAATCCGAGACGGCTCGAAATCTTCGGAACCGAGGGCACCGTCGTTCTTACTAATGACGCGCTGACACACTATGTCTTTAAAAAATCACAGCCTGAAGACTTAGAGATCCTGAGCACCTTCGGACAGCGAACAGGGAGTGGAGCCGGTGCATCAGCGCCTGAGGCAATGACGCACGGCTATCATACCGAGTGCTTTAAAGCCTTTCTGCAAGATTTGGAAAGGGGCGACTTCTCGGACGCCAATGCCCTTTCCGCGCGGCGTTCCGTAGCACTTATCGAGCAGATTTATGAACAAGCGAAAATGCAGTCTTGACCCCTGATAAAAAAAGAGTAGCTTTGAATTAACAAAAAAAGGAGTGTTTCATTATGAATAAATTAGTGATGACCTGCATTGCATTAATAGGGCTGAATACAGCGATGGCCGCAGATGTAAAGGCCTCTAAATCCCTGCAACTCAGCCTAACGCCCGACATTGCCCTTCAGAGCAAGACCGAGCGCATTAATGGCGTCGCCCTCAGTATCTGGGGCGAAAACTCACAGTATGCCTTTGCGTTTGGCTTTGTGAATGGCTCGACAGGCGATAGCTCTGGGTTCAGCTGGTCCTATATCCTCAACTATGCAGAGGACTATACCGGCGTGCAATGGGGCATGGCGAACTACAACAAAGGAAGCTTTCATGGCTGGCAGTCAGGTATCGTCAACTATGCGGGCACCCTGAAGGGACTCCAACTCGGCTTAGTCAACTATGCAGAGAAGGGTAATTCGGGCGTACAGGTCGGGTTGGTGAATATCATCCCCGAAAACAAGTGGTTCTCTGAGTTGCCTCCTAAGTTAGCTCCCGGAATGATTTTTGTCAACTGGAGCTTCTAGTCGTTAAAGACCCTTCTCACGAGAAGGGAATGAGCAGATGCCTTCTCCGCGAGAGTCTCGGGAGGAGGTATTTTTTTTACACCTCCTCACCCTAGGCGATTGTCAGAGACTCATCCACGATCTCTTCACGAGGCAGCATCTCGGGGTCGAGCTCAAGGGGTAATAAGGGAATCGGTTCTCCTGGCAACGCTTGATAAGCGCAAGCACCGATCGGCAACCCTTGTTTCAGGAAGAGTTGTTCAAAATCTGTATGCTCCTCCTCAGAACGGGTCATAGCCGGCACCTCTTTAAAGCGAGGTGATGCTTCAAAGGTCTTCTTGATCTCCTGATAATAGTCCTGATGATCGGTGGCGATCTGAATGACACCCCCTTCTTCAAGCCGCATCCAGAGCGCATCAAGAAAGAGTGGCGAGAAGAGGCGATTACCATGGTGCCGTCGCTTGGGCCAAGGATCCGGGAAGAAGACGTAGACCGTACGCAACCGGTGCTCAGGAAGCAAATAGTAGAAGGTGTAGAAAGCCTCCAGCCGCAACGCATAGAGATTGTGCGTGGGGAGGCGTTCAGCCTTGCGATTCAGCTTTCGTACGCGTCCCAACATGCGCTCAATCCCGATGTATTTGACATCTGGATTCTTCTTTGCCTGTGCAGCCAGAAACCGGCCATTTCCACAGCCGATTTCCAGTTCCAGCGGCGCCTCCCCGCAATAGGTTACCAACGGCAGAGGCTGCGTTGGATCCATCACAGGAATTTCACATGTTAAAAAAGGTTTCATGCACAAATGAAAAAACGGCAGGCGAACCTGCCGTTTTTTGTGTATCTTGAATTAGGTGAAGATTTCGTCAACTTGTGCGGCTTGCGCCTCACCGAAGACGGCCTTCATTTCTTCTTCGCTGATCGGTTCCTTCATCGGAATCAGCTTGATGTGACGGTGCAGCGGGAAGCCGGTGCCGCCAGGGATCAAGTGACCGAGGATGACGTTCTCCTTGAAGCCACGCAGTTCGTCGACGCGTCCAATCGTCGCAGCATCAGTCAGTACACGCGTGGTGTCCTGGAACGATGCGGCGGAGATGAAGCTGTCGGTTTCGAGCGAGGCCTTGGTGATGCCCAGCAAAGCGGGTTGCGCTTCAGCCGGACGCTTACCTTCGGCAACGATCTCTTCGTTGATCTCCAAGAATTTTTGACGGGTCACCTGTTCGCCCCAGAGGAAGTCCGTATCGCCCGGGTTGGTGATGCGTACTTTACGCAGCATCTGACGGACGATGATCTCGATGTGCTTGTCATTGATTTCCACGCCTTGTAGACGGTAAACCTGCTGCACTTCGTTGACCAAATACCGCTGAAGCTCCTGAGGTCCGCAGACGTCGAGAATTTCTTGCGGCACGACTGGACCTTCTGTGAGCGGTTGGCCCTTCTTGACGCGGTCACCCTTAAACACAACGACCTGCTTACCCATCTGAATGAGATGCTCTTCATCGTGGCCGGTGATTTCGTCACGGACGATGAGGCAACGCTTGCCACGTTGATGTTCGCCGAAGTCGACCACGCCTTCGATACGTGAAATTTCAGCGGCATCCTTGGGCTGACGAGCTTCAAAGAGTTCTGCCACGCGGGGCAGACCACCCGTGATGTCACGGGTCTTAGCCTCTTTACGCGGCGTCTTTGCGATCATCATACCAGGGGTGACCTTCGCACCTTCCTTCACCATCACGATAGCGCCTGCAGGGATGTGATAGAAGCCGAGCGTTTCGCCAGAGCCTTGATCCTTGACGATGATCTGGGGGTGCAACTCTTCCTTGGTTTCGAGAACCAACAGGGTCGAAGTACCTGTGACAGCATCATGGTCTGTACGAACTGATACGTCATCGACGAAATCATGGAACGACACCACACCAGGCTTTTCAGCCAAAATCGGCACCGAATGCGGATCCCAGATAGCGACCTTCTGACCAACCTTCACCTGTGCGCCATCCTCGACGAGGAGCGTGGTGCCAATGTGCAGATTGTAGGTGTCAATTTCCGTGCCATCCTTGTCAACAATTTCGACAGTACCGTTTTTGTTCAACACAACGATATTGCCTTCCTTATTGCGGACGATACGCAGATCAACATACTTGAGGAAGCCAGGATTCTTTACAACGATTTCAGGAATCTTTGCCACGGTCGAAGCGGTTCCACCGATATGGAACGTACGCATCGTCAACTGTGTACCCGGTTCACCGATGGACTGTGCGGCAATGATACCGACCGCAACACCGATTTCAACAGGCTTGCCTGTTGAAAGGTCGCGACCGTAACACTTAGCACACATGCCATGAGGTGCATCACAGGTCAAGCCGGAACGAATCCATACACGCTCAACACCTGCGTCATCAATAATCTTGCAGTAAGCCTCATCGATTTCCGCATTGGACGGAACGACGATCTCGCCTGTTACTGGATGACGAATTTCATAGAGTGCGGTACGACCGAGGATACGAGCCTTCAACGGAATGAGGGTTTCATCGCCTTCCTCAACCGACTCGACTTCGATACCGTTCACGGTGTTACAGTCTTGGATGGTAATGATCACATCCTGCGAGACGTCCACCAGCTTACGGGTCAGATATCCTGCGTCAGCCGTCTTAAGAGCGGTATCGGCCAAGCCTTTACGCGCACCATGCGTGGAAATGAAGTATTCCAACACGCTCAGTCCTTCGCGGAAGGAGGCTGTAATCGGGCGTTCAATAATTTCACCGGAGGGGTTCGCCATCAGACCGCGCATACCTGCGAGCTGACGGATCTGCAGTTTCGAACCACGGGCCTTGGAGTCCACCATCATATAGACGGGGTTGGTCTCTGTC
This sequence comes from uncultured bacterium, assembly GCA_903935195.1. GTDB lineage: Bacteria > Verrucomicrobiota > Kiritimatiellia > RFP12 > UBA1067 > CAIZQW01. The sequence goes on from CAIZQW010000463.1 coordinate 4,798, forward strand.
GGGTGATCATCGTCAGACTTCTTGTTACGGTCAATGGTCTTATACAGTTCGTCAGAGATTTTTTCGGTTGCAGCCGTCCAAATATCAACGATCTTGTTATGACGTTCGCCGTCGGTGATGACACCGGTCTGGAACTGCGAGTCAACCTTTTCGACTTCCGTATAGGCCTTGGCAATAATCTCGTCCTTGATCTTCGGGCGGATCATGTCCTTGAGTCCCATGGAGACACCGGCGAGGCAGGCGTGCTTAAAGCCGAGGGTCTTGAGTTCATCCAACGCCTTCACGGTACGGGCATGGCCCGACACCTGATGACAGTTGAGGATGAGATCCCCGAGCTTGCTTTTATCCACCTTGTCATTGACGAAGCCCAGTTCTTCGGGCCACAGTTCATTGAAGATCACGCGTCCAGCCGTTGTTTCAAGAACACGGGCATCCGGACTGCCAAAGCGGCGCCCCTGGATGCTGTAGTCAGGATTACGGAAACGGATACGGGTGTGGTAGGTGATCGCACCTTCAGCAATAGCGAAATCAACGTCGCCTGCGGTGTTAAAGAGCGGGAGATGTTCATGCCCTGCTGGCTTCTTACCGGCGATCTTGTCCGCCAGCTTATCCTGCTGACTGGGGATCGTGAGGTAGTAGATGCCCAGCGCAATATCCTGCGTCGGCGTCATGATCGACTTACCGGAAGCCGGCGAGAAGATCGAGTTCGAAGCCAACATCAGGAGGCGGCTTTCGAGCTGTGCTTCAACCGACAACGGAACGTGAACAGCCATCTGGTCACCGTCAAAGTCGGCGTTGAAGGCGGTACACACCATCGGATGAATGCGGATAGCTTCACCTTCGATCAGCACGGGTTCGAAGCTCTGGATCGAGAGACGATGCAAGGTCGGCGCGCGATTCAACATCACGGTCTTACCCTTCGTCACTTCTTCCAGAATATCCCAAACCTCTGGCGCATGACGTTCGATCATCTTGCGAGCGGTACGAACCGTATGGCAGATGCTCTTCTCTTTCAGGCGACGAATGATGAAAGGCTCGAAGAGGGTCAACGCCATCTTCTTCGGCAGACCGCACTGAGTCAACTTCAACTCAGGTCCGACCACGATCACTGAACGACCGGAGTAGTCGACGCGCTTACCGAGCAGATTCTGACGGAAACGGCCTGTCTTACCCTTGAGCATGTCGCTCAAAGACTTCAACGGACGGTTGCCTGCGCCTGCAACGGCACGGCCATGGCGACCATTATCAAACACAGCATCGACAGCCTCCTGCAACATGCGCTTTTCATTGCGGATGATGACATCCGGCGTCTTGAGTGCCAGCAGGTTTTTGAGACGATTGTTGCGATTGATGACCCGACGATAAAGGTCGTTCAGATCCGAGGTCGCGAAACGTCCGCCTTCCAGCGGAACCAAGGGACGCAACTCTGGCGGGATGACGGGGAGGGCATCTAGGATCATCCACTCGGGCTTAGCCTTGCTCACGCGGAAACCATCAACGATCTTCATGCGCTTGGTGATTTTCTTGCGTGTCTGTTTGCTACGGGTGTTCTCGATCTGCTCTTCCAGGTCATGCATGAGCTGTTCAAGATCAACCTTGTTCAGGCATTTACGAACAGCCTCTGCGCCCATCTGAGCCTCAAAGTTCTCACCGAACTGCTCGATCGCTGCATGATACTCCTCTTCAGAGAGAAGCTGCATGTACTTCAGCGTCGTTTCGCCGGGCTCGGTCACCATATAATCTTCGTAATAGAGCACGCGTTCCAGTTCGGTCGCGGTCTTATCCAAGACCAAGCCGATACGACTCGGGCTGCACTTGAAAAACCAGATGTGCGACACAGGAACGGCCAGTTCAACATGGCCCATCCGTTGACGACGTACGCGCGAGACGGTCACTTCCACACCGCAACGATCGCAGACAACACCCTTGTGTTTAATGCGCTTGTACTTGCCGCAGGAACACTCCCAGTCACGTGTTGGTCCGAAGATCTTCTCACAGAAGAGGCCATCACGTTCAGGGCGGTAGGTGCGGTAGTTGATCGTTTCAGGATTACGGACTTCGCCGTGACTCCAGGAACGAATCGTTTCGGGCGAGGCCAGCGTGATGCTCACCGCATCATAATGGGCACTGGCATCGAACATCCCGCCAAACATTTCTTTTACTGCATAAGGATTCATTGTAAGGTCCTCCGTAACTTAGATTCGAGTTGTCAAGTCAGCGACCGGCAACGCCGTGTCCCCGCCGAGCAAGCGCATGTCCAGACAGAGACCGCGCAATTCATTCATCAATACCGAGAAGGACTCCGGCATACCGGCATCGAGGGTGTTCTGGCCCTTGACGATAGCTTCGTAGATCCGCGTACGGCCACCGACATCGTCGGACTTAACCGTGAGCAATTCCTGAAGGGCATACGCCACGCCATACGCTTCGAGCGCCCAGACTTCCATTTCACCCATACGCTGCCCGCCGTATTGAGCTTTACCGCCCAAGGGCTGTTGCGTGACCAGTGAATAGGGACCTGTTGCACGGGCATGGATCTTATCGGTGACCAAGTGATGCAGCTTCAGCATGTAGATCTGTCCGACCACCACGCGCTGATCAAAAGGTTCACCCGTACGACCATCATACAGTACTGTCTTGCCGTCCTCGCAGATCCAAGCGTTGCCGCCGATCTCTTTCGCCTGTTTGTCACGCGCCTTACGGAGCAATTCATCAATTTCGCTCTCCTTGGCGCCATCAAAGACAGGGGTGGCAGCATAGATGCCGAGCACCTTGCAGGCAAGACCCAGATAGGTTTCAAACAACTGACCCAAGTTCATGCGTGAAGGCACGCCGAGCGGGTTAAGAACGATGTCCACTGGATTACCGTCAGGCAGGAAGGGCATATCGCAGTCTTGCACGATCTTCGCGACAACACCCTTATTACCATGGCGACCTGCAAGCTTGTCACCCACTGAGAGATTCTTCTTCTCGGCAATGTAGACTCGCACTTGCTTGATCACGCCACCTTCATCCACGAGGCCACCAAAGTCAGCGCTGAAATCATCCTCCGTCATCTCGTTCACTTCTGCGAACTTCGGACGGAAATTACTGATGATCTCTTCGATCTTCTGCTGAACGGGGCTACTCTCGATTTGGATGTGGTCATGTGCCTTAGCCAAGCGCGACAGAAGCGTCTTGGTAATCTTGCGATTGGCAGGAATGATGATCTCCCCTGAGTTGACATCCAGCACATCCAGCGGGATCTTCTCACCCAGCAAGATATTACAGAGGGACGTGGTCAGATCCTCTTCCAAGGTGCGCGTCTTCTTTTGACGCTCGACCTCAATATCACGAGGCTCCTTGCTCTTCTTGTCTTCATCGTCTGCAAGAGAGAGGAACGGACGGCGTGCATCCTGTTGGGAGGTAACCTTGACGTCCATCACAATGCCATAGACACCGCTTGGAACCGTGAGCGAGGTGTCACGAACATCTGCGGCCTTTTCGCCGAAGATTGCGCGTAGCAGGCGCTCTTCAGGAGCCAATTCGCTCTCGCTCTTAGGTGTAATTTTGCCGACGAGAATATCGCCCGGGTTCACCTCTGCGCCAATGCGAACCACACCATCCGAACCCAAGTTCTTCAGGGCGTCCTCACCGACATTCGGGATATCACGGGTAATTTCTTCTGGACCGAGCTTCGTGTCGCGTGCACCCACCTCAAAATCCTGAATATGGATCGAGGTGAAGATGTCATCACGCACAATACGCTCGCTCACGAGGATCGCGTCTTCAAAGTTATAACCTGTCCACGGCATGAAGGCCACCATGAGGTTCTTGCCGAGCGCAAGTTCTCCCTGATTTGTGGCAGGGCCGTCCGCGAGGACCTCACCCTTCTTAACATGCTGACCGAGCTTGACGATCGGCTTCTGATTGAAGCAGGTGCCGGCATTGCAACGACGGAACTTTTGCAGCGGATACCGCTGGACATCTTCTTCCGACTTCTTGCTCTTGGGCATCTTGCCATCTTCAGAGACCACGATTTCCGTAGCCGACACATACGCAACGACACCCGCCTTCTCGGTGAGAACCGTGACACAGGAGTCCGCTGCTGAACGCTTCTCAAGTCCAGTTGCGACATAGGGACGTTCCGCCTTCAAGAGCGGGACGGCCTGACGCATCATGTTCGCACCCATCAAAGCGCGGTTCGCGTCATCGTGTTCAAGGAACGGGATCAAACCTGCAGCGATGGAGACCACCTGCATAGGCGACACATCCATGTACTGAACACGCTTGCTGTCCACATCTTCGAACTCTGTTTTATAACGTGCAGTCACACGAGTCGAAGCAAAGCTTCCATCGTCCTTGAGTTCCGAGTTGGCCTGGGCGATAACGAAGTTTTCTTCCACATCCGCAGACATGTACTGAACTTCGTTTGACACCTTGCCATTACGCACCACGCGATAAGGACTCTCGATGAAGCCGAACGGATTGATACGGGCATAGATACCCAACGAGGAGATCAGACCGATGTTCGGTCCTTCAGGCGTCTCAATCGGGCAGATACGACCATAATGAGAGGGATGAACGTCGCGCACTTCAAAGCCTGCGCGTTCACGGCTCAAACCGCCTGGACCGAGGGCCGAGAGACGACGCTTATGCGCCAAGCCTGACAGCGGGTTGGTCTGATCCATGAACTGCGAGAGCTGGCTGCGGCCAAAGAAATCCTGAACGACCGCTGAGAGCGACTTGCTGTTCACCAGACGAGCTGGTGCCAGGACGCCACTTGCAGGATCAAAAAGGGTCATGCGTTCGCGGATGAGGCGTTCGGTACGAGCCAGACCCACGCGGCATTGATTTTCCAGAAGTTCGCCGGCCGTACGGATACGACGGTTACCGAGATGGTCAATGTCATCGACCTGTTCCTTGCCCACGTAAATACGGAGCAGGAGTTTCAACGACTCGATCACGTCAACACCCGACTCATCCAAAACGCGAAGATCTTCAGAGACCTTTCCTGAGAGTCCGAGGCGCTGATTGATTTTGTGACGACCTACTTTTCCTAAGTCATAACGACGGGGTTCGAAGAAGAGGCGCTTGATCAGCGTCTTTGCATTGGAAGAGGTTGCAGGATCGCCAGGGCGCAGGCGCTTGTAGATATCCTTGAGCGCTTCCTCTTCTGAATGAATACCTGCCTTGGCATCTTCGCGCAAGGTTTTGATCAGGGTTCCTTCATCAATCGAAACATCCACAACGGAAACCTTGGAGATGCCAGCTGCATGGATGGTTTCGAGGGACGAAGCTGTGACGGGGTCCAAGCGCTTCACGAGAATCTTCTTGGACTCCATGTCGATCACGTCATTCTTGAAGAGCAACATGTCGATCTCGGCCGTGGCATAGGTTTTCTTTGTCTGAAGGTCCTTGAAGGTATAAAAGAGCTTCAAGATATCTTCATCTGAACCATAACCCAGCGCGCGCAAGAAGGTTGTCACATAAAATTTGCGACGACGGCGACGGCGATCCATATAAACCCACATGATGTCGCTTGAGTCGAACTGAATTTCGATCCACGAACCACGATCCGGAATGAGGCGGACGGAATAGAGGATCTGACCATTCGGATGGGTTGCTTGCTCCGAGCAGATACCAGGGGAACGATGTAACTGCGAGACGATCACACGTTCAGCACCATTAATGACAAAGGCGCCATCACGGGTCATCAAGGGAATTTCGCCCATGTAGACATCCTCTTCACGCACTTCATCGCCATCCTTCAGGCGGAACGTGGCGTTCAAAGGGGCTGCGAACGTGGCGCCATCCGACAATGCGGTCAACATGTCAGACTTAGGAGCGCCAATCTCATACTTGACAAAATCGAGCGTATATTTACCGTCGTAACTATCAATCGGGAACACTTCGCGAAAGATTGCTTGAAGACCTTTGTCTTCGCGCTTCAGGGGCGCAACATCTTTCTGCAAAAAATCTTGATACGACTTTGTCTGAATCTCAATCAGATCTGGAGGCTGAATAACGGCTTTCAGCTTGCCGAAGACTTTACGATCAACCATTGCCTACCTCAGGGTTGGATGTTTATAAAAAATCACTGTCACTCAAAGACGCCGCACCCGATTTGCATCGTTTGCCCGCTGACGAGTCTATCACGCATCATGAATTACCGGTTATGAATGGAAGTGTGGTAAGCTGCCACTTTTTTAACTGATTCATACTTCGGCTGATTCTGCGTTCTATCTCCGTCAGGTGCGTTAAGTCTCCTGTTGGACAGTTGCACAGCGATGACCATTGGGCTCGTTGACATCCAAAAACGAAAACTAAAAATAGAAAATCCAACAGTCGTGTGACCGTTTTCACTTTCCACTTTTAATTTTCAGCTTTTAATGTCCGCTTAGCTCTGTCGGAGTCATCCACCGACAGAGCCAGGCGGCAATCATTACTTGATTTCGACCTTAGCGCCAGCCTTCTCCAAGATATCCTTCATCTTGGCGGCTTCGTCCTTGTTCACGGCCTGCTTAACAGGTTTCGGAGCAGCTTCGACGAGGTCCTTCGCATCCTTCAGGCCGAGACCTGTGATCGTGCGGACTTCCTTGATGACGCCAATCTTGTTTGCGCCAGCCTCGAGAAGAATCACATCGAACTCTGTCTTTTCTTCGACGGGAGCTGCTGCAGCAGCTGCAGGAGCAGCGGCGGCGACAGGAGCGGCAGCGGTTACGCCCCACTTCTCTTCGAGTGCCTTCACCAACTTGGAGATTTCGAGAACCGACAGGTTGCTCAGAAAATCAATGACTTCTTCGTTTGTCATCTTATGTGTTCCTTTTTCTTGTTGTGCAACCGCCTGTGTTATTTCGCGCAGGCGGGGTTGCCGCTGACATCACTCCTCATAAAGGAATCGCGCGTTCATGCGCAGAGGCGTAAGCACTCGCTCACATCCCATGTCAGGCGGCTTTTACGACACGGTTTATGCCGCAGATCCATTCTTCTTGTCCTCGTACGCCTTGAGAGCGTAGAGCACGTTGAGCAGCGGTGCATTGAGCACACGCACAAAACTCGTTGCAGGAGCTTGAAGCGTTCCGAGCAACATCGCACGCATGACGTCTTTCGAAGGAAGCTTCGAAAGAGCATCTACGTCTGCTGCGCTCAGTGCCGCCTTTTCAAGGCTTCCACCCTTGACCGAGGCGATCTCGTTCTTCTTCACGAACTCCATCAAAATCTTCGCCACTTCAGCCACATCACCTTTGCCAGTGACAACAGCCGTAGGCCCCGCGAGCATTTTGGAGATGTCATCCCATCCCAATTGCTTAGCAGCCTTAGCCAGATAGGTGTTCTTCACAACCATGGCGCGTGAATTCTGCTTTGCAAGTTCCTTGCGCAGGGTGGTGAGCTGAGTCACCTTCAAGCCGCCATAATTGAGTACAAAACAGAAGTCCGAGGCTTTAACACGCTCGATAACTTCATTCAAGATAGAAATTTTTTCAATTCTCATGGTCAGTTTCTCCTCTTATTCCTTGACCAAAACGCGGACGCCAACGCCCATGGTTGAACTGATCGTCATGGAGCGAATGAACGCACCCTTGGTAGATGCTGGACGTTCGGCCTTGACTGCATCAAGCAGCGTGGTGATATTGCCCACCAACTTGTCAGCGTCAAAGCTCGCCTTACCACAGAGCGCGCCGATATTTCCGGAGCGATCCATGCGGAAGTCAACTTTGCCACCTTTTGCCGCCTTGACAGCTGCAGCGGTATCATCCGTCACAGTCCCTGTCTTCGGGTTTGGCATCAAGCCACGAGGACCGAGAACACGAGCAATCGTACGCACTTGCTTCATTGCGTCCGTGGTGGAAATGGCGACATCAAAGTCCATCCAGCCGCCTTTAACCTTCTCGATTAAATCCTCATAGCCGACTTCATCCGCACCTGCCGCGCGCGCTTCATCAGCGTGCTGACCTGCTGCAAAGACGATGACGCGAACCTTTTTACCTGTACCATTCGGCA
>CAIZQW010000464.1 GCA_903935195.1 uncultured bacterium
ATGCACCAAAATCGTCTTGATCCCGACAACATTCAGAATTGCGTTATCCGAGAGCAGGCAATCCAGGTTTTCAGGCACCTCAATCAGACTGCCGCCGACCTTCACGAGGATGACTGAGCCTCTGAAGTCTTCAATATACGGCAACGCCTCGATCAAAACCGCTGCTTTATCAACTGCTTCTTTCATGTTAGGTAGTGTACTCCGCATTGATCTTCACATAATCATAAGAGAAGTCACAGGTATAAACCGTATCTTCTCCAGAACCTAAATTCAAATTGACGGTCACATCAAAGGCGCGGTTGCGCATGACATCCTGCATCGCCTTGAGCAAACCCTTGTCCGCCACGCGTCCCTGGTCGTATGCGCAGATGTCGCCGTAATAGATCTGGGCCTTCTGGTCATCTACCTGTGCGCCGGAATAACCCGTCGCAGCAATTACGCGTCCCCAGTTCGGATCAAGCCCGAACCACGAGGTCTTCACTAAAGCTGACTTCGAGATCGCCCGCGCCGCCTTCTGTGCGTCGCTATCGGTCAGCGCACCTTTGACGCGCACGGTCACGAACTTGGTCGCGCCTTCGCCATCCATCACCATCTTCTTGCCGAGCTCAATGCAAACGGTGGTCAACGCATCGACAAAATCTTGCCACTGGGGATGCTTCTCATTCAGCGTCACATTCCCGGCCACACCGCTTGCAAAGACCATAACCGTGTCGTTGGTGCTCATGTCACCATCCACCACCACACGGTTGAAACTCTTGTTGGCCGCCACGCGAAGCGCCTGATCAAGGGCCTTTGCATCAACAGCGGCATCGGTGGTCACAAAGCCCAGCATGGTCGCCATGTTCGGCTCGATCATCCCGGAGCCTTTACACATGCCACCGATACAGACGCGCTTGTTATCAATCTCTAGGGTAACAGCCGTTTGCTTGTCCACGGTGTCGGTCGTCATGATCGCATGTGCCGCGTCATTACCACCTGTAGGACTCAAGGCACCGGCCGCCAGCTTCACGCCCGAGGCGATACGTTCCATCGGCAGATTCACGCCGATCACGCCTGTTGAACAAACCAGCACTAAAGTCTCATCAATGCCTAATGCCTCACCAGCCAATCGAGCCATCTCACGCGCATTCTTCAGCCCAGTCTCGCCCGTGCATGCATTCGCGCAACCGCTATTGATGACAACAGCCTGCGCCTTACCGGAAACGGTTCGTTCCCGATCGATCTGCACAGGTGCTGCAGCAACCTTGTTTGTCGTGTAAACTGCGGCTATTGTTGCAGGCTGATCCGCCACGACCATGGACAGATCCCGCCGGTTCTGGTATTTGATTCCAGCTTCAACACCACACGCCTTAAACCCTTTGGCGGCAGTCACACCACCCTCAATCGTCGTAAAGTTCTTCATAACATCAACAAAGTCAAAGAGATAGAATTACATTGCCACAAAAAAGGCCTTGCCCATAAACAAACCAAAATGCCTTTTTTTGAAGGGTATAGTATTGACTATTTTAGAGTCAAAGTCGATGAAAAACAGCCATTCTTGATATCTTTTTTGCGGGTCTACTCTAAAGGGTTTCAGACGGGATCTACTCCATTTTAGCCGTCCACACCATCCATATGATACTTGTTTCGGGAGTGGGTGCCCGCAAGACAAGCTGCCCTGATAACGAATAGGCGCCATCTCTCCTCATTTTGAAGACCAGGGCTGGCGCACTCTCCGTATTTTCGGGAGTATGCATCCTTCGATTTCGAGGCGCATCAAGCTTCCACGCGTTGCTCGCTTTTGAGAAGCGGAAAGTAATTCCACCCATACTCGGCACCGACAATTCACCCTCATATTTCCCTTGTTGCGCCGCTTCCACTTTTTCAATTGCAGGAAACTTGCTTCGTCTCGTAAGCCCCTTCTTGGATAACTCCCCTAATCCCGTGTTGCACGTGAGCCCAGCGATATAAGCTCGGCCTCCTTCTGTTCGAGTGATGCAGAGCTTACTAACCTCCCCTCCCCCTTCCATCCCGGGTTGCGGATTCCACATTGCGATGATCAAGGAGTCCCCTTCCTCCATCCTGAAATTCTGAAGTCCCTTCTCTTTTTCAAAAGTAATGACCGTAGCATTTTTACCAACTCCACTTGCTAATTCATCTTTTATCTTCAGCCCTTTGTCTACGCGTGCGTTCTTCTGGCTATTTGTGGATGCTGTTTCTAAAGTGTTCCCTTTTTGCAACACCTCGGTGAGTAAACGCTCGGCTTCGTCAGCCTTTTTTTCGATAGCCGTTGTATACTCTTTCTGATTCTCCAAGCCTTTTTTCAGTCGCGCCAGCTGAGCTGCATTTATTTCTTCTTGATTACAGGGCTCCAGCTTGGCCATTTCCGCTTGATCCCGCACCACCACTGCTTCTTGAAGTAACGCCTCAAACTTCTTCGTAGTGGCGTCCAGCTCTTCATCCTGTTTAAGCCCTGCGCCTTTTTCCATGATTCCAGTCGCTCGTTGCGCTTTCTGGGATTTTATCACCCCCTGAGCCTCTTTAAAAAGTTTTTCAATGTCCATTAAAGAATCATCCATGGCCCCGAACGCTTTAACATACTGTTTATTCACTGACCACACCTGCAAATACAACGCGTTTTTCTCATTCGTTTTGCCAATAGACTTGTAGTACATAACACCAGCGATGAGTCCTAAACATCCGATCAACAACAGAATTTTCGGGCAACATGTCTTGAAGATTCCTTTTGCCTGCCCAGGCAAGGCACTTTGCATCGGTTGACTCGCGGTTATGATTGTGGATGTCGGAGCTCCTTTGGGAATCAAAAGATTTTGGGTTCCCGCTTTTGTTTTTTTAGACCCACTCACCACGATACGCGAGGTTCGACGTAAGCGTTCGCGTGGAACAGACGCGAGGTATTTTTTAATATCAGAGATAATAGATTTATAGTTCGGATAACGTAGGGCGGTATCTTTCTCCATCATCCGATTGATGATTGCCTCCACCTCTGGGTTAATATCGGGACGGACCTTCGAGAGAGGATCCGCCTTCCCATCAATGGCCGCTCGGATGACCATGGTCGGGTCTGTTCCAGTAAAGGGCGGATTTTTCGCTATGGCGTGATAGAGGGTTGCCCCGAGACTATAAATATCCCCTTTGTGGTTGGATTTTCGCTCCAAGACCTTTTCAGGAGCAATATAATAGGGAGTCCCCCAGACTTCATGGTTATCCTTTGACACCTGCATGGCAGCAATTCCAAAATCCACAAGCTTAGCACGCATCTTCTCGTCGAAAAGAATATTCTCAGGCTTGATGTCCCCATGTAGGAGCCCTGCTTCTTGGGCAGCATTTAGACCTTCTGCAATCTCAAAGGCCACCCCCATCAAGAATGCCTCCCCAATAGGCTCTGTCTCTTTTATAAGGTCCATCAGGCTACCAGAGGATAGTAGCTCCATGGCCAGATACGGGTGTCCCTTCTCTTCGCCAAAAGCATAAACCTGAACGACATTGGGATGGTTTAGCCTTGCCACCACTTGGGCTTCGCGCTGGAAGGTCGCCAACATCTCTTTGTTCTGCGTCACATCAACTTGAGTCACCTTGATAGCGACCTTGCGTCCAAGCCCCTCGTCAAAACCTTCGTAGACGACCCCCATCCCACCTTGGCCCAGCACCCTCAGCACGCGATAAGAACCGATCTTTCCATACACAAAAACATTCTCACCGCAGGATGGGCAACGCCCCTCGGAAAGTGCTTTTGCCGAGGAGGTATTCATCTTTTGTTTACAGACAGGACAAAACATCCGGGCAACCGGCTCCAACATTATGCCCAAAGAAGGTTCCTCTGCCACCGCCTCTTGATGGGACGGATGAACTTCGTTTCTACGCACTGTTTTTAAGGTCGTCATGACGTGCCCTCCTTGGTCACCCCAAGAGACGCTCCGGGTAGACCCCTTCTTCGACGAGTTTCGAGATCGCCTCGACCACCTTCGGTTTATCTTCACGATAGGTGACCCCAAACCAACGACCCTCCGTCGGTAGCACGGAGACCGTTGCAAGACCCTCTTTTACCAATTCATCTACAACAAAAGGGATATACCATTCAGCTTTGTTATTACCCGCATTCCGCTCCAGCCAACGCGGGAAATGGTCATCAAGCGCAGCAAACAGCTCGGGCGTGAAGCCCCACATATTCATAGAGACGCGTTCTTTGCCTGTTAGACGCTGAGGCAAATCAGGGACTTCCTGATTCTCTACCCCCCCCTCCACACGCACCAGACGGGTCATCTCCTTCACACCCTTGAGGAGACCTTGAGGTCCCAACGTACAGACACCTCTTGCCACCGAGCCATTTTCAGAGAGTGTCTGCTCAAGAAGATATCCCACCATCGCAAAATTCAGCATCCCTTGAGAGTCAGGTTCGCGACTCAAGAATTCGCCCATCTTGCGAAAAGCATCCTGGCCATAAAAGTCGTCCGCGTTGATGGCGGCAAAGGATCCTTTCACCGTGTGACGCGCAGCATAGATCGCATGGGCCGTACCCCAAGGCTTTATACGATCCTGTGGCACAGAATAGCCGATCGGGAGATCTCCCATCTCTTGATAGGCATAATCCACTTCCACCAGATTTTTATATTTCGCGCCGATTGTCTCCTTAAAGACAGCCTCGAACTCATGCCGGATCACAAAAACGACGCGGTCAAAACCAGAACGTTCAGCATCATAAATCGAATAGTCCATGATGGTCTCGCCGGCTGGCCCCACAGGGTCCACCTGCTTGAGCCCACCATATCGACTTCCCATTCCTGCAGCTAAAATCACCAACGTCGGCTTCATCTCTTGTCCCTTTCTTTCGTACAGCCAATCTGCTATACTTTCGCGTCATGAAATCGTTTATTAAAAAACATCTCTCACATGATGTCCACCCAGTCGTTCAATTCATCAAATATGGGATCGTAGGTGGCATGTCCACAGGTCTCCATGCCGTCGCCTTCTTCCTCATCGCCTGGCTACTCTTTCCCTGCCTGACGGACAAAGATCCAGCCGTTAAACTCCTAGGCTTGGCGGTCGAACCGATGAGCCATGGCGTCCGCGCCCTGAACGCGCTCTTTTGCACCATCATCGGCTTTACAATTTCCAACGTCTTCTGCTACATCCTCAATCGGCTCTTTGTCTTCAAGCCAGGCAAGCACCACATCATCCTCGAATTTCTCCTCTTCTTCGGTGTCTCTGCCATCAGCCAGACCGTTTCAACAAGTATTCAGACCCTGCTCATCGGGTCCTTCGGCATACAGACCACCTACGCCTTTGGTGCCAACATCATCTGCGCCCTACTCATCAACTACGCGACGCGAAAATTCTTCATCTTCAAAAGCTAGCCGCTAAAGGGAAAGCGATTCAGCTTTATGTAGATTGAGCCCTTGGGCGTTAACCGGCTCTCGTAGAGGGTCAATCCCTCTGCTGTCCATGAACCAAAGTCGAGTTGCTGTTCTTCATCCATCGCCAAGACGAGCGGATGATTCCTCGCGCGCTCTTTGCACCGCCCTAAAGTAATATGCGGACGAAAAGTATCCGACTCTAATTTAAATCCAAACCGCTTGAGAATTTCGCACAAAGCTTCATTCAACGCCCCCAACTCCTGTATTGGCTCTGCACCCACCCAGATCGTCTTGGGGTTACGCTTGGTACCAAAAAAACCATACCCATACGCCCGACAACTAAAAGGTTGAAGTGTAGCACAGAGTTGCGAAAGCTTTTCGTATACATGCGGAAGAATAGCAGGTGAGGTCTCCCCCATAAATGCAAGCGTCAAATGAAACTGATCCTTCGTGCACCACGTGACATCTACCGCCTGGGGAGATAACCGCTTCACCGCAGCAGACAACTGGACTTTAATCGTATCAGGAAGCGCAATGGAAATAAAACTTCTCATAACAGGTCTTTCATAGGCTTATATTGTATCAGAACCCGCTCAAAAAACAAGGGACGCTTTATCTTCTTTCGCGTAAAAAACAAAAAAGGCGAGGGCACCAGCCCTCGCCTTTTTTACACTTTTTCTACGCTTTATTTCCGGACATTGCAAAGTCCGTGATAAACCCCACTTTTAGCATACAGCTCGTCATGATTTCCGCTCTCGATAATCTGCCCTTGATCCATAACGAGGATGAGATCGGCATGTTTAATCGTGCTGAGACGATGAGCAATGACAAATACGGTCCTGTTTTCCATTAGGTGCGAAATAGCCTCCTGCACCTGCTGTTCGGTCACGGTATCCAACGCGCTCGTTGCTTCGTCCAAGATCAGAATAGGTGGATTCTTCAAGATCGCGCGGGCGATCGCAACCCGTTGCCGCTCGCCACCACTTAGGACAAACCCTTTATCACCGACAATCCGCTTATAGCCATCTGGATGCTGAAGGATGAACGGATGGGCATTCGCCATTTTCGCTGCTGCTTCGATTTGCTCTTGGGTCGCACCTGGAGTGCCGTACGCAATATTATCTGCTATCGTTGTATTAAAGAGAATGGTTTCTTGCGTAACAACTCCTATTAATTTGCGTAAATCTCCAATCTCAATATCACGCAACTCGATACCATCCATACAAATGCGACCTCTTGTCGGATCATAGAAACGAGCCAAGAGATTTGCTAATGTTGTCTTCCCGGAGCCCGTCGACCCCACGACCGCAATCGTCTTTCCGCGCTTCAACACAAAGCTCACATCCTTCACCACTTGGCGATCAGTCACATTATACGAGAATTCGACATGATCAAAGATAACCTCCTCATTAAAGGTTTTCTTCATAATAGGATTCTTTGCTACGGGCAGAGAAGTATCCATATCAAGAAAGGAATAGATGCGTGATAACGCAGCTCGTCCTGCCTCGAGTGACATCTGAATTTTGGCGAGGGATTTCAGGGGTTTGTAGGCCACGACAAAAGGAGCCAGCAGAGGAATAATATCCGAGATTGTCTTCCCTTTCCAAAAACAGATGGCCAAGAAGATCACTGAGAGCATAATGGTTGCGGCCTCCATCATCGGCGTCACCAGCAATCCAACACGCGTTCCTTTGAGCGCGATCTTTACGCATTGTTGATTGGCTTCCTGATACTTACGCTTCTCCTCTTCCTCCGTGTGATAGGCTTTGACAACTCGAATACCGGTCAGGTTCTCCAACATATTGGAGCCTAGAACCGCCCCGCGCTCCAATCCCTTACGGGCATAACCACGTATTTTCTTCCCGATCCACAATAACGGATACATCGCCAAGGGATACCCTAGAAACGCAAGAACGATCATCTCAACCATGTCATTCTTGATGGCAAAATAGACGACGAAACCAATCGAGGCCATGATTTCGAAGGGTGCTCGGCACAGCTCAGCAACCGTATGGGTCACCACCGTCTGAACGGTACCTGGATCGCCATTGCATCGGCTCATGATACGACCAACGTCCATACGTCCAAAGAATTGAAGCGATTGGTTTTGCAAATGGTCGAACATATCATTGCGAAGATCTCGGACGACCCGTGTTCCAGCCCATTGTAACGTGTAATTATTTAGATATAATGTCCCCAATCGGAACGCCAGCGCCAGAGGTACGACCAAGAGCATCATAAAAAAGAATGACCCTCTCACATCCCCCTGTTCGTTCGTCATATCGATTCCAAAGGCCTTTGCCGTCTTCTCCACCTCCTTAAACCATCCAGGAACCTTCTCCTTCTTCTCGACTCCACCCACTGCCAACTGATTACTGCCCACTGCCAACCCTGGCACGGCATCGCTTTTAAGCGAATCCGGCTGCACGCCGACCTCTGAGCTCTGCCTGTCCGCCGTAGCCGTATCCGCGGAGGTGGAACCTCTGACCTCTGGAGCAGCCTGCATTTGCACAATAGCCGGCTGGAGCAACTGAAACAAAGGTAACCAGGTACCACCGACCATCATGCCGGAGAAAACTCCCAGAAACAAAGCCCAGCTATACTTTCGGGCCTTCTTAAACAAGCGCCCATAAACTTCTCGCGCTGTAAACTCTTTATCAAACCATTCCTGCATAAAATTCCTTGCCCAAAAGTTATGTTTTATCAATTATGTGAAAATTACGGTGCTAGACGCGCAAAAATAACGACATCATTATACTTGCCAAA
>CAIZQW010000465.1 GCA_903935195.1 uncultured bacterium
GGAGTTGAGAGAAGTGAAAAGTTAAAAGCTAAAAGTGAGAAATGAAACATCCAACATCGAACATCGAAATCAATGAAGTCATTTACTAACATCTACAGCCGACATCCTTTGCGCCTCCGCGTCTCTGCGGGAAAAGGACTTTGGACGTGAGGGATGACGAACAGACGGTGCGGAGCCTTTTCTGGGCTGGACTTGGCGCGAGCGTTTAAGTACATTTATTGCAAACAATAAGTTCAGGTCGTTATAGGAAAGAGAGAAAAGCTATGCTAAAAAAGAAGCAATCGATTGTTAAGAAACGCAGTATCACGAAGGTTAGCCGAGACCATTTGGATTTCGCCTCGCTGGTGCGAGCAATTCAGCAAGTGCATGAGGACAGCGCCTCCTTTGTCAACCGAACGGTCAACACCACGTTGACGTTGCGGAACTGGGTAATCGGGGCCTATATCCAGGAATATGAGCAAAGGGGAGCTGACCGAGCGAAGTACGGGGATTCGCTGTTGGGCAAACTGGCAGAAAAGCTTATGGGCAAAGGTTTGGAACGTATGGATGAGCGAGAGCTCCGTCGGTATCGTCTGTTCTACATGACGTATCCCTTGATTCGGGAGTCGCTGACTCCCGAATTTGTTCCGTTGCTTCCAACCTCAGCTTTTCGGACGCAGGTGGGAAACAAGACCTTGGCTCGCGGCAGGGCAAATCGGGAGTCAGAAACTCCCGATTTGGGGAAGAAACATGATTTTTCAAAAACGGAGACAGCTTCCGCACAATTAGGTGCACCCATGAGCAAGTTGGTCAACGTTCTCTCATTTACCCATCTGGCGGAGCTCATCTCCATCGATGACCCGTTGAAGCGAGCTTTTTATGAAATCGAGTGTATTCGGGGGAACTGGTCGGTTCGGGCTTTGAAGCGTCAGATCTCCACACTCTATTTCGAGCGCTCGGGTTTGTCAAAGGACAAGGAAAAACTGGCAGCGATGGTGAAGAAAGGCGTGGAGACGGCAGAACCTAAATTAGCCATTCGGGATCCCTATATCTTTGAGTTTCTCGGTCTGAGGGCGAAAGATGCAGTGTCCGAGTCAGATCTTGAAGCGGCACTGGTGGAGAATGTGCGGGACTTTCTGCTCGAACTGGGCCACGGCTTCTGTCTGGAAGCGCAGCAAAAGAGCATCGTCATCGGCAAGACTCGCGGATTTGTGGATCTTGTTTTTTACCATCGCATCCTTAAGTGTCATGTGCTGGTCGAGTTGAAAGTAGACGCCTTCAAGCATGATCACTTGGGCCAACTCAACACCTATGTCACGTGGTATCGCAGGCATGAGATGTCCCCAGACGACAACCTGCCCGTTGGTCTGCTGCTCTGCACCGACAAAGACCATGCGCTGGTGGAATATGCCACTGCCAGCATGGACAACCAACTCTTTGTTTCTCAATATGCAGTGAATTTACCCTCAAAGGATGAACTGGAGAAATTCATCCAGGCCAAACACCAAGAAGCTCTTGGAATTGCGAACAAATGACCGGATGAGGGAAGTGCGTTAATGCGGCCGGCTTCGCTCCCACCTCCGCGAATACGTCTACGGCGGGCAGGAAGGCTTCCGGCTTCGCTAAGGCTACGCCGAGACAAGTCGCCGTGCCAGGGTGAAAAACAAAAGAGTAACTTTTCCCGCAGAGGCGCAGGGACGCAGAGGAATGTATTTTCCGTCAACTCTTGGTGCGCGGCGCTGGTCCTCAGTATTTAAGAAAAGCTTACATACTGGAGAAGTTTATAGTGAATGCATAGGCCGAGTTTTTTTCTGATTTCATAAATGATCGCCTAAGACAGCGCCCATGATTCAGTGGGTCCTTTTATGCTCATTTCCTGCGCAGTTCACCTGTTCGGAATTTCCGAACAACTGGTTAAATGACTCGGGGGCGATGGAGAGACAGGTTGTTTGTGAGCTTAACACAGGGGCACGGACTTCTTGCCACGCCATAGATTTACAAAGGCGGGTCCAGTCCGTGATGCAACGGGTTGGAAAACCCGTTCTCCTTTTTTAAAGCCTTCCGCCTGAAGACGGGACTACGAACGTAATCCAGAATGATGGCAGAGAGCAGGATGCTCCCGCCACTTTTGCTTGTCAAGGGGGCTGTGGGTGGGCTATCCTATCGGCGTGGGTTAAAAGCCAAGATAATTTTGGAGACTGCCGTATGAGTGATGAATCTGAGAGCAAACCGCCGCAAATCATTATCTATGAGACGGACGACAAGGTCGCCCGCGTCAGCGTTCGGCTTGAGGATGAAAGCACTTGGCTGACCAACGCGCAATTGGCGCAACTTTTCCAAGTGACGAAATCCACGGTGAGCGAGCACATCAAAAACATCTTTGACAGTGGGGAATTGTTGCCTGATTCAGTTGTTCGGAATTTCCGAACAACTGCCGCAGACGGCAAAATGTATAATATGTCGTTTTACAACCTCGACATGACTATCTCCCTGGGATATCGCATCAACTCCAAGGTCGCTACCCAGTTTCGGCAATGGGCCACAATCCGCTTGCGTGAATACATCATCAAGGGGTTTACCATGGACGATGCCCGCCTGAAAGAACTCGGTGGGGGCGGTTATTGGAAGGAACTCCTGGAGCGCATTCGCGATATCCGTGCCAGCGAGAAAGTATTCTACCGCCAGATTCTGGACATCTATGCCACCAGCATGGACTATGATCCGGACGCAGACGAGTCGGTGGCATTCTTTAAAAAGGTGCAGAACAAGATCCATTATGCGGTTCACGGACAGACGGCCGCTGAAGTGATTTACACGCGTGCTGATGCTGAAAAGGAATTCATGGGATTGACAACCTTTTCCGGTAACAGACCCCACCTCTCAGATGCGGTGGTTGCCAAAAACTATTTGAATCCAAAGGAATTGCGCGCGCTCGGACAGCTCGTTTCCGGATACCTTGATTTTGCTGAGCGTCAAGCGGAACGCCATATGCCGATGAAGATGCTCGACTGGGCAGAACATCTCGATAAGATTTTGACTGCCACAGGCGAACAATTGCTTGCTGATGCCGGTCGAATCACGCATGAAGAAGCTGTTGAAAAGGCTCGTATCGAGTATGTCAGATATCAAGAGAGAACATTGAGCGATGTAGAAAAGCAATATCTAGCCACTCTGAAAATGATTGATAAGACGGCCAAAAAAAAGGGCAAAAAGTGAGAAGGCGGAACGGCGGATTGATAAAAGATAAAAGAGAAATGAGAGAAACGAAATGAAAGTAGCAATCAGTCCTTATGGAAAAGGGTCAAGCGCGGGATGGATATGGGATGGCCGGTTTATCTATCCGTATAGCAAAGGCGCAAGCGCAGGCTGGGAATTTGACGCTAAGTATATCAGTCCGTATGGCAAAGGTTCCAGCGGGGGGTGGGAGTGGGATGGCAAGTACCTCAGCCCGTATGGAAAGGGATCTAGCGCGGGATTGGTCTGGGATGGCAAGTGCCTCAGTCCGTGGGGCAAAGGGTCTAGCGCAGGGTGGGTATTAGATGGACAGAATTTTATGCCGTGGGGTAAAGGCTCTAGCGCAGGATTTGAATTTGCTGAAGAGGTGCCGATTCCTGTCCTGGCGGTTGTGGCGGGGTTGGTTTGAGAAGTTCGTTAGTTCATTAGTGCATTAGTTCATTAGTTAATGAAATACTTTTTCGCAAAAACCGCAATAAGAGCGCAAATGTCACGCCCGCCTCGCCCGTGAATACACGGACGGCGGAGCGGACATTTGCGCGAAGTAACCCCACTTCTCCATCAGCAAAAAACTTGTTTTTTGCTGAGTATTAAAGAGAGTATTCTCTGGGCGGCTAACCATTCCGCCGTGCTGTATTGACGCTCTATCGCTGACGCTCATCGCTTTTGCTAGCAAACCTTAAGCGAGCGTTCGGACTTCGTGTATACACTCGTCCTCTGCGCGTGCTTATTCAGCGTGAGGCGGATGCGTTAGCCGCACTTCTTGTTTGCGGCTTTTGCGGTTAATAATTATCCCATCTTCTGACTACTCGACTTTCAAATCCCCGAACTTTAGTATTCATTTTCACGCCCGGTCGCGCTATACTTTGAGTATGCAAAAAAAAGTTGTTATTGCGCTGGATCAGGGGACGACGAGTTCGCGTGCGATTGTTTTTAATCGTGAGGGCGGAATCGTTGCTTCTGCTCAGCGTGCGTTTAATCAGTTCTACCCGCAGCCGGGCTGGGTTGAGCATGATCCCCTCGAAATCTGGAACTCGCAGCGGGCTTCGCTGGAGGAGGCGCTGGAGCGTTCCGGGATCTTGCCGGAGCAGGTTGCCGCGATCGGCATCACCAACCAGCGTGAGACGACCATCGTCTGGGACCGCCACACGGGCACCCCGGTTTACAATGCCATCGTCTGGCAGTGCCGCCGGACCGCCGACATCTGTGATGACCTGCGGAGTCGAGAGGGTCTGGAGACTTATATCAAGCACGCGACCGGGCTGGTCCCGGATGCCTATTTCTCCGGAACCAAGATTAAATGGATTCTGGACAACGTGCCGGGTGCTCGCCAAAAGGCGGAGCAGGGGGACCTCCTCTTTGGAACCGTGGACACCTGGTTGCTCTGGAAGCTCACCGATGGCCGTGTACATAAGACTGACTACACGAATGCCTCCCGCACGATGCTCTACAATATCCGTGAACTGAAATGGGATGAGCGCTTGTTGAAGGAGCTGGATATTCCACCATCCCTCTTGCCGCAGGTGGAGAACTCGAGCGCGGTTTACGGGGAGACACGCCTCTTAGGTTCGCCTATTCCCGTTGCAGGCATGGCGGGTGATCAGCAGGCTGCGCTCTTCGGACAGGCCTGCTTCAAGCCAGGTGAGGCCAAGAGCACTTATGGAACAGGTTGCTTTATGCTGATGAATACCGGTGAGAAGCTGGTGACGTCGCATCACGGACTGCTCTCGACAATTGCGATCGGCATCGGTGGGAAGGTGGAGTACGCCCTGGAAGGGAGTATCTTTGTGGCGGGTGCTGTGGTGCAGTGGCTACGGGATGAACTGCAACTGATCTCGTCTGCGGCGGAATCAGAGGCAAGCGCACAGCAGGTGGCGGACAGCAATGGTGTCTATGTGGTGCCCGCGTTTGTCGGACTGGGGTCGCCTTACTGGGATATGTATGCTCGCGGAACGATCACCGGCCTGACTCGAGGGTCCAATAAGCACCACATTGTCAGGGCTGCGCTGGAGGCGATTGCGTTTCAGGCGAAGGATGTGCTGGAGGCTATGGAGGATGACTCTGGTATTCAGCTCTCGGCGCTGAAGGTGGATGGCGGCGCGGTGGTCAATAATTTCCTGATGCAGTTTCAAGCTGACATTCTGAATGCGACAGTGCTCCGGCCTGTCATCGCTGAAACCACGGCGCTGGGTGCCGCGTATCTGGCGGGACTCGCCGTCGGCTTCTGGAAGGATAAGGAGGAGATACGATCCTCTTGGAAACTGGAGCGACAGTTTTCTCCAGCGATGTCCGACATCGTGCGGCAGGAACGGTACGCCGGATGGAAGAAGGCGATTCGGCAAGCGAGGGGAGGGGGAAGTTCGTTAGTTCATTAGTGCATTAGTGCATTATTTGGGGAGTTGCTAAGGGACGTGGGCGAAACAGTAGCAGTCGGCAGTAGCAGTTGGCAGTAGTTAATGCTGAGCTTCGCGTCGGGAGTACACACTTGGTGCGCAAGCAACTGCAGACTGCCAACTGCTACTGCCAACTTTCCCTCTGGTCCCTTGAGTCCTACCTCCGCCTTTGCCGACAATTTTGCTTACTTGCCCGTGCCGATGTCGAGCACGAAGTAGTCGGGCTTCATATCGGCTAAGGGAGCGCGAAGCTTATCCAGTTCTTTGGCAGGCCCGAGAATCTCGATACGGAAGAGCTCGACGATCTGGCCAAGCTTGCCGAGTGCTTCGCCGCAGTTCTCTAGGTGCGCCATCACGGCTGCCGCGTCCTTATAGGTCTCACGACAGGTCATGACATTGCCATTAAAGCAGAAGTTGTAAAAGAGGCAGCCTTCTTCCTTTTTTACCAGCGCGCAAAAGGTCTTCAGCATCTCTTTCGCCGCAGCCATGTTTGCATCGGTGATTTTAAAATATGGATTGATACTCACGGAGTTTTCAAAGGTGCTCATGTGTAGTCCTTTCATTGAATGATGTACGTATATTTTTAACACACCCGCTGTGGTTTTTCAACCTCATTCGGCTCGGGCCCAGTTTCAAGTTGTGCGAGTTGTCTTAGTGTGTTAATGCTGATGTGTTGCGGGCGTTTACGGGGAGTCCGGAACAGGATGCCGGTACCGCGCCCTGACTTGTCCTTAAAATACTTTACCGCAAAAACCGCAAGATAAGAGCGCAAAGGGTCAGCCTGCCTCACGCTGAATACAGCACGGCAGAGCGACCCTTTGCGCGTAGTAACTCCACTTCTTCATCAGCAAAAAACGAGTTTTTTGCTGAGTAAAAGAAAAGTCTTCTCTGGGTGGCTAACCATTCCGCCGTCCATGTATTGCCGCTCTATCGCTGACGCTCATCGCTCTTGCCAGCAAGCCTTAAGCGAGCGTTCGGACTTCGTGTATACACTTGCCCTCTGCGCGTGCTTATCCATGGGTGAGGCGGAATGGAACCCGTGCGGGTCCGCCGGGCCCCTAGTTAGCCACCCTCCATTTAGCGGTTTTTGCGGAAAAGTCTTATCGCCCCGGCCCTCGGAACCGGACTCCGCGCACCGTCACGTCCTCGCCCTCCTGCACCGCCGTTAGCGCCGCCCCTCGTCGGGCGGCGAGCAATGCTGTGTAATGTATAAGACGGGGCAGGGACATGAGGAACAATTCGCCCAGATGACATCTGTGGCAGGCTGTGCATTTTTTGCACAAACTGGGGATCTGTCTAACTCCTTAGTCGCATAAATGTTAAAAATATGCCGAAGGATTACCCTCCCGTTGGGCTGTTGCAAAATATGCAACAACTGAAGAACGATCCAACAGTTAGAAGTAACTAAGGGTTTTTACTGTCCAACTTGGCAAGCATCGATCATTTGCGGATACTTTTCTTTACAGGGCTAGGCGGCTTTAGAAGGGGGCGTATCTTATTGAAGGCCGCAAGTTTTCCTTCCGTCGCAGACCAGCGTTTGACCTCGTCTAGATCCACGGTGTTATGTTGTGCCACCAAGATTGCTTGCTGAAGACACTGTTGGTCGTTTGCATGGTAGAACCAGGTAAGCCGATCTTTTACGCAGTCAGTTGGGGAAAGAAGGCGAACACTTCCGACGGGTGTTGTCACTTCATCAATCTGCTTGACTGGTTCCTCGCCCACGCCTAAGGGGCCAGGAGGAAACTCGACCATAAATTCGCTTTCGGGATGTTTGAAATAGCGACTCTCTTCTGAAAAACCGAGCGCTTTCATTGCTTCGACGATCGCGTGGCGCTTGGCAAACAGCATATTAACAAAGTCAAGATCGGCCGAGACATACTTTTCCGAACTGTATAGCGACACACAGGAACCCCCAGAAAGAACAACGCTTAAATTTCTGCGCTTGAATTCAGCTCCAATATAGCAAGCTACTTCAAGCCGGGTCATTTGGGAAACAGGTTTCATTGCGGCTTCCCCTTTCGACGAGGACGTTTACGGATGATCTTAAGACGTTCCTGCTCTTCTGGCGGGTAAAACGAAAAGGCTTTATCGAGAAGTGCCCGAAGCTGCTTTATAAACGCGTAACGCGGACTGAATTGATAGATCCGTGTCCGGCCGGCTTGTTTGGCGATGAGGATTCCAGCAGTCTCAAATTTTTCAATTTGTCTTTGTATGCCATACAC
>CAIZQW010000466.1 GCA_903935195.1 uncultured bacterium
ACCTCCCTATACGGCTTTTTCACCTCTCAGCACCTTGATCTCGAATGCGTGCAGCGGCGCGCATCATCAGATGAAGGTGACGGGCGTGGAACGGGAACGGCTGATCGCTTGGGTGGATTGCAATGGCCCCTTCCTCGGGGACGAGGAGATCCGGCAGATGTATGATCCGCAGCATCCCGAAATTGACGCTAATCCGAAGATTCGTCCGCGTGTCGGGACTGCACCACGTATCAATCGCTTCAACCTCCGTCAGGATGGCGATACCAAGGCACTGTGTGGTCCGCTCAAAATTGTGGATATAAGCAAAGTGCCAGATCGCGCGCAAATGATACGCGAGTATCGGTTAGGGCCTATTTTGAAAGAGAATTTAAAGGTGGAGATTTTGTCCGCGATCTATGCGACGAAGGAAACGAAGCCACAGTCTGTGGATGTGACTGAAAAAATTCGTCCGACCTTTAAGGGGACGCGTTACTCGCCCATCCGCAACTACAACGAAGCCTTTGAGCCTATCGCGCCGATTATTAAGCAACTGACAATCGAATACACCATCAACGGAGGGCCAAAGAAGACGGCCACGTTTGAGGAAAACCACGAAATCCTTTTGCCGCACTGATGTGTTGATCGTTGAGTGAAGTTCAAGAGTATTTAGGGGACGTTAACGCTGTCAGGGGGCCAATTAGGCCAGCCTGCTGTTTTTGTCAACTGACGGAGGGAGTCTGCTTCGTGATAATGACATGGTGCTGTTCGATCCAGAGGTTGATGGGTTCGCCGAGCTTGAAGCGGCCGGGTCTTGGGCCGAGCTCAAAGGTTTTGAACTGGGTAGGGGCTTCGTTAGGATTGGGAATGGCGATCAGATGTTGAGCGACTTCACCAAGGTAGGTCGTTTCACAAAAGTGTCCGCGGAGGCGATTGGGCAGGGCGCTCGTGGGTTTTTCGAGACGGATGTTCTCGGGGCGCAGGCAGAGCTCAACTTGATCATCGAGCGCAAAGGTGGGGTTGTTCAGGGCTGCGACAAAGATGCCGCAAGAGGTCTCGACCGTGACGGTTGTTGAGGTGACTTCGCGCACACGTCCGGAGATAAAATTAGCCTCGCCAATAAAGCCTGCCACGAAGCGGTTCAGGGGCCTCTCGTAGATCGCCTCCGGTGTGCCGACCTGCTGGATGACGCCGTCCTTGAGGATGGCAATCCGATCGGCGATCGAAAGAGCCTCCTTCTGATCATGCGTCACATAGATCGCTGTCAGCCCGGCCTCTTTGCAGATCGTCCGAATTTCCGAGCGCATCTCCAATCGCAGTTTGGCATCGAGGTTGGAGAGGGGCTCGTCAAGGAGGATACAGCGCGGACGAATGACTAGGGCCCTTGCGAGGGCGACGCGCTGCTGTTGTCCGCCTGAGAGTTGGTTGGGTTTGTCGTGCGCCCGCTCGGCCATGTGGATCCGTGAAAGAGCCTCCATGACCCGGGTTTTGATCTCTGTTTTTGACAATTTCCGCATCTCGAGTCCGAAGGCGACATTCTCCGCGAGCGTGAGGTGCGGCCAGAGTGCATAATGCTGAAAGACCATCCCCATCTCCCGCTTGTGCGGAGGCAGGTTCGTGATCTCCCTTCCATCCACCTTGAGGGTTCCTGAGTCCGGGGTATGGAAGCCCGCGAGGCACCTGAGCAAGGTTGTCTTTCCGCAGCCGCTAGGTCCGAGCAGAAAAAAGAGCTCACCAGGACGGATCTCGACGCAAACATCCTTCAGGACGGTGAGTTTTCCAAACTGCTTGGTGACATGATCAACGGTTACGGTAACAGACATACGCTCCTATTCATGGATGACTTGCGCTTCAAAGACAAAGAAGGTGGCACCCTTGTCACGCCACGCATCTTTGGGAAGTCCTGCCTTGAGCGCGAGATGGGTAAGGGTCTCTTCGACTCCCCAGCCTTGCTCAGGTGCGACTTGCGGAAGAAAGACAGCGCTTCGGTTCGCGCAGGTGAGAAGGACACCGTGTTTTCCAATTTCGATCCCTTGCCACGAGGCAATGGGACGTAGTGGTGTCAGGATAGAGATTTCGAGTTTTAGACGGGCAAGTTCGCCTTTGCTCAGGGGTTCGAAACGCGTGTCATGAAAGGCGGCATTCAGGGACTGTTCGCGCACGACCTTCCAGATTTCGCGGCGGGGCATGATCTCGCCGATGCATCCGCGTAGCTCACCGTCCAGATTCAACGTGACGAAGCCTCCGCGCACGGCTTGCATGCCAGGTGTGACCACGGCAGGGGGCTTGCCCAGCGCAACGGATTCACCCTCTTTAAAGGCGCATTGGAGCGTGGAACGGACTAGTTCAAGGAGCTTCTCACAGTCCGCCTTCTCCAAGTGCTCTGAGGGTGGCGGGTCTTTTACGGGATGGTTTGGGGTCTGGGACCAGGTTCCATTGACGAGAGCGCCGATGTAACTGACCGAGTTTGAACGATCATGTAGCATCTTCCCTGATGTCTCATACCCGGTTTTCTGAACCACAGCATCCTTCGGCATCAGCGCGATCAGAAACGCGAGAGGATCACGTCCGCAGACCGTTGCACCAGTTTCATTTAAGTATTTGATAAAGCCGTCGAGGTCCTTATTTGTAAAGAGTTCGAAGACGCCCATGTCGAGGGTTTCGATGTTCTTCTCGACATCCTGTGTGAAGGGAACATATCCATAATTGGCACCATAGTGTGTGAAGTCCGAGCTGGCGATGACCAGTGTTCCTTCATCGAGCAGTTCTCGCAGGGCTGAGGCTGCTTCAATAAGATGTTTCGAATCGAATTGTCCGCAGACCATGCAGACCACAGGAATTTTTGTGGAGAGACAGTGCTGAATGAGCGGGAGTTGAATCTGGTCGCTGTGCTCCCGCAAATGGGCTTGCGGTTCGCTGGTGACAAAGGGGAGTTTGCGCAATTTTGCAACAAAGGCGGTGTCGACCGTCAGTTCGCCAAGGGGTGTTTTAAAGTGTGTTGCCTCTGGGACGCTGACAAGATTGGTCATTCCCACGTAGTGGCTGGGGCCCATGACAATGATTCGTTTCAGGGGTTTGGGGTCGATCCGCAAATAGACACTTGCGGCGACGGCTCCTGAGTAACGGTAGCCAGCATGGGGAACGACAGCCGCACATATATGCTGCTTCCGAACAGGAGATAAGCCGCGCAAGCGCTCATTCAAATCATCCCGCAGGCCCGTTTCACTTTCAGAAAACCAGTGTCCTGCCAAAGGAGAAACCATGACTTTCTTCATTTCAACATCCTTCCTACACACGGTTAAAAAGGCAACACATGCACTGATTAAGACAGTCAGTAAGCCAACCCATTTCATATGTGTCTCCTAGATAGCCTTTAGTTTAATACTGATGCGCTAAAATCGCAAGCGAGTAATTCCGGAGATCGGAGATCAGAGGTCGGAGGGCAGAAAACGGCGGTCAGCATCGGAAGTATGGAATTGACACGCGTGAGCGATTTAATTAAAGTTGAGCTTTTATTTTCGGTCTCTGATCTCTGAACTCTCTTACGGAGCCCCACCACATGCCGATTTACGAATATACCTGTCCAGCCTGTCAGAAGACCTTCGAACATCTGGCCCGGACGCTTTCGGACAAGCCTAAAGCCTGTTTGGCTTGTGGAAACAAGAAGGGGCTGGTGAAGCAATTCTCGACCTTTGCTCCCGCAAAATCAGCACCGTCAATGCCTTCAGGCTGCCATGGCTGCGCAGGCGCCTCGAGCTGTCCATCCCTCTCGCATGGCGGATGCCACGGCTGAACTGTTTATGGGTCGGCCCTGTTTTTAGGGGTTCAACTGCCAACTGCTACTGCCAACTGCCACTGCACAGCCCCGAGAGGGGCTACCGGTCGAGTTGGATGTTCTTTCGGATATAGGTCGGGATATCGAGGTCCTGACCATTGAAGATGGTCGGCTCGACATTTTGAAACTTCCCTTTCCCCGTGGCTCCGACAGCGAGTTTGGACTTCCCTTTGTTACGTCTCGCACCGCCTGGCTGAATATGGAAGACCTCAGCGGGGGGTACGGAGGGAACTGTTGCTGGAGATGCAGACGAGACTTTTTTGGTATCGGGTAGGGGAGCTCCAGTACTTTCAAAACAGAAGAGAACGACTTCGATGCGCCACTCGAAGGAGGCATCCATCACCGTTCCCATTTCAATCTGACAGTCTGGTTTACACCAACCGCGCAAGGTTTTCATAATCTCGCCGATCTCAGAGAGACGAAGATCTGAGCCTGCAAGAATACCAACCAAGAGGGCATTTGCCTTTTTGATGGATTCGCCTGCATGGAGCAGTTGACTTTCACAAAGGGCCTTTGTCAAGGTTGTAGCCCGATCCGCTCCAGTGGCTTGTACGGTACCAAAAGTTGCAGTACCTCCCTGCACGATAAACGAATGGAGTCGTTCGGCATTAATACTTAAGAAGCCGGGACGCGTCAAGAGACGCCAGAGCAATGTCACACCCGACGCGAGTATCTCATTGGCTGACGCGATGGCGGCAGGGAGTTGGACCTCATTCGTCGCGTTGAAAAGTTCATCAAGCTTGATGCTGCACAGCGAGTCCACATGATCTTCAATCATGGCTTGGGCTCGATTGGCGATTGCACGTCGTGCGGGTCCTTCAAAGTCAAAGGGTTCTGTGGCGATGCAGAGGGTTGCAATCCCTTGTTCGTGTAAGGTGCTAACGACTTCAGGGGTGACACCACTTCCTGTCCCTGCACCCATACAGGTGAGAATAACCGCGGTGCGCACACCTTGCAGATGCGGGTGTAGCAGGTGAATATCATCTTGAATAGCGAGTCTGCCTTTGACTGCATCGCCGCCCGTTCCGTTACCCGAAAGACGCGCTGCACCAATGAGGAGGCAGGGGATGGCGTCTGCACTCCATTCACGATTTGCCATGGCATCGGTGTCAATACAAACGATCCGCATCGGCTCCGCATAGCGCTGATGGATGGCAGCAGCTAATCGTGAGCCACCCCCGCCAATACCGATCAAGATAAGAGGTAATTGATGTTCGTTGTTCATGAATGAAACACTTTCCCGATGAGTTTGCGAAGGGGTGAGAGCAGTCCAGTGTCTTCGTAGGTTTTCTGGCCATAGATGATGAGGCCCGCAACCGTTGCGTATGAAGCGGGTTGCTCAACCTTATCAACGAGCCCTTCAACATTGATGGGGAGTCCGATCTTGCAAGGGATACCCAGTGTACGTTGAGCCAGTTCTGAGAGTTTTCGCAGATAGGCACCTCCTCCTGTGAGTACGCAACCTGCTCCCAAGTGGATGAGAACGCCTGCCTCTTCTAATCGTGAGCGGAGGATCTTCAAGGTCTCCTCCATACGCGCATTGATGACAGCGTGTAGGGCCTTGTAGCTGATGGACCGTTCCGCAGCTCCGACCTCTGCAGGCAACGCAATACGGCGGGAAGCACCCGTGGGTTCGATGATGGCTGACCCATCGCTTCTTTTGAGTTCTTCCGCACGGAAAAGGGGGATCGTGAATGCCAACGCAATATCATTTGTGATATGATCGCCGCCTACAGCAATACTACCAATGGCCGAGACGATACCGTTTGTATACGCCACATAATTAGTGGTGCCGCCACCAAAGTCAATCAAGACCACACCATTCTTCTTTTGTTCGGGGGTGAGAACGGCTAACGCTGCGCAGACCCCTGAGAAAGCCACATCGGTTACATCGAGCCTGGCGCTTTTGGCCACATTCACGACATTCTCAATGCGATTTTTTTGTCCATGAACAATAAGGGTGCTGAAGCTCAGTGTATTGCAACGCATGCCTTGCGGTGCAAGGATACCAGGCTGATCATCAAGCGTATAGGTCTGGCGAATCGTGTGTAGTACTTGGCGGTCGATCTCCAGCTGTGTTTCGTTCGCGATCGAGGTCACCTCTTCCACATCTTCGCGCGTGACGACACGGTCACTTGAACGAATCGGGATTTGTCCGTTGCCATGATTCGACTGAATATGCCCTCCGGAGGTGGCCATCAAGACTTGCCAGACATCCACGCCGGCCGCCTTCTCAGCCTCCATTGCCGCGGTATCCACTCCGAGCTGTGCCTGCTGGAGGTCAATGACTTGACCTTTCCGAACGCCTGTGGTCGGATATTTTCCGATCCCTGTAATTCGCATCTTTCCGTCTTCCCCGGCCTCGCCGACACACACGACGGTCCGAGACGTTCCGATTTCCAATGCTGCAATTGGAGGCATTCCCATACTCAACCTCATCTCTCTTACGTTATTCGATACCCGGGAGGGTTGCTGCAATCCGTCCCTGCACCCGTGCATCCCACATCAAACAGATCGAGCCTGCTTCAGTTTCCATGAGCCGCGCGAGGTCATCAAAGTGAGCCTGCATCTTTGCAAAAGTATCCTTCTCATCATCGTCCATACCCTCCCATGCAAACTTGGCTTGACGGTGATCCGAGAAGGTTAAGAGCAGGTAGTCGTCTTTTACGGTATCCAATTCAAGGAGACGCAGTCGGACTTCAGGACGCTGCGCAGAATTGACGAGACGTACCGCAGACATATCAATTCCCCGCAACCGATCGCCGGGTTTCAAGCTCCCAATGTTTTCTGATCCTTTGATTAAGGGCAGTGTGCCGATGCCAGCGTTACGGTTGAAGACAACGCCCTCCTCGTCAATGACACGGCCCTCTGTTCCCTTCATGCCGATACGGGCAATCGGTTCGCGTTCAGTGATCGTGATGATGAGTTTATTCGGCATTCTCCGGACAATCGTAAGGTCCCGGATGTTTGCCGTCCACTCGAGCAAGTCTTTCCGTTTCTGTTCGATTGGAAGATCAAAGACATTTACCCCTTCAGTTAACCCTAGTACGCCACAGATGACTTCAGCTGTCAGCGTCTTTCCGGTTGTGACGGTGACGTTTTTACGGATGTCCTTTAATGTAAAAATAGGGGAGGTTCTGAAGTAGTAGTGATTAAAGAGGAACCATCCGCCTTGGCAAACAAGCCAGGTTGTCAGGAGTATGAGCACGAGTAGCAAGCTGAACTTGACTTTGGGAGGAAGTTCAATGCCCGTCTGGATACCGGTCACGCGGCGTCCATTACCCGTTGCACGCCCAGGGGGAGGTGCGGGTTTACTTTTAAAAAGAGTCCATTTCATGAGGTCGTGATCTTTGTAACTTTCTTCGCGGATATCATGAGAATACTTAATGATGTGCGGCAAGTGATAATAGATGTACGCAGAGTGTACCGAAGGATTCACCTGCGCGTGCTGCGGCTTTCGGTAGAAGGCTGGTTGCGGTAAGTCCAGGCAGGGTGTTGACTTCGAGAATAAACAATTGGCCCTCTGGTGTGACACGGAAATCAACACGACTGACCCCGCGACAGCCCAGCGCGTGAAAAGCTTGAACCGCCACGTTCTGGCAGGTGAGAAGCAGTGCACGATCCACGTCCGCCTCATCCTCAGGGAAAAGATACTGCGTCATGCCCGCCGTGTATTTTTCTTTGAAGCCATACCAGCCGTTTGGCGCCCGGATCTCGACGACAGGCAAGGCCTTACCACCGAGCACGCCCACGGTCCATTCACGGCCAGGGATGTAGCGTTCAACAAGAACCTCTCCAAGAGGGTCAACGCTGCGGGCTTCGGCAAGGGCAGTAGCCCATTGGGAAGGCTCTGACACCTTGGAAATACCGACACTGGAACCGTCTCTGGGTGGTTTAACGACCACGGGGAGGGGAAGGGACGAGGAGGTCATGTCGTTGGTCAGGACTTCATAGGGGGGTGTGGGAAGATTCGCGGCATCCAGACAACGCTTCGTCGCAATCTTATCCATGGCAAGTTTGCTTGCAGCAACACCAGGCCCCGTGTAGGGGATACTTAATTGGTCGAGGTCATGTTGCACTCCGCCATTCTCACCATATCCGCCGTGAAGGGCCAAGAATACAGCCTCGATATCACGAGGAAGCTCCTCGACGCTGTCTTTATTGAGGATAACAGGGAGGACCTCAAGCCCTTCGGCTTGCAAGGCAGAAACAACGGCTCCGCCCGAGCGCAAAGAGACTTCTCTCTCGTTTGATGTTCCACCCATGAGGACTGCTACGCGTTTCATAGAAAAAACCGCTCTTTCCCTGATTTAAAAAGTTATCATAGAATAGCGTAAACAGTGCAACGAATAAATACAAAAATGCACAAACCTAAAAAATAAGAAGGTGGATACGGATGACGTACCCACCTTCTCTTCCAAACGGCTCGGAAGCCATGAGGTTTTACTTGCTTTCAGCTGTTGCAGCAGCAACAACAGGGGCAGCAAGTTCGACCCACTGCAGAAGGCACATTTCCGAACCATCGCTACGGCGTTGGCCGAGCTTCACGATACGGGTGTAACCACCTTTGCGGCCATCCATGGACGGTACGACGGAGTCGAACAGCTTCTGGAGGGCGTCTGGGCTTTGCAGACGGGAGGCTGCGATACGACGGGCAGCCAACGTTCCCTTGCGGGCGAGGGTGACAATCTTCTCGGCATCCTTGCGCGTTTCTTTCGCCTTGGCCGTTGTAATCTTGATACTTCCCTGAAGAATCAGGTTGGTGACAAGACTGACCAGGAGTGCCTTGCGATGT
The DNA here is from genome assembly GCA_903935195.1 of uncultured bacterium. GTDB lineage: Bacteria > Verrucomicrobiota > Kiritimatiellia > RFP12 > UBA1067 > CAIZQW01. Next base: position 8,607 of record CAIZQW010000466.1, read on the forward strand.
GCGGTCTTACGTCCGAACTTCTTGGTAATTCTTTGATGACGCATCTTACAAAATCCTTTACTTAGTTTCTTCCATCAAGTCAGGGTCAAACTTGTAACCCAGGTAGAGACCCAGTTCAACCAGTTTGTCCTTGATCTCGTTGAGCGACTTCTTACCAAAGTTACGATACTTCAGCATGTCGGCTTCGGTCTTCATTGCGAGCTCGCCTACGGTTGTAATGTTGGCGTTGTTCAAGCAGTTCGCAGCACGGACACTCAGCTCGATCTCATTGACGCTCATATTGAGGATACGGCGCAGATTGTCGCGTTCTTCATCCACCTTCTTTTCAGACTCTTCGAACTCCAGAACCTCTTCGCTGTAGTCAACAAAGACATCGAGATGGTGGCGCAAAACAGCAGCGGCGGTTTTGAGTGCATCGTCAGGAGTAACACGGCCATCTGTCCAGATGTCAAGAACGAGCTTCTCGTAGTCTGTGCGCTGTCCAACACGCGTGTTTTCAACTTGGAAGTTGACACGGTTGACAGGAGAGAAGATGCTGTCGATCGGAATACGACCAATGACCTGTTCTTCCGGCTTATTACCTTCTGCTGGGCAGAAACCACGCCCAGAGCGAATCTCAACTTCAAGATCAAGCACGCCATTGGAGTCAAGCGTAGCAATGTGCTGAGTTGGATTCAAGATTTCAACCGAGTTATCCTCTGCGAAATCCGCAGCGGTTACTACACAGGCACCCTTCTTATGGAGCTTCAGCATCACGGAGGAGCGGCTGTAACTCTTGAGAAGGACACGCTTTAAGTTCAGAATAATGTCTGTCACATCTTCGCTGACACCCGGAAGTGCGCAGAATTCATGATTGGCGCCGTGCACCTTCACTGAGGTGATCGCGACTCCTTCAATCGAGGACAGCAAAATACGGCGTAGCGAGTTACCGATGGTGCGGGCATAGCCCACTTCAAACGGCTCTGCAACAAAACGCGTATAGGTCGCTGTCGCGGTTGTTTCATCCTTCTGTACACGACGAGGCATTTCGAAACGGCTCAAACGAATTGGCATGTTTCCGTCCTTTCAGGCTATGCCACGCAACATGTCGTTTACGTGGCAGCCATTATTGGAATTCAATTATAACTAGCGGGAATACAATTCGACAATGGCCTGCTCATCGACGACTGGCGCGATCTGCTCGCGGGTCGGGATCGATTGCAATTCAGCCTTGAAGCTCTTGCGATCCAAGGAGACCCATGTAGGCGTCTGCTGGGGAGTCGCTGCTTCGAGGCAACGAGTGGCCGCGTCACGACTGCGAGGACGATCACGTACTTCAAGGGTGTCGCCCGCCTTCAAGATCATTGAAGGAATCGTGGAGACTTTGCCATTGACCAGGATGTGTCCGTGCAGAACAAATTGACGTGCCGAGCGACGCGAAGCGCAGAAGCCAAGACGATAAACCAAGTTGTCCAACCGTGTTTCGAGCAATTGGAGCAGGATTTCGCCCGTGACGCCTTTACGACGCAACGCTTCCTTGAAGAAGCGACGGAACTGAAGTTCTTGCATACCGAATTGACGGCGCAAACACTGCTTCTGACGAAGCTGCTGTCCATATTCCGACATCTTACGTCCACGGCGTGCACCATGCTGGCCGGGAGCGGATTGCCCCTGTTCAATTGCGCATTTCGCCATGTAACAACGTGCGCCCTTCAGAAACAATTTCTGTCCCTCGCGACGGCACAACCGGCACGCGGGTCCTGTATATCTGCCCATGTTAGACTCTCCTCCGTTTACGCGGACGGCAACCGTTATGTGGGATCGGCGTACAATCTTTCAGCAACGACACTTGAATGCCGGCTGATTGAATGGCACGCACGGCGGACTCGCGTCCAGCGCCTGCGCCTTGAACCCTGACTTCAACTTCATGCATGCCCTTGGAAATCGCTTGACGTGCTGCATCCTGAGCAACCATGGTTGCTGCGAATGCGGTACATTTACGCGATCCCTTGAAGCCAGCCTTACCAGCTGAACTCCAGGCAATCACTCCACCCCGGGAATCAGTGATCGAAACCTGAGTGTTGTTAAAGGTTGAACGGATAAAGCAGATACCAGCAGGAATCGACTTTGCCTTACCTTTTTTCTTAATATCCGTTGCAGCAGTCTTGGATTCTTCACCCAGAGACAATATCGCAGCGGCTTCTTCATGCACCTTCTGCTCTTCAGTGGCAGGTGCCTCTTCTTTTTTATTCGCTTCTTCGCTCATGCGTTTTTTTAGCCTTAAAGTAGTTGGCAGATGTGTTCACACACATCCTGACCGGGTTAATTACACCTTGGCTTTAATGGCTGCACGTTCGCCTCTGTCGCGAACCGCACCTACCGTTTTCTTGCCACCTTTGCGCGTCCGAGCATTCGTACGCGTCCGTTGGCCACGAACCGGCAGACCGCGTTTGTGGCGCATTCCCCGATACGAACCAATGCTAATCAGGCGGCGGATGTTCTGCGAAACCTCGCGGCGCAGATCACCTTCCACTCGGTAGGTGTCCTGAATGAAAGCCACAATATGACGGATTTCATCCGGTGTCAGATCGTCAGCTTTTTTCGCTGGGTCAACTTTGCATTGTTCGACCACAGCACTTGCCCTTTTAGGGCCGATTCCGTGAATATACCGTAACGCGTACTCGACGCGTTTCCGACCGGGAATATCCACACCCATCAATCTCGGCATGGTTGTCCTCTCTCATTAACCCTGACGCTGTTTATGGCGCGGATTTGTACAAATAATACGAACGACACCCTTGCGACGTACCACTCGGCAACGTTCACAAATGCGACGTACTGAACTGCGAACTTTCATGGTCTATTCTTTCCTTACTCAAAAAAGGGCTTTTGATTTAACCAAAAGTCCGTCACCTTGTCTAGCGTAAAATTCAGAAATCTTCTATGCCAGCGTCAAGATCTCTGAACCGTCTTCAAGCACCGCCACGGTATGCTCGAAGTGTGCGGACGTTTTCCCGTCCCGTGTAACCACTGTCCATTTGTCATCCAGAACGTACACATCCTTTGTTCCAAGATTGACCATCGGCTCAATCGCCAAGGTCATCCCAGGCTTCAGGACGATACCGCTCCCCGGTTTACCGTAATTGGGAATTTGCGGGTCTTCGTGAAGGTGACGCCCCACGCCGTGGCCTACAAACTCTCTGACTACTGCACAACCAGATGCCTCTGCGATACTCTGCACCGCATACGACACGTCTCCGAGGCGCCCGCCCGGTCGCACTGCCGCAACTGCTGCTGCAAGTGCTCGCTTCGTCGCCTCGACCAACCGGATCTTATCGGGGTCTGTCACGCTCACCATCACAGTGGTCGCGCAATCCCCGTGAAATCCATTCTTCAACACGCCAACGTCCAGACTCACCACGTCTCCTGGTAGGACAACCCTCCGCCCAGGAATTCCGTGGATCACCTCTTCGTTGACCGAAATACACATCGCTGCTGGATATTGACGATACCCTAAAAATGACGCCTTTGCTCCTCGCGCCCCAATCAACTTCTGTCCCAGCGCATCCAACTCACCTGTTGTCACTCCCGGCTTCACCGCCGCTGCCACTTCAGCAAGAACCTCTGCTGCCAATCGGCAACTCACGCGCATCGCTTCAAGCTCTTTCGCGTTTTTGAGCGGTACCTTCATGAAATAACATGCCGCAGCTTTTCAACAATGTCATTAATAGGAAAATCATAAGCCGTGATCCGCGTGAGCAGTCCACGTGCGTCATAATAGGCCACTAATGGCATGGTTTGGGCTTTGTAGACTTCCAGTCGGTATTGCACCGTCTTAGGGTTGTCATCCTTACGTACCACGAGTGTTGTTCCGCACACGTCACAGAGACCTGCGACCTTGGACGGGATTGACACCACGTGGTATCCAGCTCCGCACGCAGGACACACGCGGCGGCCTGCAATACGGTCAATTAAAATAGGATCGGGAACATCGAGGAGCACGACATGCGTCAATGTGGCACGGGAGCCTGCAAGGGCCTTGTCGAGCATTTCTGCTTGAATAAGTGTTCTCGGGAAACCATCCAGAAGAAGGGTACATTCGTTTGGCAGAGTCACCATGTACTCGGCAATCATCTGCGCGATAAGGGAGTCTGGAACCAGTTCGCCTCGCTTCATGAACCCATCCGCTTCAAGGCCATGGGGGCTCTGGGTTTTGACAGCCGTTCGTAAGAGGTCACCACTGGAGACATGGTGGAATGTAGGATTTGACGCAGACAAACGTCCCGCCATCGTTCCTTTTCCACAGCCAGGTGCACCTAAAAGAATGACTATTTTCATGTGAAGTTGTTTAATATAGCAAATTTAGGTGCCAAAAAGCAATGTGAAAAATAAAAATAAAAAAATATTTTTTAATGGGACTCAGGAATAATGGAATTTTGGAATACTGGATATAGGAATATTGGAATACTGGAAGATAGTGTTTTGGGAGCTTCGCAGGCACGTCCGGCTCCCATTATTCCATCATTCCTCTATTCCAATATTCCAATATTCCTTCCCTGCATCGCACTAATCCGTTTTACGTTCGGTGTAGTGCGTATGCAGGAGCTCGTGAGAGGTATGACCGAGTGGCGTGCCAAGAAATTGCGCGTATAGATCCAAAACTTGCTGGTTTTGATGGGATTTGCGCAGTTTTTTGCCTTCATCCTCGGCATAAATGCCTGCAATGCGCTTCAAACGTACACTGTCGTCGGTGAAGCGGGGTTGCCCGCCGCCGCCAATACAACCGCCTGGACAGGTCATCACCTCAACAAAGTGATAGGTGGCTTCGCCGTTTTTGATTCGCTCCAGTAGTCGGCGTGTATTGCCCAGTCCATGGCTGACGGCCACACGGAGCTCTACGCCCTCCAGGAAGGACCACTCGGGTACGGTTCCCTTAATGGTCAGGGCAGCCTCTTTCACCCCCTCAAGGCCTTCGATGGCTTTGACATGGAGATTATCGACAGGGAGTTCGCGTCCCGTCACGATCTCGTAAGCGGTTCTCAAGGCGGCTTCCATCACACCACCCGTGTTGGCGAAGATGTCTGCAGCCCCTGAAGAGAGCCCCAGTGGCGAATCCATCTCACCGTCTGGGAGGGCGTTAAAGTCAATGCCCGCCTCACGAATCATCCGTGCGAGTTCGCGCGTGGTCAGCACATAGTCCACGTCACGCACACCGCTCGCATTCATCTCCGGACGCTGGGATTCAAACTTCTTTGCAGTACAGGGCATGACAGAGACGACGACCATCTCTTCAGGTTTACGGTCAATCTTCTTGGCGTAATAGGTCTTCGCCAGAGCCCCAAACATCTGCTGTGGCGACTTGCAGGTCGAGAGGTTGGGTAGGAATTGCGGGTAGTAGTACTCCGCGAATTTGATCCACCCCGGCGAACAACTGGTGAACATCGGGAGGGCGACCTTCTTCTCCTCGACCAAGGCTGTTTTTAGTCGGGTGAGGAGTTCGGTGCCCTCTTCCAAAATAGTCAGGTCAGCTGTAAAGTTCGTGTCAAAGACAGCATGGAAGCCGAGTTGACGAAGCGCGGAGACCATTTTGCCGGTGACGCGGGTTCCAGGAGGCAACCCAAAGGCTTCGCCCAACGCCGCACGAATGGCGGGAGCGGTCTGGACAACAACGGTTTTTGTTTTGTCGTCCAACATGCGCCAGACATCTTCAATCGCGCTGTGTTCGCTGATGGCCCCAACAGGGCAAACCGCGGCACACTGACCACATTGCACGCAGGCAACTCCATCGAGCTTGCGCGTAAAGGCAGGTCCAATGACTGTCGAAAAACCACGTCCTTGCGGAAAGAGAGCTCCAATACCTTGAACCGAGGAACACACCGTGACACAACGACGACACTTGATGCATTTGCTGTTGTCACGTGTGAGTGCGGGCGTTGAGGTGTCCATGAGTGGTGCAGCCTTGGCTCCTTGATACGTGATATCACGCACGCCAAGGTCAGCAGCCAAGTTGCGCAATTCGCAATCCTCGCTCCGGTCGCAGAGTTGACAGTTACCGTCGTGCTCTGAAAGCAGGAGTTCGACCACTTGCTTGCGGGCTTGGCGTACGCGACGCGTATTGGTGTGAATCACCATCTTGTCTGCACAAGGCGTTGCGCAAGCGGCCATGAGGGTTTTTGCCCCCTCGACCTCGACCATGCAGACGCGACAGGCGCCGAGCGGATCATTTTTCTCTAAGAAACAGAGAGTTGGGATCGTGATTCCTGCTTGACGTGCTGCCTGCAGGATGGTGGTTTCCGGCTTGACCGAAACCGGCGCTCCATTTATTGTGACCTGAATCATACGTGCACCTCTCTGACTTTTCCGGATTTTCCATAATCGCACCGCAGACAACGACAGGCTTGGCGGCGGGCAGCGGCTTCATTCCAGGGTTGTTCGACCTCGTCGAAGTTGTTTTTTCGACGATTGATAGGAATCATGTTGATCTCTTCCCGTGGATAGGGGGTCGGGTCGGCATCTGGGTCGTAATTGATATTGAGTTCAGGATAAGTCCGCCAGAAGGCGTGGGACTCGCCTGAGAGCTGTGCATCAATCGCCACTGCAGCACGTTCCCCTGCAGCAATAGCTTCAACGACAGAGGAGGGGCCTGTGACATCATCACCGCCTGCAAAGAGCCAGGGTAATGAGGTCTTGCCTGTGACGGGATCAGCTTGAATCCAGCCACTCTCTGTCAATGCGACATCGATTGTGCCGAGCATCTTTTTGGCATCGAGACCTTGTCCGATCGCCAAGATGACTTGGTCGCAGGGTATGGTTTCGAGATCCTTGTCGGAGCCTGCTAACGCCTTGCGACGTCCGCTACGGTCGTAGTCACCCAAGGTCATCGAACGACAGATGACGCCGGTGACCTTGCCCTCTGCCACAGTAAAGGCTTCAGGCGAACAGAGCGTGAGAAGACTGACACCCTCTTGCTGAGCCTCTTCGATCTCCTCCGCATACGCGGGCATCTGCTCGCGTGTACGACGATAAACAACCGTCACGTTCTCTGCACCCAGTCGTAAGGCTGTGCGAGCAGCATCAATGGCGGCGTTTCCGCCACCAATCACGACGACTTTCTTTCCGACAGGAGCCGAACCTCGAATGTTGTAGGTTCGCAGGAAATCCATCGACTCGATGACACCCTGCGCCTCTGCGCCGACCACATCAAGCTTCATACCTTCTGGAGCTCCGACAGCCAAGAAGATGGCCTCGTGACCCGCATCGCGCAGACTCTGCAAGGTGTAGTCTTTGCCGAGAGCCTGTCCAGTCTGAATGTCCACACCGAGCGATTCGATCAAACGGATTTCGCGTGCCAACGTCTCACGGGGCAGTCGGTAGGCTGGAATGGCCTGCACCAGCATGCCGCCAGGACGGGGTTCGCGTTCGAGTACAATAGGTTTATACCCCAGACGTGCGAGGAAGTAGGCGCAGGTCAGTCCAGCAGGACCGGCCCCAATAATCGCAATCTTCTTCTTTGCATTCGTTGCGTTTTCCTTAACCTCGGGACGCTGGATTACGACCTCTTGGTCCACCATAAAGCGTTTGACACCACGAATGGCAACAGGACTGTCCAACGAACTACGACGGCAGTGATTCTCGCAGGTATGGAAACAGACACGTGCACAGATGGCGGCAAACGGGTTACGCTCACGATGGAGGCGCAGCGCCTCTGCATAACGACCTTCACCGACCAGAGCGACAAATCCCGGCACATAGACACCTGCGGGACAGGCACTCAAGCAGGGGGCCAGCACAAGAGAGGGGCAGACACCTGCAACGCAATGGTGGTCACGGATGTGCTGCACATACTCCTCGCGGAAGTGGCGTATGGTAGAGAGGACAGGATTGGGTGCGGTCTGGCCGAGGCCACAGAGAGAAGACTCCTTGATGAAGTTTCCAAGGTCAATTAACCGTTGGATATCGTCCATCTCACCTTCACCTCCGCAGATGCGTTCGAGAATTTCGAGCATGCGCTTGGTGCCAACACGGCAGGGTGCGCACTTTCCGCATGACTCTTCTTGAACGAACTCGATAAAGAAACGAGCCACATCGACCATGCAGGAGTCTTCGTCCATGACGATGAGGCCTCCTGATCCCATGATAGAGCCGAGTTCCTGGAGTTTTTCATAATCCAGAGGAACGTTCAGATTTTGACGTGGAATACAACCACCAGAGGGTCCGCCGAGCTGAGCGGCCTTGAAGGCTTTGTTGCCTCGGATGCCACCGCCAATATCATAAACAACCTCGCCCAGCGGGGTTCCCATGGGCACTTCAACAAGTCCTGTGTTTTTAACTGCGCCAGCCAACGCAAAAACCTTGGTTCCTTTGCTCTTGGGTGTTCCCATGCTGGCAAACCATTCACCACCGTTCAAGATGATCGGGGCAATACACGCATACGTCTCTACATTGTTGAGAAGCGTTGGTTTTCCCCATAAACCTTTTTGGGCGGGAAACGGTGGACGCGGACGTGGCTCGCCACGCTTACCTTCGATCGAGGTGATCAAGGCCGTCTCTTCGCCACAGACAAAAGCGCCTGACCCCATGCGGATATCCAAGTCAAAGGAGAACGTGCTCCCTAAGATATTCTTGCCAAGCAACCCATGTGCGCGGGCTTGGTCAATCGCCAGTTGCAGGCGCTTGACCGCTAAAGGATATTCGGCTCGGACATAGACAAAACCCTCATCGGCTCCGATGGTAAAGGCTGCGATGGCCATGCCTTCGATTACGGTATGGGGGTCGCCTTCTAAAACGCTGCGATCCATATAAGCACCCGGATCACCCTCGTCTGCATTGCAGAGAACATACTTTTTATCACTCGGCGATTGACGTGTCAGCATCCATTTGAGATGCGTCGGGAAGCCAGCGCCCCCGCGTCCTCGCAGGCCAGAGACTTGGATTTGGTCCAAGACATCGGTGGCTTTCAGTGTGTCAAGTACCTTGGCTAACGCGGAATAGGCTCCCGCCCGAACAGCATCGTCGATTTGTTCTGGATCAATGTTTCCGCAGGTGCGCAAGACAACTTTGGACTGCTTTGAGAAGAAGGGGATATCTTTACACGTCCGCTGAATGGCCTGGGTCTGTTCGTCACGCACGAGGAGTCGCTCAACGGGTTTACCGCCAATCAGATGTTCGGTAACAATCGCTTCAGCATCCGCAGGTTTTACCCCCTGATAAAAGGTTTGGTCTGAGCCAATTAAGATGACGGGGCCACGGACACACGGGCCCATACATCCCGTCTCACGGATTCCGATTTTCTTCTCGAGATTGTGAGCCTTTAACGCCGTGAGTAAGGCTGCTTCAACATCGCGCGAACCCGAGGCCAGGCAGCTGCCTCCGACGCAAACAAGAATCTCCTTCTTGGTGTCTGCTTCCTTGGTGAGTTTTTCTTGCCATGTCTTCAGGGCTGCAGTGTTTTTGATTTTTGTGATTTTTGCTGCACTCATGCTTTCACCGCCTCTTTCTCCGCTTGGGTGGCGGCTTGAGCACGATAGGACTCAAGGATTTCACCAACCTTTGTTGCCTTAACGCGCTGATGAAGATCGTCGTTGACCATTAAGACGGGGGCCATGCCACACGCGCCGAAACACCGTCCGACTCCGAGTGAGAATAAACGATCAGCCGTTGTCTCGCCTACGTCAATCCCTAGCTTATGTTTGAGGGCCTGAAGCAGTTCGTTGCCGCCACGAACATAACAGGCGGTTCCGAGACAGACACGTATCAGATAGGTTCCACGCGGAACTGTCGAGAAGAAGGAGTAGAAGGTCACCACGCCCGCGACTTCACTGTACGGCTTACCAAAGAGGTGGGCAATTCGTTTAATCACCTCTTCAGGGAGATAGCCGAGTCGTGTTTGAGCGATTTGGAGCGCGGGAATGACGCCGCCAGGTTTTGATGCGTATTCCTGGAGCATCGGTTCGAGCTCTTCGATGATCTGGGCTTCTGTTAAGGAACAGTTGCCACAGCAACAGTTACCTGTTGTATCTGACATAAAAAACCTCCTTCGGACCTAATGTTTCTAGAGCAGGGTTGACGTTTTGATTGGCTTACAGAGAGCCGGTGATATAATTTTCGAGGTTTTTGATGTCCTGCTCTTGCTCGGAACAGAGGAATTTGACCACATCACCAATTGAAATAATGCCGACGAGCTTCGAGTGTTCCATCACAGGGAGATGGCGAAGACGTTTTTCAGTCATCAACTTCATGCAGGACTCCATGATTTCGGTAGCTTGGACGGTGATCACTGGCGAGGACATGACTTCCGCAACCGTCACGCTCCGGAGCGGGAGCTCTTTCAGAAGGACTCTTCTCAAGCAATCACGTTCCGTCAACATACCGACAAGCTTGCCAGTACTATCTACCACAGGTAGACTTCCAATACGGCTCTCTTCCATTAGTTTGACAGCATCAAAGATCGTTGTTGTGGGCAACGTTGAAATAACATCGGATCCTTTAATCTTTAATAGCTTAACGACAGGTGTCTCCATAATTATCTCCTTGTTAGTGATCAAGACTTTCAATATTTTGGGTGAAGACAGTCCAGCTGACATCATCCCTCAAAAGTTACCACTCTATCATTCGTGATATAATAGGTTATCCAAGTCGGAAAGGTCAACAGAAAAAGGATTTTTTTTGTTTCTCCCTGTAGAAATGTAGAAATCTTCGGCTTGAAGGAGGGGGTTGAAAATGATAAGGTACAAAAGTTCGTTTTTGACCTCAAACCGAAAGGACGTGACCATGAAGCAAATCGTCGTGTTGACGTGTGCACTGGCAGGTTTAGCTGCCTGTACCTCTGAAACCCAAACACCCTCAGCTATGAATGTGAAAACTACTCCTGTGAATAACACTCCATCAGCGTCCGTCAAACTGCTGACCGTGGCTCCTGGCCATTTTCATGCCTACCTGGTGCAGAATCGTATGTACCCCCAGCTCTCACCGGAGGTCAATGTCTATGCCCCCGAAGGACCCGAGGTCGAGGCGCATCTCAAAAAGATAGAGAGCTTTAATACGCGCGAGAAGGACCCGACTGCCTGGAAGACCACGGTCTATCGCGGCGAGGATTTCCTTCAGAAGATGATTCAAGAGAAGAAGGGTAATCTGGTGGTGCTGGCTGGAAACAATGCCAATAAGACCCGTTACCTCCTCGAAAGCGTCAAGGCTGGCCTTAATGTCCTCTCTGATAAGCCGATGGCCATCAACCCGGAGAACTTTGAGATGCTCAAGGAGGCCTTTGTCATTGCGAAAAAGAACAATGTTTTGCTCTATGATATCATGACGGAACGCTATGAGATCACGGCGATGCTCCAGCGTTATTTCGTCCAGTGTCCGGCGGTCTTCGGCACCATGGATCCCGGGACCCCCGAAGATCCCTCGGTGACCAAGGAGAGTATTCACCACTTCTCGAAGATCGTGTCCGGGTCGCCGCTCCGTCGTCCGCCATGGTTTTTTGACGTCAAGCAACAGGGCGAGGGGATCGTGGATGTGAGCACGCATCTGGTTGATCTGGTGCAGTGGGAGATGTTCCCGGAGCAGGTCATTCAGGATTCCGACGTCAAGATGCTCAAAGCCAAGAGCTTTACAACCGCGATCACGCCGGAGCAGTTTAAGCGTACCACAGCCTGTGATACCTTCCCGGCCTATCTTCAGCAGTACAAGAAGACCAATGGAAACATCGAGATCCCGTGCAATGGCGAGTTTACTTATGCGCTGCGAGGCGTCCATTGTAAAATTTCTGTGATCTGGAACTATGAGGCACCTGCGGGAACCGCGGATACCCACTTCTCGCTCATGCGTGGCACAAAGGTTGCAGCCGTGATTCGTCAAGGTAAGGAGCAGGGGTTTAAACCAATGCTCTACCTCGACCTGCGTCCGGGGGTCGATGCGGCAGCGGTCGAGCCTGCTCTTAACAAGGCTATGGTTCTGGCGGCAAAGCAGTGGCCTGGTGTTGAAGCGAAGCGAATTGCAACCGGCTGGCAGATCGTCATTCCGGCGCACTACGCGGTCGGACACGAGGCTCATTTCGGACAGGTCACGGAGAAGTATCTGGGCTTCCTGGATGCCGGCAAGATGCCCTCATGGGAAGTCCCCAACATGATCCAGAAGTATCGCACCATCATGGAAGCCTACAAGATGTCACGGTAGGCCCGTGATGCGAAAACTCTGGATGAAAGCAGGTACTCTCAGGCAATGTCTGCCGTCGGGAGTTACGGCGATGTTCCCCAACTGTGTCAATGCACTTTATTTCAGTGTGGAGGCGAAGGAGACGAGGTTGCGTTCGCGGAGGCTGATATAGTTGACATCGACAGCTTGTGTTGAATGGGCGCCAAGGATAACATGGTCAAAAACCGGGATGCCAATGATGCGGGCTGACTCGACCAGGCGGCGAGTAGCCTCGATGTCCTCGCGTGAGGGGGTGGGATCACCAGAGGGATGGTTGTGGACGAGGACGATTGCGGCTGCATTGCAGCGGATCGCCTTTTTGAAAACCTCTCGGGGATGGGTAGGGGTGGAGTCGAGAAGCCCGCGCGTGGTCTCAACAGGGCGTCCGATCATGCGACTCTTGGTGTCGAGCAGGATCACCCAGAAGATCTCCTGACGCTGATTGTGGAGCAGGGGGGCAATAATCCGACAGACCGCCGCAGGCTCTTTAATGATGTGAGGTTCGGGAGTTGCTGAGGCGAGGGAGGCGCGGCGTCCCAATTCAAGCGCAGCAGCAAGCTCCATGCATTTGACCTTGCCGAGTCCCTTGATCTTGGCGGACCGCAGTTCGTCATAGTCCGCTTCAGCCAACTTTTCAAGTCCTCCAAAGTGTTGAAGTACTGCACGTGCAAGCGCGGAGACGTTCTGGCCAGGGAGTCCTGTGCGAAAGAGGATGGCCAGAAGAATCTCTTCTGAGGCGTTTTTTGCTCCCACGCGTTCAAAGGCTTCACGTGGCTTCAGTTCATTAGGCAGATCCTGAATGCGGGGCGTCAAATTCGGATAGCGTGTCTTATTCTCCAGGGATGCGGATGCGAGTGGAACCATATTTTCTCCAAAGGTCAAGAACGCGCTGAGCAATCGTTTCAGGCGTTTCATTTTCTGTAATGCTAAGCCAGTGAGCCTTCGCTTGGTGGCGGAACCAGGTCTCTTGGCGTTTGGCGAGCTGGCGTGTACGAATAATGATCTGTTCGCGTGCCACGTCGTGAGAGAGTTTGCCGTCGAGGATCGCGCAGGCTTCTTCATACCCGATCGCTTTTGTGGCTGTCATTGACCAGACCGGGTAAATTTTTCGGAGTGCTTGGACCTCTTCAAGGAGTCCCCTGCTAAACATCTGGTCAACGCGTTTGGCGATGCGTTTGTGAAGTTGTTCACGCGGAAGGGTGAGGACGATGACAGGGGCGTTCTCACCAGCATCGGTCTTCCAGTGTTGCGGCGTTTCCCCGTCTGTGTCGAGCTGTTCAAGCGCACGCAGAAGACGACGTGGATTGGTCGTGTCCGAGAGGTCCTTCAGTGTATCAGGTGCACGCGCGCGTAACGCCGCCTGAAGTCCAAGGAGCCCCTCTTGCTCAAAAACAGCCTGCCATTTGGCGCGAAGTTCGGGGGAGCACTCGTTGCTTTGTAACCCATCCGTGAGTGCTTTAATATAGAGGCCCGTGCCTCCGACGACGATGGGCGTGTGTGACTCTGTATTTTTAGCGTGCGAGGATTTCTCCCCCATCATTCCACCATTCCTGCATTCCATTATTCCAGTGAAGGTGTCCAGCGCCTCGCGGGCGGCTTCGAGCCACCGTCCTGTACTGAAAGGTTCTGCTGGGGTGACGAGATCAAGTCCGCTATAGGGTACATTGCCACGTTCACGTGGCGTAGGTTTTGCAGTGCCGATATCCATTCCTCGATAGACGAGCATGGCATCGGCGGAAAGAATAGGAGAGCCAAGCTGCTCGGCTAAAAGTTGTGCCGTAGCGGTTTTGCCGGTTGCTGTGGCCCCAGCGAGGATATAGGCTGTTTGTTCAGAGACTGGCATGGGCAGGCTCGCGTGCGTCTCTGCGATCGAGGCCCCATTGCGCAAAGATCATCAGGAACGTCGCAATGCAGATCGCAGAGTCAGCAACATTAAAAGCAGGAAAATGTTTTTGCTGATAATGAAAATCCAAGAAATCGACAACATGTCCGACCCAGATACGGTCAATCAGATTTCCCAGAATGCCGGCAATTAACAAGGCAAAAATGAAAGTGCCTCCTCGTAGCTGTCCGAAGAGGCTGAAGCGTTTCCAGAAGAGGAAGCCGAGTGTGACTAAAGAGAACGTGACGAGGAAAATCTGGCGTCCGTGTAAGATCCCCCATGCCGCCCCCTGATTCTCAACATAGCAGAGGTTGAAAAAACCAGGAAGGATTGCCACCGGGTGGTTCTGCTTTAGATAATGAATGGCCAAAGCCTTGGTGAGTTGATCAAGAAGAACAAGGACACCGATCCAAATCCAAAACACACGGAACGTCTTTGCGCTATTAGCGGCGACGTCCATGGCGGTCGGCTTGCTCCAATTCAGCCTGACACTTAATGCAGGTACGTGCGAAAGGCAACACAGCAAGACGAGCTTTGGTGATCAGCTCATTACAGTTATCGCAGACACCATACATTCCCTTGGCAATCGCATCCAACGCTTCATTGATCTTGATGACCACGCCTTGTTGTGTGCCGACCTGCTCGAGGGTTTGAAGACGCATGAACGCGTCAGTACCCTCTTCTTCCAGGTTCACTTCATCGTTACGCTGGAGTGCTGCTGATTTCATTGCGCCTGATTGGGTGTTGATGCGGTCACGCATCGAGAGGAGTTCACGCAGAAAAACTTTTAAGTCGTCTTTGCTGAAACGGGTTTTGGTCAGCAGACGTGACGCAGCCGCTTTAGCCGCATCGCTCTTTTTTGGAACAGTCTTTGCCGGCAGTTGCACAGGCTTTTTAGGCGCAGGAGCTTTGACGGTTTTAGCTTTGGGGGCCACAGGCTTCTTGGCGACTGGTTTCGTAGCCACCGGCTTTTTTACAGGCGCTTTTTTTACAGCTTTAGCTTTTGGGGCCACTGTTTTCGAAGCGCTTTTAACAGCCTTCTTGGGTTCGGGCTTCTTGGCGACCGTCTTCTTTGTTTGTTTAGCCATATGTGTTCACCTCTGTTTGTTACGACTGATATTATGATACACCTTTGCGGATAAAAAGCAACTCTGTTTTTGCCTTTGGTTTTGCTTTCGTCAGGGCGTTATTCCTCCGGCGGGGTTGTAATCCAGTGACGGATCACCTCGCTCAGCGGATGAACAGCGGTGACGGTGGCAGGGGCTTCGCCTCCCGGCACAGGAATGGAGACTTTCTCGCCGGCTCTCTTACCTTCGAGCGCCTGTGCCATACGTGTGCGGCTGGAGATGATGTTGAGTTGCTCGTCACGATCCCATTCACCTAAGATGGTATAGGTCCGTTGCTCGCCCTCGTCGGTGCGCAACTCCACAGTAGTTCCAGGACCGACCTTGTCATGGGGGACACCTGAGAAGTCGGTTCCTTTGACCTGCTTCAATTCAAGTTGAAGTTCTGATTGACGCTGGAGCAGTTGGCGCTGATAGTCCTTGGCGGCTTGATATTCGAAGTTTTCACGGAGGTCGCCATAACTGCGGGCAACAGCAATATCTTTACTGTTTTTGGGGAGCTCGACTTCGATGAGGCGCTTGTAGAGTGCTTGCTTTTCGCTGATTGAACGCCACGAGGTTTGACGGATAGCAATCTGTTGTTGTTGCTGGATGACCTTTTTGCGCTCGGCAAGCGAGGGTTCGATCTTGATCATGCGGCCGAGTAGGGTCCGGTGTGTTGTGGAATCCCAAGCTGCAGAGGCCTGTATCCGTTCAAAGAGGATTTGGCGATGCGTCAAGCCGAGTTCCTTCTCAAGGATTTCCTCGAGTTTTGTCTCAATGTATTGCTTGATGCTGTTTTGCATCCGAAGTGATTCACCCGAAAGCTTATTTTCACAGAGGCTGATGGCATGTCCCAGCAGATCAATCGTCGGCGGAACGGGCCATGTCGGGACAGTCGCGCGGAAACGTAAAATCCAGTTGATCAGGGTAGGGGGCACCTTTGATTGATTCAGGAGCTCTGTGGACGCCGTCGCAGCTTCAGGGATCTCCTTGAGGGTTGTGAGAACCTCGTTCAATAGATTGAAGGGCATTGCTGCCAGCGAGTCAAGCATTTGGCGGTTTGCGGTATCCCCTTGAGCTAAGAGGAATTCAGTCATCGTGCTGATGTCGCGCACAGGGAGTGTCTCTGCGGCAATCAGATAACGATCGTTCTCCCAGAGATGGTGGCGAAGCTGGTCAATCGGCGGATTCAAGAGGCCCAAGCGATTAATGCAAACAGCTAGACGCGCATAGAGCGCTGGATCGGTGTTGTGGGCTCCCTTGATGGCAAAGGCGAGCCGATCTTCAAAGATGCCGCGATAGACATCATCCAGCCCGACAAGCTTCCCTGTCTCCTCAAACTCCAGAATTGCTTCGAGTATTTTGACGGGATCTTTGAGAGTCGAGAGCTTTTGGAACCAGCTGTCATTATAGGATTCGACCTCGGAGCGCAACTCGATGAGATCGGTCCGTTTTTGAGGGATGGAGACAAGCGGGTTAGCCTTCAAAGCCTTACGTGCAGCATCCCAGAAGGTTTTCCAGTTAGCGGAAGGAATAAAGTTGTTTTTGACGAGGATATCTTCCAGTTTGACAATCGTCATGTTGCCAAAGCTGCGTAAGGCGAGGTACACCAGCTCGCCAGGCTTTTCCTTGGCCATTTTCTTGATGCCTTCAGGATCATTGTGGCGTAAGGTCAGCAGATGGTCATGTGGGGCTCGAACCAAGCTGTCACAGGCCGTTGTGAAACTGAGAGTATGGCTGGGCTTCCCAGGAAAATCAACGGTCATGCGCTTGTAAAAGTCGTCAAGCCGTTTGACGATTCCAGCACCCCAGTTTGCATCAATCACGAGCGTCCCGGGGACAAGGGCCAGAAGAAGATCGAGTCTGCGGAAGGATTCTTCGATGGGAATTTCGCCAAAGGCTGCCGCATCGATGAGGGCGGTCGCCAGACGATCCTTAACCGCAGCCTTCTTGAGGATGTCGCGAATGCCGGTGATCTTTAATTGCTGGGTCAACGATTGTGCGCGATCTTTGAGGACCAGATAGAGACCTTGGAAGTCAGCGGCCTCTGCAAGTTCCTGCAGGAGCATGGTCGTCCACTCATCTGCCTTGTTTCCATTTTCCAAAACAGCCGAGGAGTGGATCATCGGTAGAACCGTGGCCAGGGGCAACGGACGCTTGGAGAGCAAATCCAGAAATTGTTTTTCAACTTCCGCGTAGGTGGGGGCATTTTCCATTGTTAAAGATCCTTTGGTTCTGTAAAAGGGTGTTACTATACCAAAAGGCAGGTAAGCGAGTACATAGAAAAATGGTTTGGTTTGTAACTTGCGTTGAAACCCGTGATTCTGTAACATTTAGGGCAATGCGAAGCAGTTAAAGCTGGAAAGAGTTTAAACCGTATGACAGATTTTTTTGAACAGCAGGAGAAATCGCGTAAAGCGACCGTTGGCTTGCTTTTGCTCTATATCTTTTCCGTGGTGGCGACATGCCTGCTCTTGCATCTCAGCCTCTGTGCTGTTTTCAGTTATGGAAGTTCGGAGGGGCAGGGGTTTCAGATGGAAAAATTTCTGGAATATGTGCTCATGCCGGAGATAGCTCTTGCGACGATGGGAATCACCTCGCTTATTATTTTTCTCTCCTCTCTTTATAAAATAACTCAACTACGGGCCGGAGGTTCGGCGGTGGCTGAGGAGCTGGGTGGACGCGAGGTGACGAATGGTACGCAAGATGCCATGGAGCGTCGCCTTCTGAATGTCGTCGAGGAGATGGCCATTGCTTCGGGGATTACCATGCCACGTGTCTTTGTTCTGGATGGGGAGCATGGCATGAATGCCTTTGCCGCGGGCTTTTCGTCAAAAGATGCCGCGATCGCGGTGACGCGCGGTCTTTTGGAGGTCGTTAAGCGAGATGAGTTACAAGCTGTGATCGGCCATGAGTTTAGCCATGTCCTGAATGGGGATATGCGACTTAATATCTGGCTTGTTGGCGTTCTGCATGGCATTTTTGCGCTGACTATTTTGGGACGCGTCCTGATTGAGATCGGGTTACGCTCTTCTTCTCGCTCGTCGTCATCTTCGCGAAAAAACAATAATCCGTTAGCCATTCTCGCACTCGTAGGGCTTGTCAGTTGGATTGTCGGACTGGTCGGCTTCTTCTTTGGACGGCTCATTCAGAGTGGCATCTCGCGTCAGCGTGAATTTTTAGCCGATGCCTCAGCAGTCCAGTTTACGCGGAATCCACAAGGTCTTGCCCAGGCTTTGAAATTGATCGGTGCCGCAGGAAGTGATCTTGCAAGCCCCAATACGTCAGAGGTCTCTCACATGCTCTTCGCCTCTGGCTTGAACTCCTTATTTGCGACACACCCGCCGATTAACAGTCGCATCCAACGCCTTGATCCCTTTTTCAACGGGGATTTTTCTGAATCACGTATTGCACTGGACACGCGTCGTTCTGAGCTGGCGAGAGCGATAAGTGGGGCGGCGGGGTCCGATGCGTCGACCAGCCAGGAGGACTTGAATCCGCTAAAACAACTTCACCCAACTGTTTCAATTCCCGGACTTGAGGATGAAGATGCTTCCGCGGTGGGGGCTTTATTTTCTATGGCGTGGCTTAGCCAGGCGGATCGTGAGACGTTGCGGACCGTTCCTGCGGCGATCGGTTGTATCTGCGGTTGCTTACTCTCAACTGATGAATCTGTGCGCGAACGTCAGATGGGCATGTTGCCCAGGCTTTCATTCAATGATGCACTTGTACGTCAATGGGTTGAATCTTGGGCTGAACGGATCCGTGAGCGGACGGTCTCCGAAAAGCGGCAATTGTGTGAACTCGCCGTGATGGGCTTGCGAAACGAACCGCTTGATTTGAGGGAGAGGCTTGCGAAATCCGTCGAGGCGCTGAGTAGTGCGGATGACCAGATTGAACCCTTTGAATTTGCTGTGGGATGTATGATCCGTCGTCGCCTGCTTCCGGATGAATCCCTTGAAGCGTCACGCAGGCCGCCTATGCCCCCGAAACAGATGATTAATGAAATCGTCGATGTACTCTCGGTGATTGCCCTGTATGGCGCAAAAGAGGGACGCTCGATTCGTCCGGCCCTAGAGGCTGGTGTTCAACGGTTGCTTCCTTTTATTGGCGCTGTGCCGATTAGAACAATCCCGGAAATGGTCGATGCTCAAAAACTTGACCGTTCTCTGCGGCAGCTGGAAGCGCTCGCGCCTCTGCTCAAGCGGGAGTTCATGCAGGCGTGCGAGATCATCATTATGCACGATGGCGAGATGACCGAGATAGAGGAGACCTTCCTCTTTGCAATCGCGGATGCCATTGATGCGCTCAGCTGGAATGCGAAGCTGGCAAAAAAACAGAGTGCCTAAAAAGGCACTCTGTTTGACAGTCCGATAGCTTTCGCTCTCGGAGTTATTCCGCGGCTTGGGTCGGCTGTTCAGCAGTCGGCTGAGTTTCCGTGGATGCTTCAGCAGTCGGCACTTCCTCTTGGGCTGTAGGAGCTTCCTCAACGACCTCTGATTTAGGTGCCTCGGTAGCAACGGGTGTTTCAGCAACAATAGGTGCGACAGCCGTAGCCGGTGCAGGGGTTGGAGCCTGCTGACGGGGTGCCTGTGGACGTTGATTGCCACTGTTATAGTTCTTTTCGCCTGGCAGATATCGGAACGTTGGATATTCTGTCGGAGAACTCAAGACATCATTGTAGAACTCAATGACATGGCCCTTTTCGAGCAACCAAGCCAGTTGGATCAGGATTTCTTTCTTCTTCTCGTCATCATTCTCTGAGAGGGTGTTGACGAGTTCCATCTTGGTGCAGGCTGGATGTTCGGTTACAAACATCAGAACATCGTGCAGGGCCTTCACCGTGTGTACCGGATCCAAGGGAACTGGTGTTTTCAGCATGACGAAGTCCGGGCCCTTCGCGTCATTGACGCGGAAGAGATGGAGCTTGCGATGGCGGAAGGCTCCGCGCAAGGCGAAGAAGAGCGAAGCCGGGAAACGGCGCTCGCGATTCAAGATATCCCGCAGCATGCCCGCTAACGGACGGCTGGAGGTGTTGAGCGCCACAGCCACAGTACAAACCAGATGTTTGACGCTGGCCAGTTGTTCAGGAACAATCTCGCGCAAAAAGACGAGCTCTGCAACTTCACGTGAGAGAGGCGGTGCCTTCAGTGGCGGCTCTACTGCGGTTTCAGGGGAGGCTTCTGCGCCCTCGGCTGGTGGAACCTCTGGAGCTGTCTCGGTCACGACGCCTTTGCGGCGATAGATCTTTTTCTTGGTGCACTGCTGACGCCATTGTTCAATGACCTCTGCGTCACGTACGACTTCAATGCGGGAGCGATAAGCTTCCTCGGTCATGCTCGGAAACTTGGTACGCAAGACTTCCTGGACCTTGGCATTGTAGCTGTGATGGTTGGTCGGGCCGAGCAATTCGCCACTCATGGTGCAACGAGCAACACAGGTGAATACGCCAGTTGGCGGATCACAATCCACCTCTTCGGTGTCAAAGAAATCATTGATGTGATGACTGATCAAGTGTGAGCGGACCTCTTCTTCGGTCAGAGCCGGGAAGCCGCAAACCTTGCATTGGAACAACGGGAGTTGCTGATCCTTAAGAGGCTCGATGCGGACCAAGCAAGAGTTTGGGTTGTCCAGAAAGAGCGAGGCGATATCCCGAAGCGGGAAGGCCCTGTGCGTGGTTTGCACACGCCGGATCACAGCACCTAAGGCCTTCTGCTCGGGGAGAACGCGAATCTCCAGCGGAAGCATGGGCTGCTGATACTCTTGGCGATAGGGCCTCTCGCCACGTGAATGAAAATCATCCCGACGCGGGGGACGGTTGTCTCCGGAAGGTCTGGCTGCGCCAAAGTCAACAACAGCGCCACGTGATTCGGGACGTGGCATACTGGAGGGTGGACCCTTACGTTCGAGTTCACGACGCAGGGGACGCCGATCAGTACCGCCCTTGGGGCGATCACCCTGATCACGCATCGGACGGCGATTGCCGCTGTCGCGTCGGTCTTGATTGTGGCGCGACGAACCGCGGTCGCCTTCATCGTAGTGACGCCCTTTGAAGCTTTCCGCGCTAGCATCAGGAGTTGCGCGTGCCCAACTGGGGGTCAAATCGAAGTTTAAGTCTAAAACAGCATCTTTATCATCATTATTCATCGTGGCCACTTTCAGTCTTTGTGCAGATAGGCGAATACTATATCGTTTGTCGGGCGCATGGGTCAATGAGAAAGATGCCACAAAACCCTTTTTTTGCCTCGCTAAGGATTGACGGGAATGAAGCGTATCTTGTATCATTACAAGTCTGATGAGAAAGTTGACTCGCCAAATTAAGATTGGGAACGTGTTGATCGGGGGCGGTGCGCCTGTGAGCGTGCAGACCATGACGAATGCAGATCCGCATGATGCTGCTGCCCTGCTTGCGCAAATCCAAGAGGCCGCTGAACTCGGTTGCGATCTTGTGCGCTTGACTGTACCGGATCAACAGGCCGCTGAGGTTTTTTGCCAGGTGAAGAAGATTTCCCCGCTCCCACTCATTGCGGATATCCATTTTGATCATCGTTTGGCTTTGGCTGCTTTGGAGGCTGGAGCGGATGGTTTGCGAATTAATCCGGGGAACATTGGCGGTTCGGATCGCGTCCGAGCGGTGGTCGCTGCAGCTCGTGTGCGGCAGATTCCAATCCGAATCGGTGTCAATGGTGGTTCTCTGGAGAAGGATATTCTTGCAAAACATGGTGCTGCGACGCCAGAAGCGCTTGTTGAAAGTGCGCTGAGGCATGTCGCTGTTTTGGAAGCTGAAGACTATCATGAGATCAAGATTTCGGTGAAGGCTTCAGATGTTCCGCGTACGATTGCGGCCTATCGTCTGTTGTCACAAAAAACAGACTATCCATTGCACCTGGGGGTGACGGAGGCTGGGACCTTTATTCCTGGAACAGTCCGCTCTTCGGTTGCCTTGGGCGCACTCTTGCTCGAAGGCATCGGTGATACGATTCGGGTTTCGCTGACGGATTCACCTGCCAAAGAGGTGCGTGTGGGAGTTGAACTTTTGAGATGTCTCGGTTTGCGTGCGCCTGGTGCAGCCGTGACCTCGTGCCCGACGTGTGGTCGCACACGGGTGGATGTCGCAGGCATGGCGATGCAGGTGGAGGAGCGCCTCGAACAGTTTTATCGTGAACATCCAAAGGCGCCACGACCGCATGTCGCCGTGATGGGCTGTGTCGTCAATGGCCCCGGCGAAGCGAAGGGATCTGATATTGCTGTGGCAGGTGGCGAGGGCGAGTGTATGTTGTTTGTTCGGGGAGAGCCGATGGGGAAGATTCCCGAATCGGAGACAGTCGAACGAATTGTTGAACTGGTGAAGAAGTGGAGATGAAGAGTGGAGTGATGGAATGGTGGAATCTTGGAATAATGGGGTGTTTAAATTCGCTTTTGGAGGGACGCGCTCTGTCGCGTCCGGCCACGACGGAGCGTGGCCCTCCAGAGTCAGTATCCTGTCTTTCCCCATCCTTCCAACATTCCAGCCTGCCACGCCGTAGCCTTGGCGAAGGCGGGTGAAGTTATAGATTTGGAGTTACTCATGATTAAGATGATCACTTTGTTTGGGTTTTTAATAACTGCGCATATCACTCTCTTTGCGGAGACCAAGCTGACGCCTCTGAAGACGGGGGGCAACACAAAGCCGATTGAATCATTGAAGGCAAAGAAGGAGCCGAAGGATGCTGTGAAGACGCCTGCTCTGGCAAAGACGGAAAAGCCCGTGGCAGAACCTGTTTTTTCAGGACCGAAGAGTGGCTGGGGTGTGGTCAGCAAGGCCTCGTCCTTCTTCACGGAGGAGGGGGAGAACATTGGCAAGGTGCCGGCAGGGACATTGTTTACCTATTCAGGGGTGAAGCATGCGACAGGCTGTTTTGTCCTTATTGCCAAGAGCAAAGGTAAATCAGGCAAATGGGAAGGCCCCTTTCTTATTCAGTCTCCGGATGTGGTCTTTTTTAGTGGGGAGCTGACGGACATGTCAGAGCAGCTCATTGCGAACATCCAGAACTATTACACCTTGCTCGGAAAGATTGAGACCCGCAAGGAAGAGCTCGAATTGGAAAACCAAAGTAAAAATCCACACTTTGAATCTGCGAAGCTATGGCAGAAGCGCTATGCGGATTCCATCACTGCGGCAGCGGAGTTGGAGGAGAAGTCCAACACACTCAAAGGCGGGGCCAAGAGCAAGGCTGTGGATGAGTTACGTGCGTTAAAATATGAGCAGTCACGAGTAAAAATCATGGCAGACAAAGAAGCTGCGAGCTACAAGGTGTGGAAGGAGCAGAATCCGACCCCTCCCGCCGTCATCAACGCGGATCCAACCTTACAGGACCTTCAGACGCAATTAAAAGCGGCGAAGGAAAAGGTCAAGGATGTGGTTGTGGAATAAACGTACAAAAAAGATCACGTGAAGTCAGAAAAATTTGTTAACAAGCGGACTCCATTTCGGTATACTGCTAAAACTTTGATTGGTGAGGTTTAATCGTTGGAAAGGAATGTATGAGTATTGTTGATGATTTTGTCTCTATGTCTCATGCTGCAGGTGCGCCTGAGCTTGATGCTGTTATTTTAGGTGAAGGTAACACCTCCGTGCTTGGCGAGGGCGATACATTTTATGTCAAGGCCTCAGGCTGTAACCTCTTGACGTTGGGTGCGGAACATGCAGTACACCTACGGCGAGCCCCTTTGATGGCGCTCCTCGAGAAGGAGTCGGTCAGCGAGCAGGAACTCCAAGAGACCTACAAATTATCCAAGGTAGATGAGACCGTCAAGGCTCGGCCCTCTGTTGAGGCGATCTTCCATGCGCTGTTGCTCGGATACCCGAATGTGAAGGCAGTTGTTCATACCCATGCGACTGCAGTTAACGCATTAACGTGTAGCAAGGGGTGGCCTACCGTTTTGGCTGGCCGGATGTGTCCTGACGAAGCGGTCGTGATCGGGCCTGACTCTGTTTTTATTCCTTATGTTGATCCAGGCGTAGTCCTCGCCAAGTGTATCAAGTCAGGGGTCGATGCCTATATGAGTAAGTGGGGCCAGTTCCCCAAGGTAATTTATATGCAGAACCATGGCGTGATCGCGCTGGGTGCGAATCCGGCGGAGGCGCTGAACGTGACGCAGATGGCGATCAAGGCAGCACGGATGCGGTTGGGGGCACTTCAGGCAGGGGGCATCAATCCGCTCTCGCCCGATATCGTTTCGCACCTGCTGGGCCGTCCAGATGAAAAGTATCGCCAGCAAATGTTGGCTGGCAAGTAAAGGGTTGTAGTGGCGGATGGTTATGTCCGCGTGTTATCAATAAGAAAGGAAGATGAAAGATGAATCCTGTATTAGGAACAATGATATTCGTGCTGGGCGGTCTTGCCGGCGCAATCTTCACGTTGCCGTTCAAGAAGGAAAAGGGGTGGGCTTGGGAAAGCTATTGGATGATCTATGCGATCATTGCGCTGGTGGTTGCCCCTGTTACACTTGCCTTTTTGACGGTCCCCAAGCTCTGTAGCTTGTTTATCGCCGCTCCGTCAAAAGAGCTCATCTATTGCTATCTTTGTGGTGCTGCCTGGGGGTTCGGTGGTATTACCTGGGGATTGATGATCCGCTACTTGGGTGTTGGTTTGGGGTTGGCCATTGGCTGCGGTATCTGTTCCGCGGCGGGTACGCTCGTACCCAAGCTCATCACAGGCAAGTTTGGCGAGCTACTCAAAACTGATGCAGGCATGGTCTCTCTGGCAGGCGTTGCGATTTCGATTGTGGGTATCGTGTTTGTCGGAATGGCTGGCATGTCGAAGGAGGGCGAGTTGCCGGAAGAGGTGAAGAAGAAAGCGGTTGCCGAGTATAACTTTAATAAGGGAATCTTGGTAGCTATCTTCTCTGGCTTGGCCAGCGCTGGATTAGGCTTTGGTTTGCAAGGGGGCGAAAGTCTTGCAAAATTGGCATTGGATCATGGGGCATCTTCTGCGTGGCAAGGAATGCCTGTCTTGGTTGTCTGCTTATTAGGTGGCTTCACAGTGAATGGCATCCTCTGTATTGTCCTTAACATTAAGAACAAGACAGGTGGCGATTATTTCAAGAAAGATGTTCCTGGGTTGTCGAACTTTTCCTGGGCCGCCTTGGCGGGTGTCCTTTGGGTCTGCCAGTTTGTGGCCTTTAAGACCGGCGAGCCATTGATGGGCAAGCAAGGTTATGTCGGCTGGGCTGTTCTGTTGGGCAGTTCCATCATGTTTAGTGGCATCTTAGGCGTAATATTGGGTGAATGGAAGGGGACTAGTACAAAGACGCGTGTACTGCTTTGGTTAGGTCTTGGAATCTTGCTGGTGTCGGCGGTGATCGCCGGATACAGCGGAAGTCTTGCAGGTTAATTTCATAGTGAAGGATGTTTAATTCAATAAAAGGAGAATGAGCATGAGTACGGCAAAACGTTATGAAGAGGCAAAGGCAATCTACAAAAAGATCGGCGTAAACACCGATTCGGCACTGAACGAACTGAAGAAAATCGCTATTTCCATGCACTGCTGGCAGGGCGATGACGTGTCGGGTTTTGAGAACGCTGGCTCCCTCACGGGCGGCATCCAAGCCACGGGTAACTACATGGGTAAGGCACGCACACCCGATGAGTTGATGGCGGACATTGACAAGGCGATGAGCCTTATCCCTGGGATCCATCGCGTCAATCTGCACGCGAACTATGCGATCTTCGAAAAGGGTAAGAAGGTGGACCGTGATAAACTGGAGCCGAAGCATTTTAAGCGCTGGGTAGAATTCGCCAAGTCACGTAAACTCGGACTGGACTTTAATCCGACGATGTTCTCGCATCCAAAGGCTGACGGCCTGACACTCTCGCACGAAGATCCCGCGATTCGCGCCTTCTGGGTTCGTCATACTCAGGCATGTATCAAGATCTCCGAATACTTCGCACGGGAGCTGAAGACACATAGCGCCCTGAACATCTGGATTCCGGATGGCTTCAAGGATGTCCCCTCTGACCGCATGGCACCCCGCGCCCGTCTGAAAGCCTCTTTGGACGAGGTCTTCAAGATGAAGTACAACAAGAAGAGCGTCATCGTCACGGTGGAATCAAAGCTCTTCGGTATCGGCGCTGAAAGCTGCACAGTGGGTTCGCACGAGTTCTACATGAACTATGCAGCCAAGAACAACGTGCTCTGTCTGTTGGACAATGGTCACTTCCATCCGACAGAATCCGTCGCGGACAAAATTTCCTCGATGCTGCTCTTTGCAGACAAAGTCGCATTGCATGTTTCTCGTCCCGTCCGGTGGGACAGCGACCATGTGGTGCGTTTTGATGACGAGACCCGCGCCATCGCGGAAGAGATCATCAAGAATGGCTCTGACCGCGTGATTCTGGCGCTCGACTACTTTGATGCGAGCATCAATCGCGTGGCTGCTTGGGTTCTCGGTATGCGCAATATGCAGAAGGCTCTTCTGGCTGCACTCCTGTTGCCTCGGGCAACCTTGGCGAAACTGCAAAACAAGCGGCAGTTCACCGAGATGCTGATGCTTCAGGAAGAGATGAAGACCTATCCGTTGAGCGATGTCTGGGCCATGTTCTGTGCGAAGGCTAAAGTTCCTGGGAACGAAGGCTGGTTCGATCAGATCAAGGCTTACGAAACAGAAGTTCTCGCCAAGCGCGTCTAAACGCTAGCGTTTAAAAATTAAAAAAGAGCAATCCCAGCACTGAGGCGGGGTTGCTCTTTTTTCGTGCTATAACTCGATTTGTTTTAACCACAAAGAACACAAAGATCGCAAAGATCAAATTCTAAAATTTTTTCATCTGGGCTTATCTCTTTTCTTTGTGTGCTATGCGTTCTTTGCGGTTAATAAAATCTCCTCTGCGTCTCTGCGCCTCTGCGGGAAAAAGTTATATCTTCATATACTTAGCGTCGCCGAAGGCAACGTTAGAACGAGCCGATCACATCATTCAATTCCTTGAAGATTTGGATGAATTTGATGATGCTAAATATGGTCAGAGCCGTCAGGGCAAGCGTGACAAGCGTCCAGAGGACCTTTGTCACTGGTTTCATGGTGGGGTGCAACCAGATTAAGGGCAACGCAAAAGGCGGAACGCAGAGTAACGTGACGACGATGGAGCCAGTCTTGCAATACCAGGGAACTGCATTCTCGACAGTCTGCTGAACAGTCTGCGAACGGATCTGCCCATTCAAGAACTCATGGCAGTGCTTGCATTTGATGGCAGCATCTTGTATCTCTTCAGCACAATAAGGACATTTTTTCATAGTCGTCTCCGTCAGCCCAGCGTTTGCGTATTAAAATAGCAAAAGACGTCCCCTCAAGCAAGGAGTGGACGTCTTTTGTTTGAGGTAATCGTTTGAGGATTACTTGTTGCTGAGCGCGGCCACGCCGGGGAGCTCCTTGCCTTCGAGATACTCGAGGGAGGCGCCGCCACCAGTAGAGATGTGCGTCATCTTGGGAGCGAGACCGCTCTTGTTGACCGCGTTGACGCTGTCACCACCGCCAATGATGGAGACGGAACCGCTGTCGGCCACAGCCTGGCAGACACCCGTGGTGCCAGCCGCGAACTTCTTCATCTCGAAGCAGCCCATTGGACCGTTCCAGACGACTGTCTTAGCGCTCTTGATAGCTGCTGCATAGTTTGCCGTGGTCTTCGGTCCGATGTCCAGGGCCATCCAACCATCGGGGATGTCGTTGCCGACGATCTGCGTGTTGGCTTCCGGATCAAACTTATCAGCCGCAACATTGTCAACAGGCAGGAGAAGCTGCTTGCCGTTGGCCTTGGCCTTGGCAAGCATCTGGTTAGCATACTCGAGCTGATCGAGTTCGCAGATGGACTTGCCGATGTTATGTCCCATCGCCTTTAGGAAGGTGTAGGCCATGCCACCGCCGATGATCAAGGTGTCCACCTTGTCGAGCAGGTTGTTGACGACTGCGAGCTTGTCAGAGACCTTGGCGCCGCCGAGGATGGCGACGAAGGGACGGACCGGCTTTTCAACCGCGTTACCCAGGTATTCGATCTCCTTCTCCATCAGGAAGCCGGAGACGTTATCCTTCATGTATTTGCAAATCACAGCAGTGGAGGCATGGGCGCGATGAGCGGAGCCGAAAGCGTCATTGCAATAGATATCGCCGTAGGAGGCGAGCTTCTGAGCAAGGACCTTCTGCTTTTCCTTCAGCGCGGCCTTCTTCGTCTTGTACTCTTCATCAGTCATCTCGTCGGTCTTCTTGACCGAGGCCTCTTCTTCTTTGTAGAAGCGGGTGTTTTCGAGCATGACGATGCCACCGGGCTTGAGCGCTGCAACTTCGGCGTCTGCGTTTGCACAGTCAGGTGCGAAGACGACGGGCTTGTTGAGCATCTTTGCGAGATAGTCAGAGACGAGCTTCAGAGAGAATTCGGCTTCATAGCCCTTGCCTTTGGGACGGCCCAAGTGGCTCATCAGAACGAGCGAACCGCCCTGTTCCAGGACGTAATTGATTGAAGGGATTGCACCCTTGACACGGGTATCATCGGCGATGACACCATCTTTAATCGGCACGTTGAAGTCAACGCGCATGATAACACGCTTACCTTTGAGGCAGACGTCGCGAAGTGTTTTCTTACTCATAGTGGATCGTTTCCTTTCAAAAAAGAGCTGTTACTATACCCTTTTATCTGAATTTTGTCCAGATTGGGGTGGTTGTTTCCGCGTGGAATTTTTAGACGGTTTTTTTGGAAAAACTAGATTAGATGATGTAGTGAAACAGAACAGCATTAAAATGGCCGGGAGCCAGAGCAACCGTTCAAGGCTGTCCAGATGCCAATCGAATTCCGCTGCACGGCTGAGCGAGAAAATATAAATGAAGGTCAGAACAGTGAGGAGCATGACCACGAGTCCAATGATGACCCGTCCGGTCCTGAAAGACTTAAAGACGAGGATGAGGAGTGCGAACGGGTATGCAAATCCGTAGCGCCAAGGCTCAAGAAATGCAAGCTTTGCAACGGCTTTAGCCGCCTGCCAGGCCTGGTGTCCGTCAGGCTGCCAAAGTGGAGCAAAGTCATACAATTTCGCCCCTGAGAACCGGGAGTAAAGCAACCAGAAGACTGGCAGTATCAGTCCATAGATAAGAGTGGTGAGGTGAATGCGTTTTCCGCCATACATGAGACGCATCGCAAACCAAACTGCCGGAAGATATAAAATCCCCTCGTTCTTGATCCAGCCACAAGACCCCAACAAAATCCACGGCAGGAGGAAAGGCTTCTCCTCACCTTCAACATCTGCAATAATCGCATCCACCGCAACAAGAAGAATAAGGAGCATGCAAGGCTCCGCATAGAACAAGATACCTGTCCAGATCGCCTGCTCAGCAAGCAGGCATGCGGCAAACCAGAGAAGTAGCGGTAGAAACAAAGGATTTCGTTGTGGCAGTTTGAACCCGATAAACAAAAGGGAACAGGCTACAAAAAGGCACGACAGCAATTGAGTCAAGTGTTCGCCGCAACCGCCTGCGAGTCCATAGCACCCCAGCGTCACCAAGGCATAGCCAGGTGGATAGGCTGGCTGAAGGGTTGACCAGGCGTGATCCGTAAAAAACCCGGCAGGGATGCCCGCTGAAACAAAGAGAAGCTTGGCCTTCCCGCCAAAGACACCTAACCCGTTCGGTGTCATGAAGGTATGCGAGAGCGTTAAGAAGGCATAGACGAGAAAAAGAGCCAAGGCGATCACCCCGAGAATGAGGGGCCTGTTCAAAGACAGGAGGGGTTGATGCGGCATATCCGCTTGCCTCAGGCGCTGCGTGGCTAGCCATGCGCCCATGACACTGCACGTCACAGCCCCGGCGACAAAAAGTGCTGAGGGTGAAAAGCCAAATAGGGGAGGGATCGCCATCAAAAGCGTAAAGAAGAGTACCCCGGCTACAAGACCAACCCAACCGCCTGCCACTGCGCCACCGAGCATCACCAAGCAGGGCGCGACAAGTCCCAGAATTTCGCGCCAGCGCGGGACGGTGGCAGAGATCCGGGGCTGATGGGACTTTATAGTGGATGTGCGTGCCCATATTGAGGCATGGGCATTTGTTCTTAATGCAATAAAGGTGTCATCCTTGACTGGCAATGTGTCTTTATAGCCGCTGGTGATGATGTAAGATGCCTGAGAGATACCATTCGTTCCCCCGTAGCAGACCCTGTCAGGCATCGCCTCCCACGCCATCGCAAGATGCATCGAACGCTGTGGCGAGGAGAGGGCTTTATCGTCAGGCACAAGGAAATAGAGCGTTTCACCCTGTGGCAAGTATTCACGTACGGACTCGCGCCGGGTCTGCAGATAGTCCCCAGTGCCATTGAAACCCCTGTTATCCCATCTCGCATAGTTCTTGACTGAGAGCTGAATGCTCTTACAAAGTGATGGAAGCTGGCCAATGGCTGTCGCAAGAGCGAAGGCCCAACACGCAATCACGAGGAACGTGTGTCGGGTTTTAATCAATAATCAACTCCTTGACAGCAAGCAGTTCCGGTACCGTGGTAGTCGAAACCACACGGACGAAACGGACCTTTCCAGATATACGGAAGGTGACGGATTCACTTTTTGAAAAGGAGACCACAGATGACCATACCGTTCCATTGTAGGATGTTTCTATCCTACCCTTTGAATGTATATCTTTGCTCTTCAGCTGGCCAAGTGTCAATGTCCCGTTCCCTGTCACGGGTGCCGCATATTCAGCTTGCCACCAGTCGCCTTTGGACACGGGCCTCTCTGAAAGGTAAAAAGTCGCCTTCAATCCATCTGCGCCTCTCTCAGGACCCGTCCCGTCATCGCGTCCAGGGACAGAGGCACTGCACGTCGGCACAGGCACACTACTGAGTACCGATGGCTTCGTTTTGCCAGAGAGGTCAGAGAGCTTTCTAGCCTCTGGGACCTGCCCTCCGACCTCCTGTTTCAGAAGGCTCTTTGAGAACATCCACTCCCAGACGGCATCCTCCTTCCACGCTTTCTCCCAGGCATTGTGGCCCTGATCCGGGTAGGTGCCGATCCGGAACTCCCCGCCGCGTTCGATGACTCGAGACTGGAAGGAGCGGAGTCTCTCCACGCTCACACCGTGTTTCGCATAATCGCCTTCGTTATAGAAGTGCCACCAGTTTCCCGGTTTCAGCGGATGAATCAGGTTCTCATTCACGGTGCCTACCGCGACTGGCGCGAGCGCAGCAAACTGTCCAGGGAATCGCATCCCCAGGTAATAGACTCCGCCTCCCCCGTACGAAAGCCCTGTGGCATAGAGGCGGTTTGTATCCACAAGCGGATCTTTCATCTCGCGCATAAAGGCGAGGATGGTGTCATTCAGCAAGTTCTGGACAAGCGAGGGGCGATGGTGCATCCCTCCCATCAACGTCCCTTCGCATTTGGGAGGCGAAGGGACCAGAAAATAGCAGGGATACTTCTTCTGGAACGCCTTCGAGGTCACAATACTGAAGAGTGTCTGATGGCGGAACTGGGTTATCAGATCCTCGCCGACCTCTCCGCACCCCGAGATATAGACAAGCAACGGCATCGGGGCCTTCTGAATACGGCTGCCTTGCGCTTCAGGCGCGTAATGTAAAAAGGCGATGCGGTCAGGATAGGGCTCATTCTCCGATTCCGTATAGTAACGCAGCGCGGTACTCTCTGTGAGGTTGGTGCCGATCGGTTCGCGCACAAACCAGCTCGCAGTCAGATTATATTTTGCAAGGTGTACCGCCAATTCAGACGAGTCCGTATAGGGCTGAATCTTCCCTGGATACCCATGCCCCGGCGCACCGGGATACGATTCCGCAAGCTTCGGCGTCGCATTCGACTGGCTCTTAACCATGTAGGCCTCATACTGCTCGACAAAACTCTGACCGTGGAGTGAGAACGTTTCCCAAAAAAAGAATAACAGGAAGCTATACGTTTTCACTTTCATTAGTTATTTGGTTAAAAAACCAATTCGTGTGTTTTTTAAATAATAGAGAGGCGGCTTGTTTTCAAGGACAAACGTATTCTTGTTCTCCTCTACCCACTTTAAAAACATTGTCTTGTCTTGGGTTGTATATGCTCGGGAGGTTGAGGGTCTAGGAAAACTCCTCACGCAGAGTGATAAAACTTTAGCTGCCTCGTGGGAAAGCTGGGTCTCTTCCGGGTCAACGTCTTCACCGTTCCATTTTTTTAAATCACTCTTCAACATCTCAAAGAGGTGTAACACCATATCCCTGTCGCCGAGATAGGCCATCCCTAAAGGAATATACATCGACTTGTGCAAATCGCTGAGATTGTCAGCCTCATCCTCGATCCGCTTGCGTGCGACCTTGTCCCCTGCCTTGGCTAGCATACACGTCGCCAGCCACGTCTGATAGTAGCCGCTTTCCTTATACCGACCTTCCTGGTTTGCAATCGGTAGAAGATAGGCTTGTATCTCTTTGTCCTTTATTATTCCTAAGACATCCGCATAAAAGAAGTGGATCCGATTCTCAAGAATAAGTTTTTTGATAATCTCCCGCGTCTCAGGAGAATATACTTCGGGATAATCATTTAAATAAAGGATAGATTTTATCGCATTGCATACATTTTGTGTATTGGTCAACCTGTTTTCGTAGAGAGTCTGTATCATAAAGTTACAGAGGCGAGCTCGTTCTCCACTACTAATAGTTGTCTTGATGAACTTCTTTACACACACATCTGGCACAACAAATTGAACAATATCTGACCTCTTAAGAACGGACATAAAAAATGAATCCGTCCGATCATAAGTCTGATCGGTAAAAGAAACATCTATAATCTGAGTGAGAAGCGCGTTCACAACTTTCCCATTGCTCTGAATTTCATTGAATGGCACCCCGCTTGACACATCCTGCATTTTAACCAGCTTCGCTTTGGCTGTGGCAAGCCTGTCGAGCAAATTAGTTTCGGCAAGGGTTGAAATGCTCAAACCAAGCCAAAAGCAGATGGAAAA